>JAYEOM010000041.1:0-17348 GCA_034722955.1 Campylobacterota bacterium
AACAGCTGGTCTATTGGTTTTTTTCACTCCTGCTAATCCCCAAGATATTCTCCTACCTCCATATGATTTAACGACAACTATTATTGCTTCTTTATCCTTTGTGGAGCCTACGATTGCCTATTTTATAGTTGGTTTACTGATTTGGGATAATAATTCGAAAAGTAAAACAACAGAATCCTTAAAATTAATTTTTGTTATCATGGTAATAAGCCAATCCTTGGTTAGACATATAACATTCGTTCTTAACAGTGATTTGCCATTTGTTGCAGAAAATTTAAGTGTAGGTCAATTCACTCTAGAGTGGATATTTGTTGGAATAATGATTTCATTTTTGCTACCTTGGTATCACAAAAAAACCAATGAATGAAGAAGCATTTGAAAGTGTAACTGACTAAGAGATATAACAAATAGTAGTACTTTTAGGGTCAACTTTTAGGGTCAGGTGATGAAAATAAACCTTTACTCAAACTTCCTCCTAACCTTAGCAATAGCCGAAGCAGTAATATTCAGATACCGAGCCACCTCTGCTTGTCCATAGCCATCATCTAACGCCTTCATTACTGCCCTACTTCTATCTTCTTTACTTTTAAAATTTCCAAAATGCTCTGAGATTAATATTTTAGCATTCTTTATCGCTGTTTCTTGTAAGCTTCTAAGTAAAAGATAAACATCTTGCGATGATTTTTCATATTCTATTTGGAATCTATTCAAAAAGATAGTATTTAATCGATTTTTTAAATTATCTCTATGCGTATGTACTGAAACTAATTGAAAGTGTAATAAAAGCCATAATTCATAAGATTCATTAGAAAATGCTACACAAATACTATTCTCTCTAGCTATTTTCATTATTTCAAAAAAACACTTATGATTATCTCTGTCAATAACTATTCACTCTTTTTCATAATGAGTTATTTTAGACTTTTTTCTATTCTCTATTTTATGTTTTCTTAAAGTATCTAAAACTTCTTTAGGCTTTGAGCCTCTATGTGTTGCAAAGATGACCTGACCCGCAATGGCGTTAAAATCATCCAAATTCATAGCCTAAAATACTTTCGATAAAGTGAGTTGTTAACTAAAAAAATGATAGTATTGATGTCTACATAACTAAATCACAGTTTTTGTTTTGATAGACTTCTACTCTTTTTAGTGAGGTATTATAATCATAATAAGGATATACTGCTTTATTCCGAATTATGCAATAGAGTTGCCAAAATAGCGTTTATGCTTGTGCCTAGGGTGTTTGTGAATAACCAAAAGGTTAATCGGTGATTTTCTCGCAAATGCCCTAGGTGCAATGATAGATGCTAGTTTAGTAATATCTATTGCATATTTCGGGTTTATATTATGTTACTTACTACCAAAGCTAAAATGACAATGAGAAGAGATGAAAACAGATCGTAGAGAATTTATCATACTGGGTGGTGCTATCACACTGTTGGCAGCGAGTGCCTTGAGTTTTGGGGAGAGTATCAAACCTCTTGTAGAAGATAAAGAGAAAAAAGTAGCTCTTATCTATGCTACACGGTATGGTGCTACCCAAGAGACTTCCGGGTGGATAGCAGAGGGTTTAGAGAGAGATGTTGCTATGCTAAATATAGAAGAGATGGACTTTGCCAAGAGTGTTTTGGAGTATGATCTCTTTATCATCGGCTCAGGGGTTTGGATAGATGGTGTACACAGAGATATGATACGGTTTCTGAAGGAGTACAAAGCCAAACTCACAGGCAAGATTATCGCCTCTTTTATACTATGCGGCACAACAGGCAACGATACCAAAGGTGAAGAGCGAATAGCACAATATTTTCATAAATTCCACGCACCACTTGATATCAAACCCTCTCTCAATCAGAAGTTTGGAGGTCGAATGATTATAGATAAACTCACACCAGAAGATAGAAAACTGCTAGAGAACTTTTATCTAAAGGTGTTGAAGAGAGAGTTTGTAGATTGGGATAGAACAGAGCCTGATAAGGCAAAAATCTTTGCCAAAGAGATAGCATATACCAAATTTGACTAAAATAGTATTTTTATATCACATAATATTAAAAATATATGCTTATTAAGCTAAAAATAAGCAAACTTTTATATTTATTTTACCTGTTTAAGGGTAAAATTCATCCATCAAAAATTGGAGTCCTAATGAATATATCAAAAATGCTACTTGCCTCACTTGTCCTGATCTCTTTTGCTCACTCAAAACACACTTTTCAATCCTATGATGATCTTTGTGAAAATATGGAGAATCAAGAGTGTATCAATGATAAGTCACAAGTTAAAAATCTACAAATAGCTCTCAATGGAGACACAAATTTAGATATAAATCTAAAAGCTGATGGTAAGTGGGGTGAGAATACTAAAAATGCTGTTATTAAATTTCAAGAGCAGTACAATCTCAAACCTGTAGCTGGATATGTTGGTGTCAAAACAAAAAGACAACTTGATAAGATTTCAAAAGATATAAAATTTACTAAAATAACAAAAAGTAACAGATCAAACAGTGACAAATGTTACGCGGACTTCAGAAAAAAGACAAATCTTAAAAAAAGTTTTAAGGTTTTCAAAAACGGATCACTGCTTAGCAGAGCAAATGATAAAAATACTAAGCTGAAAGTTGATATAAGCGAGCAGAGAGTTAGACTCTATGTAGATGGTAAAGTAGCACTATGCTCTCCTTGTACCACTGGTGCCAAGAGAAAGCTTGAGCCAAACACTGGAACTATAAGAGACAAAAGAACACCTAAAGGTACTTTTAAAATCCAAGAAAAAATCACAGATAAGCGTTCCACAATCTTTGGAAAATATTATCGTAATGGCAAGATGGTATACAAAGGTGACAAGAGAAAGTATAGAGGCAAAAAAGCTAAATATATTGGAGCCTCTCTCAAAAACTGGATGCGTCTAACGAGCTCAGGCATAGGTCTGCACGCAAGTAAATATGTCAAAAGAGATCCTGGAACCAATGGTTGTATCAGACTTCCATATAAAGTTGCCAAAACTATTTTTGCTAAAGTAAACAGAGGAACTCAGGTAAGTATAGTAAACTAAATGTGAGCGTGATCACCCTCTCTCACCTCTGAGGATATCCAATACATTTGTGGCATAAGATCCCTTGGGTAGGACAAAACTCAGCTCATAGTGTGCCCTCTCCTCTATATACCTCTTCTCTATCTCTGTGACTTGTATCCAAGCATATCTTCTCGCACCGCTTTGATTCATCTCTTCATCATAGGCTGACTCTATGATGTGGGCTGATCTCTCTGCTCTTTTTACTTTTTTGCCGGGCAGCAATCCCGTAGGAGCTATATCTTTTGTAGCAAATCGTCTAGACTCTTCTGCCAAATCCTCTACATAAAAGACTCTCCCGTATGGATAGTGCATCATCAAATCTCCCTCTAAAAGCTTGAAAAAACTGCTCTGCTCTCTACATCCTCTCAGTAAGCCTTTTTCAAATCCTAAAACCTCTTCTGCCTCTGTCTCAGTAAATTTCTCCAGCAATAGGGATATCTCCATTCTCTTTGAGAGCCAATGGTTAAATAAGTAACTCTGATAAGAGCCGATCAAAAACTCTCTACTCTTTCGATCTCTGATCCTGAGTTGACCATCTATGAGTCTCTTGCCATCTTCCCAGTTGTTGCCATCTGTACCAAAGCGTTGATTTCCGAAATAGTTGGGTATCCCATTCTCTTTGATCCATTTGAGTACAGAGTCAAGCTTGTTTTTCTGTATACCTAGAACCTTCTTGAGTCGTATATGAAACCTATTTCCTTTTAGATGTCCTACTCTTATCTTGTTGTTGTGTCGAGTTGTTTCAACTATTTTGATCTTATCATGGGTAAAACTCTCTAGTTTTGGAGCGTATTTTGCAGGTAGAGAGATATACTGGATAGTCATAGCATGTTTGTCTTTTAGACCTGCATAGCCTATATCACGCCGTTTGATTCCGATATAACCACTGATGATATCGAGCATCTCCCAAGTAGTAAACTCCTTTTTGCGTATCTTAAGTATAAGGTGTTCACCCTCACCGGTAAACTCATAGAGCGGTATCTCTTCAACTGTGAAGTCTCTAGGGGAGGAGTTGAAGACAAATTCATTTTTATTATTGAGCGGATATAGCAGGTTCATGTTTCTCTCTCTTTTTTATTTGCATTCCTTACTACCAAGTAGTATATACTTTTATCACTTCGGTTTGGGTTTAACCCCTATTGTGATAAAATCTCTTTCAAGAGTATCAATTCACACCCAAAGGTCACCTCTATGCTAAGAGATCAAATCTTCAATATCCCTAATATGCTTGCTTTTATCCGCCTCTTGTTGGCTCCTGTTATGTTCTTTCTCCTTGTAGATCGTGATAGCTCTCTACTGCAAGGTATCCACTATAGTTGGCTGGACTACTTAGCTGCTTTTATCTTCGTTCTTGCTAGTGCAACTGATTTTTTTGATGGATATATCGCCCGAACCTTTGATCAGATCACTACGATGGGAAAGATCCTAGATCCTCTCGCGGACAAGATGCTCACGCTAGCAGGTTTTTTGGGTTTGATGATGCTCGATAGAGCCTCTGCTTGGGCGATCTTTCTTATCCTCACTAGAGAGCTATTTGTTACCGGGTTGAGAGTCTCTGCTATAGATCAGGGTATCGATATCGCTGCATCATGGATGGGAAAGGTCAAGACTGTAGTTCAGATGATCGCTATAGGATTTCTATTGATGGAGTGGCCCGGAGGAGAGATACTCCTCTGGATTGCTGTAGTATTGACTCTCTATTCAGGATATGAATATGTGAGAGATTTTTTTATCAAGGTGGGGCAAAATAGCACCACTCAATAAAGAGTATATTTACCTATAGAGAGAGTCTCTATAGTCCTCTTGTGTTCTCATCGCTTCCCTCAAAGCCTCTCTGCTATCATTGGATAGGAGTCCGCTCTCAGCTGCCATAGGGACAGAGATCAGTTCGTTAAAACTATGAGTGAGAAGATGTGTTCGCTTTATCTCCTCTTTGGATATATCATGATACTCATCAAAAGGGAGTTTTCCCTCTAGATAAACAACTCTTTGTATCGTGGCATTCTGCTCATTGAGGAAGATATCATAGGTATCTAGTGTCTTGATAGTCTGATGAATATGCTCACTAACCCTCTCCATCTCTCTTTTGCACTCCTCTTTTTTACTGCAGTAGAAGTGTGCATCTTCATTGACTTTTTTGGCAATATCTTCGTTTTTGATCCCTCTTAGATAGACTTTTAACGAATAGAATATCCACATTATCAGCAAGATAGAGAGACCTATAACAGCCATACCGATCATAGAGTTTTCCTGACCACCTGTGATGACAGCTCCAACCTTGGAAAATAGACTATTTTGTACCTCTTCAGATGGCACTCTGCTAGGATCAATATGTATACCGAACTTATCCCTCGCCATATATATCCATACGGCAATCACGGCAACTCCTGCAATGAGTGCAACAATCAAGGCACCAAACTTCCCAGATGAGAGATTTTTGACCTGCATTGGCTGGATGGGGTCTTCACTATGAAAGTCCATATTGTCATCTGCATCATTCACTATCTCTGGGTCAAAACCAATCTCTTCAAAAAATTTGTCTGCTGTTTGGATATTGCCATCAAGCAGATCTTTTTTTCTCTTCTCATAAGCATCGATATCTTCATTGAGAGTCTGCATGCAATCTTTGACGACACTATCAGTATCATCAACCATAGTTCGAGCTTCATCTATCAACTCTACAGGGCTTTTTTTGACATTTTGATCTGCAACCAGAACTTCCTCTTCTGGTTCAGAGATATCTGAACTCTCTTCTACCTTATTCTCTTCTCCCCCTGCAGTATCTGATTTGCCAGCTTCTGCTTGCTCATCTGCCTTACTCTCTTCTACCTCTGTCGTATCTGATTTGGCTTCTACTTGCTCCTCTGGCTGCTTATCCTCTACAGTCTCATCTGCCACTTCTATACCCTTCTCTACCTTTTCCATCCTAGCGTACCTCCCAAAATTTGATATTTGCCTAATATCATAACATAATTTTAATCAATACATTTTGAGTCAGCTATAATTGGGTATAATTCGTTATTACACAAACGAGGATATTTATGGGTATTTTAATTTCACTTTTAGTCTTGTCATTTTTGATATTTTTTCATGAGTTGGGACACTTTACGGCAGCACGATTTTTTGGTGTTCAAGTCGATGTTTTCAGTATTGGATTTGGCAAAAAACTATATAGCAAAATGATAGGTAAAACAGAGTGGAGTCTCTCTGCCATCCCACTAGGCGGCTATGTCAAGATGAAGGGTCAAGATGATAGCGACCCTAGCAATATCAGCTATGATGATGACTCCTACAATAGCAAAAAACCATGGCAGAGGATCATTATACTGCTAGCTGGTCCATTTGCCAACTTTTTTCTCGCATTTTTGCTCTATTTTGCGATCTCAAATATCGGTGTACCAAAGCTGCTCCCATCCATAGGTACAGTTGGCAAAGATACTCCGGCACTTCATGCAGGTTTGGCAAAGGGAGATACGATACTAGCTATCAACCTTGTACCTGTAGCATATTGGGAAGATGTAGGTAAGCTTATCAACAGCAGTGTTGGTACACCGCTACATATACTTATCAAGAGAGACAATGAACGGATAGATCTGGAGGTGACTCCCAAAATCATAGAGGATAAAAATATCTTCGAAGAACCCATACAGCGAAAGATCATAGGTATCACTCCCCTAGGTGAGCAGACAACAGTCACTTATGGTTTTACGGGTGGTCTTGATTATGCTTGGAGTGAGACAAAAAAAGCGAGTCTTCTCATCTTTAAGAGTGTTGAAAAACTTATCACCGGTGCTGTTGGAGCAGATAAGCTCGGAGGAGTTATCACTATAGTTGATGTTACGGCCAAGGCGACCAATGCAGGTATAGCTGCTCTACTCTTTTTTACTGCACTGATATCTGTCAACCTTGGAGTACTCAACCTGCTTCCTATTCCTGCACTGGATGGTGGGCATATCATGTTTAACCTCTATGAGATGATACGAGGAAAAGCCCCTAGCGAAGCGGTACTATACCGACTGACACTCGGAGGCTGGGCTCTTCTGCTTGGGCTGATGTTTTTAGGGCTCTACAATGATATCAACAGATTAATAGGAATTTAAAATGATAGACAAAGAGATATTACGGAAAAATTTGGATGAAGTTATTTGGGGTGTTGAAAAAGCACGCATTGCGGTTAGTGAACACCATATTGTCAAGCTGGTAACTGTAGCTAAATATACAGAGATTAAAAATGTCGAAACACTCTATACCCTGGGACAGCGAGCTTTTGGAGAAAATCAAGTACAACAACTGGAAGAGCGAAGCAGAGAGCTGGAGTCACTACCTCTTGAGTGGCACTTCATCGGCAGACTTCAAAAAAACAAGATCAACAAGCTGATCGATATACGCCCCTCTCTGATGCAGTCGATCGACTCTATCGAACTAGCCATAGCACTAGATGAGCGTTTAGCAAGGAGAGAGAGTCATATGAGCTGTCTACTGCAGATCAACAGTGCCGAAGAGGAGAGCAAATCTGGTGTTACACCCCAAATGGCTCTCGATACTTACCAAGAGATCATAGAGCGATGCCCTCATATCGAACTCAAAGGTGTTATGAGCATCGGTGCACATACCCAAGACCAAACTATCATAAGAGATAGTTTTGAGACGACTCACTCTATCTATAGTAAGTTAGAAAAAGATGGGGCATCTATCTGCTCTATGGGTATGAGTAGTGATTATGAATTGGCTATCTCTTGTGGCTCAAATCTTATCCGTGTAGGATCAGCCCTATTTAAATAGCTAGGTACATTTGTTATGATTACTTCTGATTATAAACCATTTGAGCCTGCTATAGGACTAAGAAATAGACATTTTCAAACACTATTTCCTCCTCTGTTCAGGAGACAAAAGAGACCTGAGGTAGAGATAGAGAGATTTGAGCTAGAAGATGGTGACTTTGTAGAGTGCTTTTGGCACAATAGACCAAACAAGGGAGACAATAGACCTATCGCAACCCTCTTTCACGGTCTTGAGGGGTCATTTGACTCACCATATATTCAAGGTATGATGCATGCTCTCAAAAGAGATGGGTTTAGCTCTGTTATCATGCACTTTAGAGGATGTTCTGGTATCAAAAACCGCTTATTTAGATCATATCATAGTGGCAAAACAGATGATGCAAAAGCTTGGTTCACCCATCTGCATCAGCACTACCCCCAAAATCCACTCTTTGCTGTAGGTTACTCCCTAGGTGGCAATATGCTACTGAAACTTTTAGGAGAGCAGCAGAACTCTTCACTCTTGAGGGCAGCCGTCTCTATATCTGCACCTATGCAGCTAGATATATCTGCCGATCGTGTCAATAGAGGATTTTCCAAACTTTACCAATATCATCTTATGAGACAACTAAAACACTCACTACTCCAGAAATACCAAGATCATGATATGCAATCCATCATCGGTATAGAGCCAAAAGCGGTCAAAAAACTAAAAAACTTCTGGGAGTTTGATGCTGTTTATACTGGACCTGTCAATGGATTTAGCTCTGCTACAGACTACTATCAAAAATCGAGTTCAAAACAGTTTCTAAAGATGATCAAGAGACCTACCCTCATCATTCAAGCACTAGACGACCCCTTTATGACACCTCAGATGCTACCCAAAGAGGATGAGATATCATCAAAGGTTCAGATAGAACTATATCCACATGGCGGACATGTAGGATTTGTCAGCGGAAGCTTTCTAAAGCCGCGATATTGGCTGGAAGATCGCATCATCAAATACTTTAAAACATTCACAGGAGACTCATCATGCTAAATCACAACCTTCTACAGGAAACTTTCAATGAGATCGATACATTGCGTAAAAAACTTCTGGAAGCAGATATCAAGGTAGAGGCTACACACCCTAGCTACCAAAGTTTTCTCAACCTCCAACACTACCTTATTTTACGCCAAAAAGATCATACGAGACTTCAAGAGAAGCTCTTTTTGCTATCGCTATCATCACTAGGACGATCAACAGCACATGTAGCTGCCAGCGTAGATACACTATACGATCAGTTAGCTTGCTCAATGGGTCAAAAACAGATCTCATCCAAAGAGACAAGAGCTTCTCGTCATGTGACAATCGACGAAGCTATCACACTAGCTTCACACAAAAGAGGTACCCTTTTTGGCGGAAGGGAGAGTGATAAACTCAGCAAGCAGAGAACTTCTGTGATGGTTACTCTGCCATCTTATGCAGCCGACAACAGTGGTGATCTCATCCACAAACTTGCAGATGCCGGTGTTAGAATTTTTCGTATCAATACTGCACATGATGATGCAGAGAGATGGAGAGCAATGGCAGATGTCATCACTGATATCAACAGAGATCGAAAAAGTGATGAGAAGATGAAGATTTTTGTTGATCTTGCCGGTCCCAAGATCAGAACAGGTCGTATACGCAAACTGGATCTGCCTATTGTGATCGGGAGCAACAGAGCACTCAGAGAGGTATCAATCTATCCGGACAGTGGAGATGAGATCACTACAGCACCCAAAAGTACCGATCCACTAACACAAATGCCCATACCTGCCAAGATAACCGTCTCAAAAAAACTCTTCAAGAAGATAAAAATCGGAAAGAGAGTCAAGATCATCGATGCTCATAGCAAAAAAGCTACGATCACTATCACAGAGCATACAGGTAGATCTGCAAAAGGAGTTATTGATAGAAAAGTTTTCCTGGATAAAGACTCTAAATTGATCAGGAAAAATCGTCAGAGTACTCCTCTCTATCTTGAGAGTCAAGTTGAACCGATTCGTCTGGCTACTGGAGATAGGTTGACTATCACAGAGGAGGAGATACTAGGTCATACTGCTCTGCTAGATAGGGGTGGGAAGGTGATAGAGCCTGCACTGATAAGCTGTAGTTTCAAAGGAGTAGCATCATTTGTAAGTGTTGGAGATAAAGTTTTTATAGATGATGGCAAGATAGGTCTAAAGGTGATAGAGAAGGATAAACAGGAGATACTTTGTGAAGTTACCAACGCAAAAGTCAATGGATCACTACTCAAAGAGGAGAAGGGGATAAACTTCCCTGATTCACATATCAACATAGCAGCACTGACCCAAAATGACCGTCACAATCTCCTCTCTGTTATAGATTTTGCAGATGATTTTAGCATCTCGTTTTGTCAAAGTGCTGATGATATCAGAGAGATACGAAATCTATTGATCGCCAACAATCGCAGTGATGCCGGCATCATTGCCAAGATAGAGACAAAAAGAGCTGTCAGAAATATGCCTCAGATTCTCGAAGCACTGCTTGAGTGCGAAAAGAGTGGTGTGATGATCGCGAGAGGTGATCTAGCTATAGAAGTAGGATTTACCAATATGGCTGTCATACAGGAGGAGTTGCTTGATATATGCAATGGGGCACACACTCCTGTCATCTGGGCAACTCAAGTACTAGAGAGTCAAATGAAAAATAATTTACCCAGCAGAGCAGAGATAAGTGATGCAGCTATATCTGGTCGTGCTGAGTGTGTGATGCTCAACAAAGGTCCCTTTGCTATAGATACTATAGATATACTCAAACATATTCTCCATGATATGCATCTGCTTTTCAAAAAAAACCGCAAACTTCTTGGGAAGACTAAACTTTGGCAAAACCCTTGAGGTAAGGCTAGTCCTGCAAATTATATTTTGCAAATCTTACCCTCTTGGTGGCTTCTATTTGTGTGTTTATCTCCTTGGGGTAGCCTAACCTTGTTATATTTTTTTCAATACTCCATCCAAGAGAGTGCTACTTAGAACTCTCTTGAGATAGCCTAAAAGATAGGTAGCTTTTGTGATATAGTATCGCGGCTTTGGTCTATCAGCTACGATAATATCATAAACTACTTTTGCTACAGAGTCTGCACCCTCATTGAAGGGCACTTTTTTGCTGCTGCCATCAAGACTAGAGAGGTAAAATCTTTTAAATCTTGAGTGTTCAATATCTATATTTTTTTCCAACTTCTTGAGAGCTGTTTTACGAAAATCACTTGTGATTGGACCTGTGTTGAGCAATACGGGATATATCTCTGTCCCCTTTAGCTCTAGCCTCAGTGTATCAGTCAAACCTTCGACTGCATATTTGCTTGCATTATATGCTCCTCTACCTGCCAAAGAGACGATCCCAAGCACAGAACTATGCTGGATGATCTTGCCATAACTCTGCTCTCTCATGATAGGTATGATCTGTCGCGTACACTCGTGCAATCCAAAAACATTGGTTTCAAACTGCTCTTTGAGTGTCGATATAGTGACATCCTCTATCATGCCAGGCTGTCCATATCCTGCATTGTTAAACCACACATCTATATGATCTTCTAGCTGCAAAACCGCATCAATAACAGCCGTGATCTCCTCCGTCTTTGTCACATCCAGCCCCATAGCATTTTGAAAGCCCAGATCTTTGAGCATCTCTACATCTTTTGGATCTCTAGCTGTGGGGTAGACAGTCACAAAGCGATCTTTCAGATATATCGCTGTAGCCAACCCTATACCTGTACTGCACCCTGTAATGACAATATTGGTCATGTTTACTCCTTGATTCTGATAGACAATAGTATAACATCATTAAGTTGGCTTCAAGGTAACCAAATGACCCCCTGCTGTATGTTTGGACTTTTGTTTTAAAAGGTTAATCGACGATTTTCTCGCAAATGCCCTAGATACAATGATAAATGCTAGATCCGTGATTTTTATTGAATAATTTGGAATTATATCACAAAAGTGAATATAGAGAACGGTAAATAGCTTGATCTGGCAAATCTGGAAATATTGCTATGTTTTAGCCGAGGTCAGGTGATTTGTGATGCATTCGCTACGCTTCACGCATCACAAATCACCAGACCCCTAACACCATTAGAGGTGAAATAATTAATCAAAATCTATTGTCCCTAAAGAGGGACTTAGAGGTGTATATATTTTAATTAATAGATATATTATGTGAATTTAAATCTTGAATAACAAGATTTTGAAGATATGCACTACGATTGCCATTAAATTCTACAAGCCTCTCAGGTAATATTTCTATAATATCTCTTCGCATAATTACATTTATTCTTTTAAGCTTTTCAACTTTTATGTTAATAAGCTGAGGTGTTGCATTTTGTTCTATTTCAATATCTTTATTATTCATTAACTCTTCTAATGAAGAGGCTTTAGGTAAGACTTTTAAATCTTCACAATACAATTCACTTGCTTCTATAATATAATGAATAGTATCAATAAATGTATCACCATAACTTGATGTAAAGTTTAAGTCAGGTACTACTGCGATATAGCCATCATCATCTTTATTTATAAAAGCTATATATTCCATTATTTCTCCTTTAATTTAATTTTTCAGACTAGAGAAGCGTAATGCCACTCTGTCTTTCTATATTTTTAAGCGTCCCTTTTGGAATATCCTTACTTCCTCCATGGTCTGGGACGATAACCGTTATACCATCTTTAAGGAGTTTTTTATGTGAGCCTTTTTGGGACTTTAACTCAAAACCGTGTGATTTTAAAATTTTAAGCACTTGCTTAGCATTCATCAACACCTCCTAAAGTATACACATTATACACACTAAATACTTAATTTTATATAAATGCGTATAGTGTGTATTTATATTTTGATTACGCTATAATTATTAGCATATAGAAGTAAAGGGGGTAAAGGGTAGGGTAAAGGGGTCAGGTGATGCTAACAACCATAGCCATTAGCGATGGGATGGAATGATAGCATTAGCATCACCTGACCCCTTTACTTTACAAATTTTGCTGCTTCAACAGCTGGAGATCAATGTCAATGGAAAGAGCACAAATACACCCCTATAGTAAACTTCAAAATGTTTGAGTTCGATAAATACAAATCCATATTTACACTGCTAGAGGGGGTGGTCTTTACTAGCTTGCTATATCTCTAACGATACGCTCTGATAGCTGCTCGAATGCTGCATTCATACTAGCTACTACAGAGTTCATACTCTTGTCTGTGGGGACTTTGGTGCTGAAGAGTTTGGCATGCTGTTTGTCTCTTTTGAGATCACTTATCTCCCAACTGGCATCTAGGTATACATAGTCACCATAAGCGATAAACTTATGAATTATCACTTTGATCTTGATACCTGCCTGTTTTGATAGATCCCAAGGGTAGGCGTAGACATTTGGGTGGTTAAAGCTTTTCTGGATAGTGGCGATCAACTCTTTTGTAAGTGAACTCTCCATATCCTCTGCCCAGTTATCACTATCGGAGTAGCTGATCTGCGTAGGTGAAAGCTGTATGGCTATTTTGCCTTGTTTCATATACTCAGGTAGTCTGACTCTCTCCACTCCTATAGTAGCCAACCGCTTGTTTTGTCTCAGATCTATAGGCTTCGATCCCGACAACATATAGTAGTTGGCAGCTCCACCACAACCTGCCAATACGAAAAGTACCAAGCTTGCTAAAATCCATATCTTCATTTTGACTATTATCATATCAATCTCCAAATATCAGTGAGTTAGGTTTTTGCTCAAGTTTTTTGAGTACCTTTTGTGTATCTCGTGAAGCTCTGCTCACCTCCTTGAGCGTCTCAGTCAATTGGCTGGAGAGCAGTGACTCTCTGCCGTTTGACTTCATCATACTATCTATGGATCGGAGTGTCTTTCTCAATCTTACCATCGTTTTGTTTAGCTGGGCTGGTATTTTGGAGAACTCTCTGCTGTCAACTATCTTGTTGATACCCTCAAGAGTTCTGTTTAGATTGACAAAGAGTTGATCTGTCTCACTTCTGTTTGTCTCCAAGATACCATTGAGATTATCTACAGTGTCATCTATGGAGCGTATCAGATCATCGAGTGGCAACTCACCCAATTTCACGATCAGCCCTTCCAATTCACTGACAAGTCCGCTGCCTTGTGTCGAAATAGTAGGAAAGTTGGCATATCCATTCTGATAAGTGATCATCTCTGTTTGATTATCCTCTGCAAACGATAGGTTGATATATAGCAGTCCGCTGATAGGATCATGCTCCTGCAGTGAAGCTCTGAGTCCATCTTTGACTGCTTGGATGAGATTTGCTTCTCCTGTTTTGTTGCTCTCATCGGGATCTATAAAAATAGAGGTATCTATAGAGATGAGTACCTTTCCGCTCAGCTTATGACTCTTGCTGTTGTAGCGATGTGCTATATCTTTGACTCTTCCTATATCAAACTTCTCATATCGTACTGATGCATCTCTCTTGAGTTTAGCTATAGACTCATCAAAATGCATCGCATACTCTCTGATAGCCTCTCCGCCCATCCCTATCTTTTTGTCTGCTGCTGTAGAACTATCTCTGTAGAGTCTAAAGATATAATCGTATGGCACCTTGCCACTGCTATCTTCACCGGCAGAGAACTCTATACCGCCCTTCACCAGATTAGATGCAGGAGCTACAGTAAAATCAAGCTGTCCATTTGCATAATTGATATTTAGTGTACTCTGCACCCAAAACTTGGTATCTACATGTATATATGGTGCATAAGTCTTTTCGATATATACGATAACATCTACACTTTTTCCATCTAAAGATATAAATACATACTCTACATATCCAGCTTTCATATTTTTGAAAAATATAGGTGTACCTCTATCTACATTGAAGGATGAGGAGGCGTTGAGGTGAAAATACTCTCCATCAGCCAATAGACGATATGGCTGTTCGAGTCCCATAAATCTCTTCTTATTAAATCTCTTTTTCTTGCTGTAGAGGTTGATATAAGTACCTGATATGATCGTATCCAGACCCGATACACCACTCATACCTACTGTGGGTTTTATGATCCAAAACTTTGCCTCTTCATTCAGATAATCAATAGCCTCCTTATCTATCCGCGCTGTCACCTTGATGCCGTCACCATCATCATCGAGTGCTACCTGTATAACTTGACCTATAGAGACATCTTTAAATTTGATCTGACTATGCCCTGCCTTCAGACCGCTATTCTTCTCAAAAGTGATCTCTATCTTTTGACCCAACTGAGAGTAGTGTTGATATGTCAACCATAGTGCGATCACTATAGCGATAAATGGAACGATCCAGATAGATGTGATGAAGTTAAATCCATTGGACTCTTTGATCTCTGGTAATGCTTTGGACATCTATCTACTCTCCCCTTATTAGTTTGGTATCAAATGATTGTGCTGAGAGCAGTGTGAAGAAAACCATAATGGCAAATGATGTAGATGCGGTCCCTGCTATGATCTCTATACCTGAGAGATGAACCAATCCTGCCAATATAACTACTACAAAGACATCTATCATCGACCAAGGACCGATGAACTCTGTCATATAGTAAATCTTGTGTTTATTGATTTTTCTATCATGTCCGATATGATATTTGACACTCACAAGCAGATATATCATCATCAAAAATTTGATAATAGGCACAAAAACAGATGCTATCAGTATAATCATAGCGACAGGATAGTCTCCATACTCCCACAAGGCGATCACTCCCCCAAGAATAGTACTGCTGCTCTGTGATCCAAACTGATCAATCACCATCATAGGATATAGATTTGCCGGAAAATAAAATACTATAGCTGTCAAGAGATATGCCCAGCTCTTCTCTGTGGGATAGTTGCGGTGGTGATAGATTTTTGATCCGCACCTACGACAAATATTATTTTGTTTGCTATCGATATTGACCGCTTCACAAATGGGACAACGAATCAATGAACTTGTATCAACAGACTGCACAGCTACTCTCCTTGGTCTCTTTGTGATAGATATGCTCTCTAAGCATCCAAAGATCCCCTAGATGGATACTTCTCGTCAGATAGATATCTATCAATACAAATATAGAGAGTGTCCAAAAAGATATGCCGATATGGATATCTGCCATCCCTAGTAGTTTCACAAGTGCTACTAGTATACTGATCAGAAATATATCACTCATATGCCAAGGCTGTATATTTGCCAGCAAAATCAAAAAATCTTTTGTGAACTCTTCACATCTACCCATTTTCATCAATGAAAAGATCAAAATATAGAGCAGAAAGATCATCAAGGGAAAGATCAGGATCAAAAATAGTACAAAAATACCAACAAGATAATAACCACTCTTGATCATTGAAGTGATCATAGAGATGATCGTAATAAAACTCTCACTTCCTAAAATATTGATCTTTACAATAGGAAAAGAGTTTGCCAAAATAAAAAATATCAACCCCGTAATACTCCAAGCCAAACCCTGCTCAAGCACTCTGCTATTGTGTGAATATAGAACTGATCCGCACTGACTGCAGAGTGCCTTGGATCTCTCTGCAATCTCTATCTCATGATAGAGTGTATTGCATCTGTGACAAATGATATAATCATCCAGCTCATTTTCATTTTTCAATTCTATCTTCATGAACACAATTATACCATAAATAATCTACTCTTAACGCATCACAATGTATGATAAGAGAACGATTTGAATACTTTTTGGGAGCTATATAGGATGAAGATTCTTTCTGTAGGAAAAACGATCACACACAGTGGCTTGGAGATCGTCTCTATCGAGGCATCATCACTGCTAGAGCATCATGATATTGAGTCTTATGACTATGTCATCATCAATGGCGGAGACGGTACGATTCGCCGTGTACTCAGACAACTTCATAGCCTGCGATCACCACCCTGCTTTATCCTCAACCCCACAGGCTCATTCAATGTAGTAGCAAAGATCCATCGTGTACCGCCCATCGACAAAACTTTAGAGAGATTGGCAGATAATGAGCAAGTCAAAATCGAAAAACACCATCTATTCAGACTCAATGATGATATTTTTCTATTCTCAGCAGGCAACATGGGAGATCTTCAGCATATATTTCTCTCTGAGACACTGCGTTTTGGATGGCTCAAACATGGTATCGGCAAATACCTTTTGGCTGCTCTGCTCCTCCTGCCCAGCCACTTGATCATGACCCCTTTTATGTTGATGAGTTCACAGCGTTTTTTCATATTTACCCCACTTCGTATCATCAAAAAATTTGGAAGTTTTTACGGTGAAGTAGATGAGATCACTATAGATATGGAGAGTGAATACAACATGCTTGAGTTAGATGGAGATATAGTCACCATCCATAGCAAACATCTCCACATCAGGCAAGCAGGGAGTGTACCTATCGTGATAGGATGATCCGTTCAAGTGAAAAAGTGATGTATCGTCAAGTCCTAGACTTGTATGCCACAGCAAAAGACTATAACCCTAAAAGTGGGATAAAAGGAAGATTATTTCCTAAAAATTCAATTATTGCAGCAACAT
>JAYEOM010000042.1:0-2154 GCA_034722955.1 Campylobacterota bacterium
GCTATTTACCTCTTTTGGCTTATCCAAGCCAATCCAAAAAGCTCTCACTGCAAACCAATACCATACCCCTACACCCATCCAATCCAAAGTCATACCACTCATACTAGATAAAAAAGATATTATGGCACAAGCTCAGACGGGTAGTGGCAAGAGTGCTGGTTTTGTGTTGCCTCTGTTAGAGATGTGGTCTCATAGTATCAGTGAGGGCAAAGCCAAGATCAAGATATTGGTCTTGACTCCTACTAGAGAGTTGACACTGCAAGTAGCAGAGACTTTTATGACTTTCGGGATATATATAGGTGACTCTACTCATCCAAATACTAGAAGACCCAAGGTAGTGAGCGTGATAGGCGGTGAGAGTATAGGTGATCAGCTCTATGCTATACAACATGGGCGTGATATATTGGTGGCTACTTCTGGGCGTTTTGTAGATATTTTACGAAAAAAGCAGATAAATCTCTCTCATATAGAGTATCTCGTATTAGATGAAGCAGACAAAATGCTCAACCTAGGCTTTGCTGAGGAGCTTGATCTCATACTCAAAGCACTCCCCACCAAGCGTCAAAATCTGCTATTTTCTGCAACTTATCCACCCAAAATGCTCACTATCGCCTCTCGTATCACGACTAATGCTTTAGAGGTGAGTGTGGAGAGCCAGAGACCTACTGTAGCACAGATAGTTCAGAGAGTCATAGAGGTAAACCCACAAAATCGTGGTCCACTCCTACGCTATCTCCTCAAAAAAGAGAAGTGGAAACAGGTACTTGTTTTTATGTCCAGTAAGAGAGCTACTGATAACATCGCAGAGAAGTTTAGAAAGAGGGGTTACTTAGCAGACTCTTTTCATGGTGATCTGCACCAAGATGATCGCAACTATACACTAGAGCAGTTCAAATCCAAAAAACTTCAGATACTTTTCACTACTGATCTACTCTCTAGGGGGTTGGATATAGAGGGGGTTGATTGTGTTGTCAACTATGATCTGCCTCGCTCTCCTGCCGACTATATCCACCGTATCGGACGGACGGGAAGAGCCGGCAATGCAGGTCTCTCTATCTCTTTTATCGGACACGAAGAGCAAGATCACTTCAGACTCATAGAGAAACGGAGTCAAATCAAACTAACAAGAGAAGAGATAGCAGGTTTTGAACTCACAGGAGATGCCCCTATCAAAGCCAGAGGCAAAGCCCCCATCAAAGGCAAGAGAAATAGTAAAAAGGATAAGCTCAGAGAAAAAGCAGCGAGAGAGGCTACATAAACTTTACACTCAGGAGCTATAGAGACTATAAACCCGAAATATGCAATAGGGATTACTAAACTAGCACTTATCATTGCACCTAGGGCATTTGCGAGAAAATCATCGATTAACCTTTTGCAATAGCTCCCTGTATCTATCTTCATCTCTCTTCCCTCTATCTTCTATCTGGTAGCAGTGCTAATATATCACCAAAATCATCCACCACATAGCTAGGAGAGTATACAGATATATCCTCATCATAGTTGTACCCATAGGTGACACCTATACTCTGCATACCTATCTGGTTGGCAGGGAATATATCATTTTTTGAGTCACCTACTATAACCGTGTTATCTATATCTATATCGAGTTTTTTGCATACATACTCTAGCATCATAGGATCTGGTTTTTTGATACTTAGTGAGTCACCACCGACAGATATATCAAAGAGTCTATTGATACCAAAGCCACTTAGCAGAGGCTCTACAAATCTATATGGTTTGTTTGTGACGATAGCTAGCCTGTATCCTCTATCCTTCAGTGACAATAGTGTACCTTTGACATTGGGGTAGAGTCTGCTATCTACAGATAAGTTCTGAGCATAATGCTTCAAGAAGATATCTAAAGCTTTAGCAGACAACGCCTCATCTATACCATCATCTACGGTACTGCTGCCTGACAAAGCACGCTTCACCAGCACCAAAGCACCATTGCCTACCCAACCTCGTATATCATCTTGACTAAATCCATCACGCCCCAACTCGCTCAACATACCATTGATACCACGAAGTAGATCGGGCACACTATCTACTAGAGTACCATCTAGATCAAAAAGTATCAGTTTTTTGTTTTTTAGTTTCATTATTTCTATTTTCCTTTTTCAAAAATTTCATCATATTTTTCCTAAAAGTAGGGGT
>JAYEOM010000042.1:2164-48012 GCA_034722955.1 Campylobacterota bacterium
TCAGGTAACAACTACAACTAATTAGTTGTAGTTGTTACCTGACCCCTACTTTTCAAATTTTGGACTTCTATTTTGGTGTTTATCCCCTTGGAGTGCCCTAAGAGACACTATATACTTCGCAGCATTTAAATAACTCAAGCTATTGATCTCACTGCCTCTGTAGGCAATATCAAATGCCGTGCCATGGTCTACGGATGTGCGTAGTATAGGTAGATTTAGTGAGATATTGATCCCCTCGTCAAAGTATAGAGCTTTGAGCGGTGTGAGTCCCTGATCGTGATACATGGCTATATAGTAGCTATAGTTTGCTCTTGTTTTTGGGGTGAACGCCACATCTGGTACGAGAGGATCGGTAAAGATATCTTTTCCTAGAATCTCATGGGCATTGAGTATCGATTTTTTTATGATCTGCTCTTCACTGCCAAGAACACCATCATCTCCAGCATGGGGGTTTAGCCCAAGGAGAGCGATCTTCTGACGGTTTAGTACCTCATCCCCTGCTTGCATCTCAATAACAGTATAAAAATCTACTAAAAATCTTGTCAAATCTTTTTCATTTATATTCTCTGCAACTTCCCTAAGAGGGATATGCTCGGTAAATAGTGCGACATACATCTGAGGGCAACCCAGCATCATGATCGCTTTAGCATCAAAAAAATCCCTCAAGGCATCAGTGTGTCCTTTGTAGTGGATACCTGCAAGTTCCCAGGCTTTTTTATGGATGGGGAGTGTGATGATGGCATCAACCTGCTGCTCTCTTGCCAACTCTACAGCTTTGAGAAAAGAGCTATAGCTATAGTGACCACTTGCAACAGAGACTCTGCCTGGTTCTATAGTGAAAGGTTTGCCGACAGACTCTAAGGTTTGGAAATCATCCGGTATGGGAAGCTTGAGTAGTGTGGCGGCTTGTGTGAGCATGATCGGATCGATGATATATATGGGATCAACCATAGCTGATATCTCTCTATGGTTTCTAAGTGCAAGCTCGATACCGATACCATTGAGGTCACCTATAGAGATAGCGATGCGTTTTAACATACTGCTGCTCATCGAAACATCAAAGCACGCATATCCAAGATAGCCTGTTCAAGTCCGGTATAGATAGATCGTGCGATGATGGATTGACCTATATTGAGCTCCTCTATCGACTCCATCTCTACGATCTTTCTGACATTTTGATAGTTCAGTCCATGACCGGCAGCTACTCTCAATCCCAGCTCAACAGCGTCTCGACTGAGCCGGCTTAGCTCTCCAATCTCCTCTAAAAGCATCTTGTTGAGAGTGGCTCTAGGGAGTTCAAGCTCAGGTATACTGTATGGTGTATTGAGTAGGTTGCCATAGAGCATCGCATATATGTTGGCATATTTTCCTGTATGAAACTCTATCCACTCTGCACCCAAACTTTTAGCTGCCTCGATACTCTTAACAGTTGGGTCTATGAAGAGGGATACTTCTATCTCATTGCCATGGAGTTTGTCGATAGCTCTCTTGAGGCTGAGCTGTTCTCCTGTCACTGCGAGTCCACCCTCTGTTGTCACCTCTTCACGCTTCTCAGGTACGATAGTAGCTCGATGTGGCTTGAGATGGGTAACTATATCGATGATCTCTGTCGCCGTAGCACACTCTAGGTTGACTGGAAGTGTGGAGAATTTGACGATATTTTCAGCATCACTATCTCTGATATGTCGTCTATCTTCGCGAAGGTGAATGGTGATCTGGTCTGCACCTGCACGCTTGACGATACTCAAAGCATCTATAGGATCGGGATCAGCAATCTTTCTAGCCTCTCTCAGTACAGCGATATGATCAATATTGACACCAAGTAGCATATTTAATCCTTTTTAATAAGTAGCAGATTATATCAAAATATGATAGTTTTTATATAGTCCTTAATGATTTTTCTAAATTTATTGATTTTATATTAACTATCTTGGTATACTAATTTATAACTATCTATTTCATCAAAGGAGAAAATATGAAAAAAGTTATCGTTATCTCTACAGTTGCTGTATCACTTTTGCTTGGAGTTACTGGGTTGCAAGCAGAAGAGGCGAAAGCAGTTATGCCTGATAAAGTTGTCAAAGAAGAGGCTACAGGAGTGAAAGATGCCAAGGTCAAGGGTGAAGATGCTGCCAAAGCTGCAGTAGAAGAGACCAACTCAAAAGAGGCATTTAAAGCTAAAGAGGATGCATCAACTTTCAAGAAAGAGGCTGAAGCAGACGCGAAAAAGTAGAGTAGTAGATAGTAAATATTACTAGTAGTAGAGACAGTAGATTTTGTCTCTACTTGGAAACTGATTCTATACGATGATGGATACTATTCAAATTAGGAACAAAGCAGATGGATGAATTTGTTTTTGGGAGACTCCTTGGGGTAGCCTTAGTATGAGTGAGATATCATAAAGTCATCACAGGTGTGTCTATCTCCTGACATGAGACCAATGGTCACAAAATTATCTGCATATAGTTCGATACTACATTGAGAAAATCCCTTTCTAGCGATCACCTTGCCAATCTTTTTCTTATTGTTGCATAGCGATTTGTCATAGCCTAAGAACATCGTTTTGATATACTGTATGGAGTCATCACACAAGATCTTATCTTCTACTGCAGAGTTATCATCTATAAATTTCAGTGTATATCCTGCTATCTTGAGGATACACTCCTCCTCTTTTTTCTCTTCTGTAGATTGCTGGTCTCTGTATTTCTCGTCTGTAGGTCTCTTTTCTGTATACTTATGTCTGCTGGGGATCTTTTTTTCGCAAGGAACTATATAGTTCATACTCCCTTTGCGTTCATAACATTTGCCATCCTCCATAGTCAAGATCTCGGCATAGGCAGATATACTTATGAGTAGTAAGATAATATATTTCATTAAAAACTCCTGAAGGTTTAAATAAAATCCAATATTTTGGGTACCCACAAGGGATACCCCTACGATAAAACTATCTGTAGAGGCAATCCCTTGTGGTTGCCCTTTTGATGTTATTTGTTGTGTACGCATAAGGATACTACACTTTTTGCTACTTCTGAAATTTATTATAGCATAAAGTCTCCGAATGATTTTCTTAAATGTTATCTGATCCCTAGCTATCCCAGTCCAGTAGACGCTGTTGACCTTTGAGTTCTCGTATATGTGTGGCATCTTGACTCATCTCGATGACTCCTCGATGCCACGGTCATAAAAGACAACTTGATCATTTTCATTGGCATAGGATGCCCATCGGGGTACTCTCCCTCGAAAGGGGAAGTTTCATTATTTAAAAATTCACTCATTATTGATTGACCTTTGATATTTTTTCGGAGTATAGCAATAAAACCTACAAAAGAGGATAATACGCTATAATAACTTATGAAAAATATCACCCCGAAAATCTTACTCATCTCCATACTCTGCTGGCTCTTTGTCTCTTCTCAAGTCGTTGCTGTCTCTCCAAAAGGTTTATCACTGTTGTCAATCTCATCGATACCCTATCCTGCCAAAGAGGCAAATGTCTCACAGATAGAGTATACTGATAGATACAGAGATATAAATATCCCGGCATTCTGGATCAGTAGAGTTGATCAGCCAGATCGCAGGATACTTACTCCTATAGGAGTCAAGCAGTTCAATGATCAAACAGCCTACAGAAAGAAAATCATAACACTTGCCAAAGATTTTGATACCAAATACAATAGTGAGTGGGTCAAACAAAAACTTAAAAAACTGCATACCTTTATATCTGAGAGAGCCTTCTATCTTGAAGATGGTAGAGCTATAGATGATGGTTACCTGGAAAAGCTCCAGCAAAACAGTCATATAGATGCTATAGAAGATCCTATCAAGATCCGTTATGGAGTTATCACAGAGTATGCCCATCAGCGGATCATCCCTAGCAATATCACACTACTCAAAAAACCAAAACAGATCTACTTTGACCGAAACCAAAATGCTGCACTGGATATCGGTACACCTGTAGCAGTACTCCATCAAAGTGCAGATACTCAGTGGTATTTTGTCACCTCAGAGACGAGTTATGGCTGGGTAGAGACCAAAAATATAGCTCTAACTACAGAGGATAAGATGCTATCTTTTTCGCAGAGCAGACAATTTGTAGTTACTATAAATCCCAAAAATGCAATCTTTGTAGATGAGAACTATTATAACTTTGTGCGTATGGGTGTCAGGCTTCCCTATGTCGGCAGGATAGGGAGATATGTGCAAGTAAAGATCCCTATGCGTAACAACAGGGGAGAGTTGAAACTAAAGATCGCAACGATCAGCTATGATGATATCCATCTAGGCTACTTACCCTATACTCCACGCACTATCATCACTCAGGCATTCAAATTTCTCCATGCTCCATATGGATGGGGTGGGATGTTTGGAGAGCAGGACTGCTCCAAATATCTCCAAGAGATCTATAGCACTGTGGGGATAATACTGCCGAGAAACTCTGGTGAACAGAGAGAGGCAGCAAAACCCCTCATAGATTTTCGAGGAGACTTTCAACAACGCATAGATGCACTCCGGCAGAGAGCTGAGCCTGCATCGACACTACTATATCTGCCGGGTCACATCACTCTATATCTAGGGAGTTATGATGGAAAACACTACATGATACATACAGTCTGGGGAGCTATAGAGGGTAAAAACCCTATCGCCAAAACAGCTGTGACAACAGTAGAGTTCAAAGATTATATCCAGCAGATGGATAGTGCCATCTCTGTCAAATAGATCTCATAGCATGACGAGTGGTGATAGACTCCAGCTCACTTCTGACTGGTTTATCCGATATAAATTTTTCAACTCCCTCTTTTTGGGGCTTAGTGTAGGTGCTATCTTTACTATCTATGCACCGCTGGACCCATCTATCTACTCTATAGGCGGTATATTTCTGGCACTTGGCATGCTAGCAGTAGCAAGACTCTATCACCGCATCCTCAACACAACTTGGTTTTTTCGTATCTCACTTATGGTAGAGGTTGTGCTGCTCTTGGCTATCGTATACTTCTTGCTCTTTCCATACACTTACCAGACAGCTCTACTGGTCTATATAGGGTATCAAGTCACATTTGTATTTGGTAGCTACCTGATCAGAGCAGAGACACTCATACTCAAATCTGACAAACTACTGACCAGACTAGACAGTGCCAAACAGTTGGGTTATCTCATAGGTATGACTCTCTCCTACCTCTTCTATCAGCTTATAGCAAGTTATGGTATCCAGGGCAATCAAGAGAGAGTTTATGATCTGCACTACCTGCTCTTTACCACAGAACTTATTGTTATTGGCTTGATACTCAAGAGTTTCAAGCCCAATGGATGATTTGAGCTTGATTTTGTTGTATACTTTCATATTGGCACCCAAGATAATAAAAAGGAAATATAGTGAAAAAAAATATAGAGACAATTGATGGAAATGAAGCTGTAGCTCGCGTAGCTTATAAACTAAATGAAATCATAGCTATATATCCTATCACCCCGGCATCTCCTATGGGTGAACTTAGTGATATCTATGCTACACATGGTGAACAAAATATATTTGGGACAGTTCCCGATATTATGGAGATGCAGAGTGAGGGTGGTGCTAGCGGTACGATACATGGTGCACTGCAGAGTGGTGCATTGACTACAACCTTTACAGCTTCACAGGGTCTACTGCTGATGATCCCAAATATGTATAAGATAGCGGGTGAACTTACACCGACAGTCTTCCATGTAGCTGCTCGCTCTCTAGCTGCACAGGCTCTATCTATATTTGCAGATCATAGTGATGTGATGTCAGTGCGTCAGACAGGTTTTGCTATGTTGGGTTCCAACTCAGTACAAGAGGCACATGATTTTGCCTTGATAGCTCAGTCGGCTACACTCAAATCACGCATACCTTTTTTGCATTTTTTTGATGGATTTAGAACTTCACATGAGGTCAAGAAGATTGAGATGCTAGATGAAGTCACTATGAGAGATATGATAGATCATGGCCTTGTCGCGGAACATAGAGAGCGTGCATTGACACCTGACAATCCATTTGTCAGAGGTACATCACAAAACCCTGATATATATTTTCAGGGTAGAGAGAGTGTCAACAGCTATTATGACAAGACACCCGATCTTGTTCAGGAGACGATGGAGAGGTTTTCCATATTAACAGGGCGGAGTTATCGCCTTTTTGACTATGTTGGCTGTAGAGATGCAGAGCGGATCATCATCATAATGGGCTCTAGCTCAGAGGCAGTCGAAGAGAGTGTAGAGTATCTCAATGCGATAGATGAGAGAGTAGGTATGGTAAAGGTAAGACTCTATAGACCATTTTCTATAAAACACTTCATAGATATACTTCCCAAGAGTACCAAGTCTATAGCTGTTTTGGATCGTACAAAAGAGCCTGGATCATTGGGTGAGCCACTATATTTAGATATCGTCTCTGCTCTCAATGAATCAAAAGAGGATCACACTCTTGGCTTTGAGATGCCTCATATCATCGGTGGCAGATATGGTCTATCCTCCAAAGAGTTCACGCCGGGTATGATCAAAGCGATATTTGATGAGTTGAGCAGAGAGAGACCAAAAAACCACTTTACGATCGGTATATACGATGATGTCACAGGCTCTTCACTGAAGTGGGATGAGCATTTTGCCATACCAAACAGAGATATCTTCCAAGCCATATTTTTTGGACTCGGATCTGATGGAACAGTAGGAGCCAACAAAAACTCTATCAAGATCATAGGGGGTCAGACTGACAACTATGTCCAGGGTTATTTTGTATATGACTCGAAAAAATCAGGCTCCATGACCACTTCGCACCTTCGCTTTGGCTCAGAGCCTATACACTCAACTTACCTGATAGATAAAGCTGATTTTGTGGCATGCCACCAGAGTCTATTTATGGAGAAGTTTGATATTTTGCAACATGCCAAAAAAGGAGCAGTTTTTCTACTAAATTCACCTTTTGACCAAGAGCATGTCTGGAGACGACTGCCTCGTGTGATACAGGAGGAGATCATAGATAAAGAGATCAGGTTTTATGTGATTGATGCTTATAGAGTAGCAAAAGAGAGCCGAATGGATCGCCGTATCAATACTGTGATGCAGACCTGTTTCTTTGCTATTTCAGGTGTTTTGCCACATGATGAGGCTATCAAACATATCAAAACCTCTATCCAAAAAACTTATGGTAAAAAGAGCAAAGAGATAGTAGAGCTGAACTTCTCTGCTGTAGATAATGCCCTAGATCATCTCAAAGAGGTAGATATACCCAAAACCGCAGAGAGTAGACTTCCTCTGGAGCCACCCGTCAAGGGAAAGATGAGTGAGTTCGTTAGCAGTGTTACTGCACATATTATCGAGGGCAGGGGAGATGAACTGCCAGTGAGCAGTATCCCCGCAGATGGAACATGGCCAAGCGGCACAACAGAGTATGAAAAACGAAACATTGCACAGGATATACCTCTCTGGGATCCGGATGCCTGTATCCAGTGCAACAAGTGTGTATTGGTCTGTCCTCATGCTGTCATCCGCTCCAAAGTAGTGGATGAGAGTGAACTTGATGATCTCCCTGATATTTTCAGAAGCATCAAGGCTAAAGGTAAAAAATTCAATGAGAGTGAAAGATTTACTATTCAAGTATCTATGGAGGATTGTACCGGATGCTCACTATGTGTAGAGGTCTGTCCAGGGAGGAGCAAAGCAGACCCCGAGCTAAGGGCTATCAACATGAGACCAAAACTCCCACTGATGGAAGATGGTATCAAAAACTGGGACTACTTTTTAGGTCTGAGTGAATATGATCGTTCCAAACTCAATCATACCAAAGTAAAAGAGAGTCAACTGCTACAGCCTCTTTTTGAGTTTTCCGGTGCTTGTCCGGGGTGTGGTGAGACACCATATATCAAATTGGCGACTCAACTTTTCGGCGATCGTATGATCGTTGCCAATGCAACAGGGTGTTCATCTATCTATGGTGGCAATCTACCTACAACCCCTTGGACCAAAAATCAAGAGGGACGAGGTCCAGCATGGTCAAATTCACTATTTGAAGATAATGCAGAGTTTGGTCTAGGCTTTAGGCTGGCAATAGACAAACATGAGGTGCAGGCGAAAGAGATACTAGCAGAACTTGGTGAATATATAGACCCAGAACTCTCAAAGGCTATATTCTCTGCAGATCAACATAATGAAGCTGATATTTTTGAGCAGAGAGGACGAGTCGAAGAGTTAAAGGATCAGTTGCATACCATACAGACTGATGAGGCAAAAGATCTCTTGACTCTTGCCGATTATCTGGTGAAAAAGTCAGTCTGGATCATCGGTGGTGATGGCTGGGCATATGATATCGGCTATGGTGGGCTAGATCATCTCCTCGCTAGTGGCAAAAATGTCAATATATTGGTACTTGATACTCAAGTATACTCCAATACAGGCGGTCAGCAGTCCAAGGCTACACCTACGGGAGCTGTTGCCAAATTTGCAGCTGGAGGAAAAGCAGAACTGCCAAAAGATTTGGCACTGATGGCTATCCCATACGGCAATGTCTATGTAGCACGAGTAGCGATGGGTGCGAGTGACACGCAGACACTCAGAGCATTTATAGAGGCAGAACGATATGATGGACCATCACTCATCATAGCCTACTCTCACTGTATAGCACACGGATATGATCTAAAGCATGGCATGGATCAGCAGAAAAAAGCCGTCGAGTGTGGTCTATGGCCGATATTTAGATACAACCCAGAGCTAAAACACTCCGGAGAGAACCCTATGAAGCTAGACTACAAAGGACCAAAGATCCCCGTCAAGGAGTATATGTACAACGAAGTGAGATTCAAAATGGTTGAAAATATGGATGCCAAAGTAGCCACAGAGTTTCTAGAGATAGCTACCGATCATGCAAAAGAGATGTATAGGCGTTATGTAGATCTGAGTGAGATGAAGCAGGATTAGATGGACATCTCCTTGGGATATCTCAGTTGAAAGGGTACGCGATATGGAAATTTTATTTTCAGTACTGTTTTAATACTTGGAGTGGTTAGAGTCGCGATTATGTGGCTTGACCATAAAAAGTGTAAAAGGCAAAAGAACACTGATTGCGACAAGTAGTCACACGAGACTTAGAGAAGTGGATTTCTCTAGGTTTCAGTGTACCCTTTCCACTCATAAACTGCAGAAGATCAGGATTAGACCATAAGCTCCTGCTTTAGCTTCTCCTGATTGAGTTTTTTGACCAGTTTCCTTCGGAGTAAAATATACTGTTCATTGTTGAGGTTTAATAATTTCGCATTTTCTATTTGATCTCTCTCCTCTGCTATCATCTGTAGTAGTTTGTACTCTTTTTTGGTCAATCTTTTTCTAAGTATTGGTATAAGATCCTCTTCGCTTTTGAGTGGTTTGATCAATATATTGATATTTGCTTCTATTGTGTTGTTGAGTCTAGACATCTGTTTCCTTAGAGTTGCCCTTTGGCAAAGTGTAGAACCATCATATAGCCGATACCAGCCATAAATATAGTTCCGAAGAGATTGAGTGCCATATTGGCAAAAGCATGAGCATATTGACCTGCTTCAAGCAAGAAGAAGCTTTCGATGGCAAAGGTAGAGTAGGTTGTCAATGCACCGAGTACTCCTGTCACCAGAAATGATTTGAGGTGTGGGGAGAGTGTAGTGTTGAGATGAAACCAAGCAAAGAGTACCCCGATAGCGAGGCTTCCTATCAGATTGACAGCTAGTGTACCAAAGGGGAGAGTATGGACGATGTGCCGATTGACAAATCCGTTGATCATCATACGAGATACGGCACCTATAGCACCACCGCTAGCGACTGCGAGAATGGTTAACCAGTTCATCATCTACAATCTTCTGCATACTCTGTCTCATCTCATCATACCAATCATCAGGTGCCTTCTGGATATCTATAGTCGGAAGATAGATAAATTTTACTGTAGAGTTATGACCTGTTCTATCATGTTCATTGAGTAGATGTTTACTCCCGGTTATGACAACAGGCTGTACTTTCAATCCCAACTTGTTCGAGATAAATTTTGTTCCTGATTTGAAAGATAATAGCTCTTGTCCTTTAGCACGGGTACCCTCTGGGAAGAGGGCTACTGTGCGATGTTTGACCTCTACAGACTCTTGGACATCTCTGAGTAGTTTTTTCAATCCAGCCTTATTTTCCCTATCGATAGAGATCATATCAGAGTTTTTAAGCAGATAACCAAACCAAGGTGTATCAAAGAGCTCTTTTTTGGCTATCCATCGAAGGTGACTCGATTGTAACGCTTCCATCCCTATAATATCTGCAATACCTTGATGATTCATGACGATCATATCTGCTTGTGGGTCCGCACTCCCAATCTGTAGTAGCTTGCCTCCCATCAAGAAGAAGATCGCACGATTTAGATTGTGCATGATCGACCCCTTATATTTGGGAAAGAGTGTGATCATAGGGATCATGATAACAGCAACGATGAAGGATATGATAAATGCACCCCAGTAAAATCTAATTTTTGCAAAGATCTTCATCTTTTATCCATCCTATTGTGTTGTTTTTATACTCTATTTTGTTAAATTCTGTTCGTTCACCCAAAAGTGGTGTTGTGAACTCATCATCAACTTTGATACTAACACGACTCGTATGGGTGGGTAGTATGTAGAGAGATGATCCCTGTTTAACACAGATATCTTTTTTGGGTGTATAGAAAGTTAAAAGTGTGATCACTGTAACAACAGCTATGATGAGATAGAAAAAGTCTCTCTTCCACAAGAAGAGTAGAAAAAAGAAAATACTCAATCCAATAAAGGTAGATTTTTTGAGTTTATCAAAACTATCATCCTTTGGATTGATCTCTGACTGTGCAGAGACAGAGTAGTCTTTTATGACAATAGGGACATCCAGAAAGAGATACTGCCCCTTGATCGTATTGAAATAGGTAAACTTCAAATGTTTCTGAGTTGCAGGTATCACAGCGTAATACTCAGCTCTTACTTTAGCATTTTGGCGTTTGATATTTTCAATTCCATCTTCAATAACCATCTTTAGATGCATATTTTCAAGGTTTGCTTCAAAGGCTTCTATAGAGAGTGTCACTAGATTGTTTTTGCTATCGTATGTAGATGCTTGTGAAGTTTTGATCTTCATCTCAGCTGCCAAAACACCAGAGAACTCTTCTCTCGATTTAAGTTTGACGATAGGGATATCAGTAGCTCCAAGAGAGATGATCTTCTCTGCATCTTGGATAGTTAGCTTTGGGAGATGAAATTTACCGCTATCTGCCTTGAAGTAGAAGGTATAGAATGAATCATTTCCATTTTTAACTATAAGCGGATTTTTAAAGAGTGGTTGATTTTTCCCTTTTGTGTCGAAGGAGAATTTGGGTCTCTCCTTGGTTGACCCTATCTCAAGAACAGTAATGGAAAATAGTTGATTCTCATAAGCTTTTTTTGGAATATAGCTGTATTTATACTCTTTTCCTGCGAGTAGAGAGGATGTGAAGCCTATCAATAGAGCAAAGAGTATAAGGAGAGGCTTTATCCGGACTCTCATTACTGTTCAAATCCTTGTAGCATTTTGATACCATCTTTGGAACCTAGTATTGACTCTAGTGCTCTCTCAGGATGCGGCATCAAACCAAAGACATTTCTCTCTCTGTTGCAGATACCTGCGATAGAAGTTACAGAGCCATTGACAACGACAGGCTCACCCTCCGCATCACAATATCGCAGCAGTATTTGATCATTTTTTTCGAGCTGCGAGAGTCCATAATCATCGATATAGTAGTTTCCGTCAGCATGAGCTATAGGGATGTTTAGTATCTCGTCACTGTCACATTTGTTCAAGAAAGCATTATCACTATTGACAACTTTAAGATGTTGTAGTTTGGAGATAAAATGAAGATTATTGTTTCGTTTCAATGCCCCTGGAAGAAGTCCTGCTTCTGTGAGGATTTGAAATCCATTACAAATCCCCAATACTCTACCTCCATTGTCAGCATATGCTACAACAGCTTTCATAACTGGAGAAAAGCGTGCAATAGAACCAGATCGCAAGTAGTCACCATAGCTAAATCCGCCTGGAACAACAACAAGATCAGTATCCTTGGGGAGTGACTCCTCCTTGTGCCATATCAGCTCTGTGGTGTGTCCAAGCTTTTCAAATGCATATTGTGTATCAAAGTCACAGTTTGTACCGGGAAATCGTAGTATCGCTACTTTAAGTTGAGATACTTGCATTAGAGTATCTCAATAGTATAATCTTCGATTACTGTGTTAGCAAGAAGCGTTTCGCACATCTCCTTGACCTCTTTTTGAGCCTCTTCTCTATCTTGGGTATCTAGCTTGATGATGATCTGCTTACCGATACGAACATCCTCAACTCCTTTGAAGTTCATAGATTCGAGTGCATGGTGAGCTGCTTTTCCTTGGGGATCCAGAACACCCTCTTTTAGATATACATTGATAATAGCTTTCATTTAACTCTCTCCCAATATTCTATTTAGTACCTCTTCATAGGCAACTTTGAGTCCGCCAAGTCCTTCTCTAAATCTATCTTTATCCATCTTCTCTCCACTTTGACTATCCCAGAGTCTGAAGTTGTCAGGACTCAACTCGTCGATAAGGATGATATTGTTATCACTATCACGACCAAACTCAAGCTTGAAGTCAACTAGTGTCAAGTCTCTCTCTGCATAAAAAGTTTCGAGTAAGGTATTGATGCGGCGTGCCATATAACGCATATAGTCTAGCTCAGACTCATCTTTGATCAACTCTAGTATAAGACAGTGCTGATCATTTAGTTTGGGATCACCTAGTGCATCATCTTTATAGTCAAACTCGACAAGCGTAAAAGGAAGTACTTTCCCATCCTCGATACCGAGATTTCTACTTAGACTTCCTGTTGCTATATTTCGGACGATTACCTCTATGAAGATGACATCTGCTTTTTTATGCAGCATATGATTGTCATCGATCATTTTGACAAAATGAGTAGGAATACCTTTTTGATTGAGATGTTTGAAAAGCTCTGTTGAGATTTTGTTATTGAGGGCACCTTTGCCCTCTTCAATAGACTTTTTTTCACCATTGAAGGCAGTCAAGTCATCTTTAAATTCTGATATGTAGAGATCGGACTCCTCTGTTGACCATATCTTTTTTGCTTTTCCTTCGTAAACGAGTTCTACTTTTTCCATGACTATTTTTTCTCCTGCTCTTTTGGGGTTATGATCATCAATGCTTTGAGGATATCAATAGCACTTTTGAGTTGGGCATCACTATAGATCTGATCTTCTGTCAAGATAGTTTTCTTGAGTTTATCCTCCTCTTTGCTCCTCTTCTCCTGAGACTCTTTATTCTCTTTATCACTCTTACCATTGACCTTTTCCAATTCACCTGTAAGATGTTTTTTGAGCTCTTTCTCTTTGAGGATAAAACTATTGTTGTTGTCTCGTGCAACTTTTCCGGGATGAACTATGATATCAGGTGTTACACCCTCTGCTTGTATGGTTCTACCACTAGGAAGATAGTATCTAGCTACAGTAAGACGAAGTGCTTCACCTTCACCCACTGGCATGACAACTTGAACACTCCCTTTTCCAAAGCTCTTCTCTCCTACTACAATAGCCCTCTTGTTATCTTGCAGTGCACCGCTGACGATCTCACTAGCACTGGCAGATCCTGCATTGATCAAGACAACCAGAGGTGTTTTTGTGATCGTATCTTTGGCATGAGCTTTGAACTCAGTATTTTCACTATCTTTTCTCCCCTTTTGACTAACAATAATGCCATCATCTATAAAAATATCTGTGAGTCCTACAGCTTGGTCTAGCAGTCCTCCGGGATTGTTTCTGAGATCTAGTATGATACCGGTACGGTTGCTATCTTTTTTGATCGCTGCAAGGACATCTTTTGTCACTTTTTGGTCAAATGAAGTGACATGAAGATATAGGATATCATCATCTATTTTTTTAGAGTAGACAGATTGGATTTTGATAATATCTCTAGTGATTTTTATCTTCAGTGGTTTGGATTCGCCTTTTCTAACAATAGTTAAGAGAATATCACTCTTTGGTTTTCCACGCATGATCGCTACAGCTTCATCGATGGTCATACCTAGAGTTGCCTTATCGTTGATCTTTAGAATTATATCTCCTGCCTTGATGCCAGCTTTGTCGGCCGGGGTTCCATCGAGTGGTGCTATGACTGTCAGTACACCATCTTTCATCCCTACGCTTATCCCTAGACCACCAAACTCTCCGCTGGTTTGAACATTGAGCTCTTCAAAACTCTTCTTATCCATAAAAGATGAGTGTGCATCAAGATTGGTGAGCAATCCTTTGAGAGCTTTATCTATCAAGTCACTGCTATTTAGATCATCTACATACTGCTGTTCGATAGCATTCACTATTTTTGTAAATTTGATGTAGGATTCAAGTTTACTCTTTTGTCTATCCTCATTTTCTGTTTTACTATCTGCCAAAGCAGTTGTAGCAACAATCAATGCAGCAGTAGCTGTAGCAATAAAACCCAAAGCGATATCTCTTTTACTCTTTTTAATCATAGGTACATTATCCATTTGGTCTATAAAATTTGAGTTATATTTTATTTAAAAAATGCTTAGAGGTGCCTATAAGTACCAGCCCACATCTAATTTCATATTTTAACGATAAGAGAAAGGTGCAGGTAGAAGGCAGATTTTTGAAGGATCAACCAAAGTTAATAGAGAATTGTGAATAAACTTGACAAGAGATGACTAAAGCTGTATAATAGAGAACAAGAATTAAAGGAGTTATATAAAATGAGTATATTAGAAAAATTAACTAATCAAATGACAGCAACAGTCGAGTCAGGTCTATCATTGGCTCTTCACAATAAAAACCAGGAGGTGGAGCCGATTCATCTGATATGGGCACTGCTGACCAATAGCGGGTCGATATTGCATCAGGCACTCAATAAGATGAGTGCAGATAAAGCAGCGATTGAATTAGAAGCAAAAAGTGCATCAAAAAAGTTGCCTACAGTCTCTTCTGTTACCAAGGAAAATATTAAACTGTCACAAAATCTCATCCGTTCACTGCAAAATGGTGAGGGGGTAATGTCGGTCAATGGAGACCAATACCTTGCTGTTGACAGCTGGTTAATCGCCAACAGTGATGAGGCTTTTATCAAAGATATCATCGAAAAGTATGTAGATATTTCTGAGTTTAAGAAGACACTTGAGTCTATTCGGGGTGGAAAACAGATCGATTCTCAGAGTGGAGATGAGACGCTTGAAGCCCTAGATAAGTATGGTATCGATCTCAACCAAAAAGCGATAGATGGTGAGTTGGATCCTGTCATAGGTAGAGATGAAGAGGTGCAGAGGATGATGCAGATCCTCATCCGAAAAACCAAAAACAACCCGATCCTCATAGGTGAACCTGGAACTGGTAAGACGGCTATTGTAGAGGGGTTGGCACAGCGTATCGTCAACAAAGAGGTTCCGCTGAGCCTTCAAAATATGCGTGTTGTTTCACTCGATATGAGTCGATTGATCGCTGGAGCGAAGTATCGCGGAGAGTTTGAAGATCGGCTTAAGGCTGTTATCGATGAAGTAAAAGAGTCTTCCAATATAATACTCTTTATCGATGAGATTCACACGATAGTTGGGGCAGGAGCCAGCGAAGGAAGCATGGATGCTGCCAATATCCTCAAGCCTGCACTAGCACGGGGTGAGCTGCATACTATAGGTGCGACGACACTCAAAGAGTACCGTAAATATTTTGAGAAAGATGCAGCCCTGCAACGACGCTTTCAGCCTGTATTGGTCGGTGAACCGAGTATCAATGAAGCACTTCAGATACTCAGAGGGATCAAAAATAGACTAGAGACACACCACAATGTTATCATCACAGATGGTGCATTGGTCGCAGCAGCGAAACTCTCTGATCGCTACATTGCCGATCGATTCTTACCCGATAAGGCGATCGATCTTATCGACGAAGCAGCAGCAGAACTCAAGATGCAGATAGAGAGTGAGCCTAAAGATTTGGCAAAAACCAAACGAGAAATCTCTACACTGCAAGTTGAAAAAGAGGCACTGAAGATGGAGGAGGGTGACAAAAACAGTTCTCGCCTTGAAGAGATAGGCAGAGAGTTGGCCGATCTCGAAGAGAAACGCATCTCCCTGCAGAGTCAATTTGATAATGAAAAAGAGGTCTTCAACCAGATAGCAGAGGTCAAGAGTAGTATTGAGTCACTCAAAACAGAAGCAGAGCTTGTTAAGCGTGAGAGAGACTTCAACAAAGCAGCTGAGATTGAGTATGGTCAAATCCCTGCCAAAGAGGAGAGTCTCAAGGCACTAGAAGAGAAGTGGTCTAGGATGATGGATGAGGGGACTCTACTCAAAAATTCAGTCGATGATGAGATGATCGCCGGTATCGTCAGTCGTTGGACGGGGATATCTGTCAACAAGATGATGCAGGGTGAAAAAGAGAAGATATTGGCTATAGAGAGCATACTCAAAGAGGAGGTAGTAGGGCAGGGAGAAGCACTCAAGGCAGTTGCTAGAGCTATCAAGCGGAACAAGGCAGGATTGAGTGATCTCAACCGTCCTATAGGCAGTTTTCTATTTCTAGGACCTACCGGTGTAGGTAAGACACAAGTGGCAAAAACACTAGCTAAGTTTCTCTTTGACTCTGACAAATCTATGGTTCGTATCGATATGAGTGAGTATATGGAGAAGCACGCAGCCAGCAGATTGGTCGGTGCACCTCCTGGATATGTAGGTTATGATGAGGGTGGGCAACTCACCGAAGCGGTACGCAGAAAACCATACTCTGTTGTACTTTTTGATGAGATAGAGAAGGCACATCCTGATGTCTTCAATACACTCCTACAAGTGCTTGATGATGGTCGCCTGACGGACAATAAAGGGGTTACGATAGATTTCAAAAATACTATCATAATCATGACCTCCAATATTGCCAGTGACAAGATCATAGAGTACAGTGATCCCCAAGAGAAGAGAGATGCTGTCAATGAGGAGTTAAAAAATTATTTCAAACCTGAGTTTCTCAACCGTTTGGATGATATAGTCATCTTTAACCCGTTAGACTTGGATGCTATCACCAGTATAGTAGATATTCTCTTTAGTGATATTCGGAGTAAACTAGCAGAGAGAGAGATAGAGCTCACCTTGACAAATAGAGCAAAAGATTATATCGCCAATGCAGGATTTGACCCTGTCTATGGTGCACGACCACTCAAAAGAGCACTCTATGAAGTAGTCGAAGATAGACTAGCAGAGCTGATCTTGGAGGATAAGATAGTAGAGGGGTCACGAGTTGAATTTGATGCAGACGGGAGTGAAATCATTGTCAATATCAGCTAAATTTATCTAAATGTAGTTCCGCCATCTACAACAAGTGTCTGACCTGTAATCCAGCTAGCTTCAGGAGTACAGAGGAAATAGACAGAGCTAGCTATATCTTCAGGCGTTCCCATACGGCTAATAGCTGATCTCTTAACTGTTTGGGCTTTGACCTCTTCGTAGTTGGTAAAAGCCTTGAGAGCATCAGTATCTATAGGACCTCCTGAGACTGCATTGACACGGATACCCATCTCTCCTAACTCCACCGCAGCATAACGACTCATCGCTTCAACTGCTGCTTTGTTGGTGCCGTGACCTGCATAGTTATCTATATATATGAGATTTCCTGTACTTGACATCGTGACGATAGCACCGCCACCTACTTTTTCCATCCTCTTGGCAGCCTCTTGGCTTCCGACAACAAAGGCGTTAACTGTAGCGGTATAGATATTGTTCAACCCTCTAGGTTTGAGACGCATGAACTTACCATAACCTCCCACAACCGGGCGACCATATATCATAGCATTGGATACAAAGAAGTCAACTCTGTCAAAATCTTCATCGATTGCCAAGAAGAGAGACTTGAACTCTGTAGGCTCCAAGATATTGAGGGGATAAGCTTTAGCTTTGATACCATATTTTTCTATCAATGTATTTGCAATTTCGTTGGCAATCTCTCTATTGCTATTATAGGTAAATGCAACATCTACACCCTCTTTGGCAAACTTCTCTGCGATAGCTTTGCCAATCCCTTTGCTCGCACCTGTCACGACAACGGTTTTGCCTCTCATCTCTAACATATTTTACGCTCCTGCTATAGTATAGTTTTTCATAGTATCTTCTATCTTCTTCATGTTTGCACTGCTAGGTGCAACAAGAGGGAGTCTATACTCTAGTGTATCTATCAATCCTGCGATATACATTGCCGCTTTTATCGGGATAGGATTGCTCTCACAGAACAAGACTTTATTGATAGGGAAGAGTTTATCATTGATCTCTTTGGATTTAGCGAAGTCACCCTCAAGAGCTCTCTTGACTAGTTGACTCTTCATATCAGGCAGTAGGTTTGCCGTGACTGAGGTGATCCCTTTGCCACCATTGGCAAGAATAGGGTAATCTATAGCATCATCACCGGAAAAGAGATGAAGTTGGGGTCTTTTGGAGAGTAGTTCAACTGCACGCTCTATCGACCCTGTTGCCTCTTTTATGCCAAATATATTTGGAACATCATCAAAGAGTCTGCATACAGTATCAGGGAGTATATCTACACCTGTTCTGCCCGGAACATTGTAGAGCATGAAGGGAACCTCAACAGCTGATGCTATAGCTTTATAGTGTTGGTAGAGTCCCTCTTGACTAGGTTTGTTATAGTATGGACTGACAGAGAAGATAGCATCAACACCACAAGACTCAGCATGTTTGGCTATATCTATGGCTTCATGGGTTGCATTGCTTCCTGCACCGGCAAGTACTTTTGTTGTGCTGTTTCTGCAAACTTCAACAGCAATCTCTATACATCTCTTATGTTCATTGTGACTGAGTGTTGCACTCTCACCGGTTGTCCCGACTGGACAGACAGCATCTATGCCATTGTTGATTTGACGCTGGATAAGTTTGGCAAAGGTAGCCTCATCTAGTCTGTTGTTTTTAAATGGTGTAATCAGTGCAGTTGTTGCACCTGTGATGGTATTGTTCATAATTTAATTCCTATTTTAGTTAACTATCTGTTTTATTGATCTTCTCATCAGCTTCTCTTAGGATAACTGTTGTAGCAGAAGTGTTGTCAAAATATTTTTTGGCAATACGGGTGATCTCTTCTACTGTAAGTCTATCCAATTTATCTTCATACTCTAGTAAAGGTTTGATATTTCCTTTAGATAGGTACTCCCCAAAAAGTGAAGCAACATTGCTGGAACTCTCCAGAGAGTAGATGAAATCTGCTTTAGCATTGATCTTGAGCTTGTTTAGCTCTTCTTGGGTGACATCACCATCCTTGAGTCTCTCTAGCTCTGCCAAGATCTCTTTTTCTGCCTCTTCTGCCTTGATACCAGGATTGCATAGTGCCATGATCAGAAATACACCTGGGTCTTTGAGTTGCATATTGTATGCAGTAACCATATTGACAAGATGCTTCTCATTTATCAAGTTCTTCTCTAGGCGGCTACTCTTACCAGCACTTAGTATTTCACTGATTGCTGAGAGTGCGACTTGATCATCATCCTCAAAATTGGGGATAGCATAAGTGATAGCAAGGGTATCAACTTTGTTGTTCTCTTTATGAAGTATAGCTCGTTTAAAACCATCATTTTTGGGTTCAATAGCAGTCACTTTTGGAATAGTATGTCTATTTTTGATCGAGCCAAAATATCTCTCTGCTTCGCTATAGACTGTTTCTGGTTTGATATCTCCTGAGACTATCAAGATAGCATTTTCAGGCTGGTAGTATCGGTGATAGAACTCTTGGATATCTTCTATCTTCCATGATAGTATATCTTGCATAAATCCAATAGGCAGCCAATGGTATGGATGATAAGTGTACTGCATATTGAAGATTCTGAAATATAGATATCCCAATGGATTGTTGTCAGTTCTCCATCGTCTCTCTTCGGCCACAACATCTCTCTCTTTTTGAAACTCTTCATCTTTGAGTAGGAGATTGTGCATCAATTCGCTAAAGAGTTCTAGTGTCATACCTAGATTTTTACTGGCAGTTTTGATGTAGTAGTGTGTCATATCAAAACCTGTGCTTGCATTGTTGACACCGCCATGACTCTTGACAATAGTGTCAAACTCTCCAGCCTTGTATTTTTTGGTCGCCTTAAAACTCATATGCTCAAGCATATGGGCTATGCCACTTTTCCCCATGATTTCGTTACGACTACCGACTCTATAGTAGATGTCACTTGTGATGACCCCAGAGCCGTTGTCCATTGGGATAACGACTACTTCCATCTTGTTCTCTAGTGTTTTGGTAAAATATTGTGGCAGTGAATGGGCCATTGTTACTCCTGTAGTGATCAATAGTGTATAGACTATTGTGTGAATGGTTCTCTTAAACATCTACTCTCTCCAGTCAGCTCCAATGGCTTCAGAAATATGGCTATAGCCATCTGCTTTCAAAAGTTCCACCAGACCTTCATTGATATCTTTGATAAGTGTAGGACCTAAATAGATCAACATACTATAGACTTGCACCAGTGAAGCCCCTGCCTTTATACGGCGATAAGCCTCTTGGGCTGAATCTATCCCTCCAACACTAATAAGTGTTGTTTTTCCATAAAGCTCTTTTGCCAAGGCTCTAAAGAGGCTGTAGCTCTTCTCCTTGAGTAACTCTCCGCTGATACCACCAAAATCTTTTGCATGTTCAGTGAGCGAATAGTCGATAGTTGTATTGGTGGCGATGATGCCGCTAGCTCCTGCATCGATAGCAACTTGACAGATAGATATGGCATCCTCAGGACTCATATCTGGAGCTATTTTGAGTAGGATAGGTCTATCTGTGATCTCTTTTGCTAGTTTAAAGAGAGCTGTGATAAATGATTCATTTTGCAAGTCTCTGAGACCAGGGGTATTTGGAGAGGAGATATTTATGACGATATAGCTGCCATAGTCTTTGAAAGCTTTGAGTAGTATCTCGTAATCCTCCAACGCTTCACCCTCAGGTGTGACTTTGTTCTTGCCTATATTGATACCGATAGGGTAGTCAAAAAAGTAGAGTTTTTTGAGGCGTTGAAGCATATAGTGGCTTCCTCTATTGTTGAATCCCATAGCGTTTTGAATAGATCGATCTTCGATGAGACGAAATAGGCGAGGTTTGGTATTGCCATCTTGTGGTTTTGGTGTTACAGTTCCGATCTCAGTAAAGCCAAATCCCAAAGCAGGCATAGGTAGGATATACTGCCCATCTTTATCAAAACCTGCACCTAGTCCAACCGGATTTTCAAAGCTGTCACCCCAAAACTGCTGCTTTAGCATAGGGTCAGAGATGAAGTATATATTTTTGAAATATCTCATAAGAGGTGTGCAGTGAGCAATAGTTCTCAATCCAACTCCTGCAATAGCATGTGCAGTCTCAGGATCAAATTTAAATAGTATTTTTTTGATGTTTCCGTAGGATAGTAGTGACACAGGGTACTCCCAAAATAAAGTAGGATATTATATCCTAAAAATTTTAGAGGTACCTATATATTTCACCTCTCTAGGAGGTGAAATTAGAGATCGTGAGCAGGAGCTCTATTTTCTAACTGTCAAAGTCTTTGCACCTATACCTTGGGAGTCTCTCTGACCAGTTATACCCATATGCCAGATGTAGTGTTGGTTGCAAACCTCTCTCTGCCATAATATATCAGAGTAGCCATCACCATCATAGTCTCCAACACTTTTGACTACCATATAATCTTCTACTTGAATTTGAGAATCTATTTTACCATTTGCATCCATATGCCAAATGAAGTGTACGCCATTAGCATTTTTTTGCCAAATGATATCAGAGAAACCATCAGCATTGAAGTCTCCAGTCCCTTGGACTGTCAAAGTCTTTGCACCTATACCTTGCGAGTCTATTTGACCAGCGGCATTCATATGCCAGATATAGTGTCTAGCATCACCATCTCTCTGCCAGAGGATATCGGAGAAACCATCGCCATTGAAGTCTCCAATCCCTTTGACTACCATAGCAACTTCACCTAGATCTTGAGAATCTCTTTGGCCATTTGCATCCATGTGCCAAAGATGGAGTTTGCCATTGATATTCTCTTGCCATAGGATATCGGAGAAACCATCATTATCGAAGTCTCCAACCCCTTTGACTGTCATTCTGACTGCTCCCAAATCTAGCGTGCTTCTTTTTCCGTTTGCATCCATATACCAGATCGTGTGACTATTGTCACTTTTTTTCTGCCATAGGATATCAGCGAAGCCATCACCATCAAAGTCTCCAGTCTCTTTGGGTACCAGATTAATCGCACCCTGAACTTGTGCATCTATCTTGCCATATGCATCCATATGCCAGACAAAGTGTACTTCACTGATATTCTTCTGCCAGAGAATATCAGAGTTCCCATCACCATTGAAGTCGTTTTGGACTGAAGTCGCAACAGCATCAAGGGTAAAAATCGTAAACATCGCAGTGATTATGACTTTTTTAAGCATAATAAATCCTTTTCTTACAGAGTTGTGATGGAGACAATAAAGTAAAATCTACCACCATTCAAGTATGATTATAATTGATATGTTCTGAATATAAACTTAGATTTTGACAAAATATTGCATACCTAATGCAATCTCTTAAAAACAGAATATTAAAAAATATGATATAATACCTTATATCAATTAAAGGAGGTAAAAAAATGGTAGTAAAATCAAGAGATAAATTAGCACAAAAGCGTTCAATAAGAGGGTATGCCAAACAAGCAGAGTCCAATAAGCTGTTGGCACTGTTGTCAGAGGTACCAGACTACAGAAAACCTCAGGGCAAAAGACATAACTTAGGGCATATTCTCTATCTATCAATTTTAGCAGGACTGATGGGTGCAACAGACTATAAACAGATATCTATCTGGATAGGGAAACATATCCAAAAAGAGCAGATCAAAAAACTTTTGGGTGTAGAGTTTATTCTTACTCCAAAGAAGAGTGCCATATCGAGTATCCTATCAAAAGTTGACAGCGAAGCACTCAAGCTTCTCTTTAGAGAGTGGATAAGAGCTTATGCTGAGACAACAGGGGAAGATCTACAGGCCATGATAGGAGATTTTGGAGATGAGTTTATCTTTACTTTTGATGCTATTACCCAAAAAAACTAAATATGCATTTCACCTCTAAGAGAGATGAAATGAGAGAGGCCAGAGTGAGATTAATCTCTAACCATCATATAGTTTGCACCTATACCTTGTACATTTATCCAGCCAAGTTCATCCATATGCCAGATGAAGTGTATGCCATTAGTATGTTTTTGCCAGAGGATATCGGAGTAGCCATCACCATTGTAGTCTCCAATACTTCTAACTAAAAAATTCTTTCCACCTTGAACTTGTGAATCTATTTTGCCAAATTCATTCATATGCCAGATGAAGTGTACGCCATTATCATTTTTCTGCCAGAGGATATCGGAGTTGCCATCACCATTGAAATCTCCAACCCCTTTGACTGTCATATAGTTTGCACCTATGCCTAGTGTACCTATCTGTCCACTTGCATCCATAAGCCAGATGAAGTGTCTCTCGTCACTACTTCTCTGCCATAGGATATCAGAGTTGCCATCACCATTGAAATCTCCGGCTCCTTTGACAGCAAAGGTCTTTGCTCCTAGAGCTTGACTTGCACCTACTCTGCCATCTGCATCCATGTGCCAGAGATGGTGCCCACCATGGATATTTCCTTGCCAGATAATATCAGAGAAACCATCACCATTGAAATCTCCAATGGCTTTGACTGTCATGTGATCTGCACCTATTCCCTGTTGCCCCGGATCTGTCGGATCTGCAAGATCATATATTCTACCATTTGCATCCATATGCCAAATGAAGTGTCTCTTATCACTATCTCTCTGCCATAGGATATCAGAGTAACCATCACCATTGAAATCTCCGGTCCCTTGAACTGTCATAGTAGCTCCACCTTGAACTTGTGAATCTATTTTGCCAGCTGCACTCATGTGCCATATAAAATGCACATCATTATCATTTTTCTGCCAGAGTATATCTGAGTTACCATCACCGTCAAAGTCGTTTTTGACAGAAGTAGCAGCAGCATCAAGAGCAAAAACAGTAAACACTGTAGCTAACATTACTTTTTTATACATAGTAAACCTTTATCATGTTTGAAATTTTTGATGAGGGTGTAAGTGACTATGCCACCATCAAAATATGAGTATAATTATATTCAATATTTCTGAATATAGACTTGAATTAAAAAAAATATTTATAATTAGTTAAATTATATTGATTAACGCAATCTTCTCTCTCGAACACTGTTTATTTTCAAAACAGTTGAGGCAGAGTTGTTCTCTTTATGGTTTGGATATCCTATGATTACATCTGCCCCATCAGAAGCAAACTTCTCATCAAACTCTTCACCGCTGAGATTGGCAGAGGTGGTATAGACCCAGCCAAGTTTCTGTATCAGCAGCAGATGCCTTCTCTCTTTGATGATGCGATAGGAGTCTCCGCTAGGAAAGATAAAAGTTGTCTGCTTTGCTCTTCGTAGAAGATTTTTCTGTTTTTGGGGTACTCTGACGAAAGATGTAAGCTGCTGTAGGGAGGGTAGGGCTTTGATATAGTGTTTGTAGGGTGGTCTCTGCTTGAGAGTAGTCAATCTATCAGCATTTTGTGAGACAAAACCGATAGTAGTGTCGGTTTGTGTCAAAAATATATAATCTCTAAATGAGTTACAAAGCACTGTATGGTGACTTAGGAGAGATAATCTTGAAGTGCTTTTGGCTCTAGTGTACCATTGGCAGCTTTGAGCTCCTTGATCGCTAGGGCTGTTGCTTTTGCTGCTGCTATGGTTGTAAAATAGGCAACACTATTGCTCAATACTGATTGCCTTATGGCTCTAGCATCATCTTTGCTCGCTTTGTTGTCACTAGTGTTTATGGCTAAAGCTATCTCTTCATTTCGGATCATATCATCAATATTTGGACGACCTTCTGAGATCTTGAGTACTTTAGTAGCTTTTACATCAGCCTCCTCTAGTGCCTTGTGTGTACCAGATGTAGCTACTATCTCAAAGCCAAGATCAGTAAACATTTTGCCGACCTCTCTGGCATGCTGCTTATCACTCTTGGTAAGAGAGATAAATAGTTTTCCTTCGAGTGGTATATTGTTTTTACTCGCAAACTGACTCTTGGCAAAACTCATCCCAAAGGTCTCGGAGATACCCATCACTTCACCGGTAGATTTCATCTCAGGTCCCAGTATGAGATCAGATCCTGGAAGTTTGTTGAATGGGAATACAGCCTCTTTGACTGCAACAAGATCTTTGAGATTTGGCTCCATGATCTTCTTGTCAAAGTTGACAACACCAAAGGTGTCATAATAGGCGAGAGCCTCTCTCAGGTCGCCTTGTAGCATGACTCTTGTTGCGACTTTTGCTAGAGGAACACCAGTTGCTTTGGAGACAAATGGTACAGTTCTGGATGCTCTAGGATTTACCTCTATGAGATAAATTTCTCCTTTATGAATAGCATACTGTATATTCATCAATCCTATGACCCCTAATCCTAGTGCGATATCTGCTGTCTGTAGTTTTACCTCCTCTTGCAACTCTTCAGAGATAGAGACAGGTGGCAGTGAACAGGCAGAGTCACCCGAGTGTATACCTGCCTCTTCGATATGCTGCATAACTGAACCGATATAGAGATCTGTTCCATCACAGATCGCATCTACATCCAACTCGATCGCATTATCAAGAAACTTATCTATGAGTACGGGAGCATCATTGGAGACGCTCACCGCTTCATCCATATACTCTCTGAGTTCCGTATCATTGTAGACTGTACGCATTCCACGACCACCTAGTACAAAACTTGGCCTTACAAGTACAGGATAACCTATGCGATTGGCGATAGTCATCGCCTCATCTTTGGCAAAAGCTGTACCGTTATCCGGTTGTTTTAGCCCTAGTTTATTGATAAAAGTAGAAAACTTCTCTCTATCTTCTGCCAAATCGATCACTTTTGCTGTTGTTCCAGAGATGTTGGCACCTATGGCTGTAAGATTTTTGGCAAGCTTGAGTGGGGTCTGTCCGCCAAAGTGTACGATGACCCCATCTGGCTGCTCTAACTCTATGACATTTCTAACATGCTCAAAGTCTATAGGTTCAAAATATAGGATATCTGAAGTATCATAGTCTGTTGAGACAGTTTCAGGATTGCAGTTGTACATGATAGACTTGATCCCCATATCTTCTAGTGCAAAAGCTGCATGAACACAACAGTAGTCAAACTCAATACCTTGACCGATGCGGTTGGGACCACCACCTATCACAAGTACTTTTTTATCAGCAGAGTTGAGACTCTTAGCGTTTGGAAATTTTGTGATATTTGTAGTGGAGTAGAGATAAGGGGTAAGTGCTTTGAACTCTGCTGCACAAGTATCTACCTCATTGTACTCAAGCACTACACCCAGTTTTTCTCTGGCCCTATAGATATCATTCTCTCCGAGGGAGAGACCCTCTTTTTGATTTAGTATATATGCTATCATTGCATCTGAGAAACCTTCACTTTTGATCTTTCTCAATCTAATCTCATCTGAGAGTATTTCGATATCCATATCCTGTTCACTAGCAGCAAGCTCTTCAAACTGATAGAGGAACCACTTGTCAATTTTGCATAGATCATAGATGACATCAACTGTCATACCGCGTCTAAGGGCTTCAAACAGATATAGTATTCGTCCTTCATGAGATCGTCTGATCTCTCGAACAAGCTCTTCTCCATCACATGATACTGGATCAAAACCGATAAGTCCTATCTCGAGAGAGCAGAGTGCTTTTTGGAAAGACTCTTTAAATGTACGACCCATACTCATCACTTCACCTACACTCTTCATCGCAGTGGTAAGTGTACTATCAGCCATAGGAAACTTTTCAAAAGTAAAACGAGGCAGTTTAGTGACAATATAATCAATCACCGGTTCAAAACTAGCCGGTGTACCTGTGATATCATTGGTGATCTCATCTAGCGTATATCCTACTGCTAGTAGTGTAGCAACTTTGGCAATAGGATAACCTGTCGCCTTAGATGCCAAGGCAGAAGATCTGCTAACCCTAGGATTCATCTCTATAACTATCATACGACCTGTATCGGGATCGATGGAGAACTGTACATTGGATCCACCTGTATCTACACCTACTTCACGAAGTATTTTGAAAGATGCATCTCTCATTCTCTGGTACTCTTTGTCTGTCAGTGTCAGTGCAGGGGCTATGGTAATACTATCACCGGTATGCACTCCCATAGGATCAAGATTTTCGATGGAACATACTATAATACAGTTGTCAACTCTATCACGAATAACCTCCATCTCATACTCTTTCCATCCCAAGAGAGACTCTTCGATGAGGATCTCAGAGATAGGACTGGCTTCAAGACCGCCTTTGACTATCTCTTTATACTCATCCATATTATAGGCAACTCCGGAACCTCCACCTGCTAGGGTATAAGATGCACGGATAATGAGTGGAAATCCTATATTTTTTGCTGCATCTAGTGCTTCATCTATGTTGTAGGCATATTGAGATATGGGAAGATCCATCCCTATCTTGATCATAGCCTTTTTAAACTCTTGACGATCTTCACCCTTTGTGATGGCTTCAGGGGTAGCACCTAGAAATTCAATATCATTTAGCATACCTTTTTCATGCATGCTCATAGCCACATTGAGTGCTGTCTGACCTCCCATAGTAGGGAGGATAGCATCAACACTCTCTTTTTTGATGATCTTGGCGATTACATCTTCTGTAATCGGTTCAATGTAAGTTCGATGTGCAAATTCAGGATCTGTCATGATAGTTGCAGGATTAGAGTTGATCAAGACAACTTTATACCCGAGCTCTTTGAGTGTTTTAGCTGCTTGTGTTCCTGAGTAGTCAAATTCGCAGGCTTGACCGATCACAATAGGACCGGAACCGATAAGTAAAATTGTTTTGATATCTTCGCGTTTTGGCATAGTGGAGTTAACCTTGAGTTTTAGTTTTGTATTATACTAAATCATTGGTTAATACCCCCTGCAAGAGGTTAAAACATATCTAAGTTTTCAACCTTTGGTCTCGCTTTGGGTTTTTTCCTCTTTTTGACTGGTTGTCGTATAGCTGCTACCGGTTGCTGTATAGCTTCTGCCGGTGGCTGCATCTGCTCTGAACTAACCTCCTCCTCTACTGTCTGGGTAACCGTTTTGTTCTCTTCGGGCAGTACAGATGGGATACTTGAAATTGCAGGATTGAGCATCTCATCAAGGCTTGCAATAGTTGGAAAAGTTTGATTTTGATCCTCTGTTGATCGGTTACTATCGCTACAGTTACAATCTGAAATATATCTACCATCAAATTTTGATGTAAGTGTCACTAAAGGATCTTTGATAAGATAAAAATAATCAGGATGAAGCACATCGGCATAGGCTCTGATATAGGCTATTTTGTAACTACTCTCTATCTCAACCCTATCGACTACTCCTACAGGGATATCAGCAAAAAAGATAGTATCCAATCCACTCGTAACAACTTTGTCTCCCTTTTTTATCTCAGCCCATTTTGGTATAAACTTGACATACATCTCTTTCGCATCTATACCTATCACTATACCTGCAGCTCTATTTTCACCGACAAAAACAGAGAAACGGCATTTATTGTTTGATGTTAGAGCACCATAGAGATTGTTGTTGTGTATATGTGCGACACCTGCGGCTACATTGCCTTGAATCAGTCCATAGAGTCTCTTCTTGTCTCCCTGCAAACCTTCTGGCTTTGTCAATATAACTTGACTGAAACTGTTTAGCTTTACATAAGAGATAGCTTGGACTATCTCTACGCTTCTTCGAGGTATTCTCTCTAGTGAAGGAATTCGTCTATAGAGGTCTCTAACCTGTTTGATATAGTGTTTCTGTTCTAGTAGTCTCTTACGAAGAAATTTATTCTCTTTTGTAAGCTTTTGAATACTCTCTTTCTGGTAGACATAGCTTTTACTTTTATCCTCTACATCTCTGGTGATATTGGTATAAGTCTGTTTTACTGGATTGATAATAGAGAGTAGCATATCAACAATTTTGCCATCATTTCTTGTCATGACAAGCATCATAACAAGCAGAAGTAGGATGATAGCAAGAATTTTAGTCTTCATATGCAGTTTGTTGTAGTAGATCTATCTCATCAAGTGCTTTGCCAGTCCCTTTTGCTACAGCTAGAAGAGGATCTTCCGCAATATAGACGGGTAGCTTGACAAGATCAGACAAGTATCTGTCTAGCCCTTGGATCAGAGCACCACCACCTGTCAATATAATACCATTCTCTACAATATCTCCCGCCAAATCAGGAGGAGTCTCCTCTAGTATACTTTTGAGTGCTTCACCAATCTCATGGATTGAGTCTCTCATCGCTTCTCTGATATCTTCACTAGTAATCTCTATAGAGACTAAAGATCCCTCTACATGGTCACGACCTTTTACTGTTGCAGTCAACTCCTCTTTGAGAGGAATAGCAGTACCAATATTGATCTTGAGATCCTCTGCAACTTTATCACCGATAAGCAGGTTGAACTTCCTCTTTACATATTCAACAATAGAGGCATCAAATTTGTCACCGGCAACACGAATAGATTTGCTCAAGACTAAACCGCCTAGAGAGATAACACCGATCTCTGTGGTACCTCCTCCAATATCAACTACTAGGTTTCCATTTGGATCTCTGATGGGAAGACCTGCACCGATCGCTGCTGCCATAGGCTCTTCGATAAGATAGACATATCTTGCTCCTGCATTGAGAGCAGACTCTTTGACAGCTTTGCGTTCAACCTGTGTCAACCCATAAGGAACACATATGATAATCCTAGGACTGAAAAACTTTTTTCGTTTGTGTGCTTTTTCGATAAAGTATCGGATCATCATCTCTGTAACATTAAAGTCAGCAATAACACCATCTCTCATAGGTCGTATTGCTTTAATGTTTCCAGGTGTTTTTCCAACCATATCTTTTGCCTCTTGTCCTACAGCGAGGATGCGTTCTTGACCATGTTTGTCGATCTGTATAGCGACAACCGAAGGTTCATTGATGCTAATACCTTGACCTTTGATCAAGACTAGCGTATTGGCAGTACCTAGATCTATAGCAAGATCATTGGAGAAGGCTCCCATTAATTTTTTAAACATTTTATTCCTTATGCACTTTTTTTATTTTTAATATATATAGGGTTTTTGCCGCTCTCTATCACTTCAGGTGTAATAATCACTTCATAATCTTCCAACTCTGGCAACTCATACATGATATCAAGTAGAATCTCTTCCATAATAGAGCGTAAACCCCTTGCACCTGTCTTTCTATCTATAGCTCGTTGTGCTATCATATCTAATGCATTCTCTTCAAAGGACAAGGTTGCATTATCTATCTCAAAGAGTTTTTGATACTGTTTGATCAGTGAATTTTTTGGCTCAACCAATATTTTGACCATATCCTCTTTAGTGATTTGATTGAGTGTGGCATGGACATGAAGTCTACCTATCAACTCTGGGATCAAACCAAAGGAGACAAGATCCCCTGATTCGACGAGGTGAAGCATATCCTCCTCCTCTTTTTTGCTGCGTTTCTCCTGCCCAAAACCGAGTGCATTGCTGCCGAGTCGTCTCTTGATGATATCATTGAGTCCATCAAATGCACCACCGCATATAAAGAGTACATTGGAGGTATCGATCTGAAGAAAATCTTGATTTGGGTGTTTCCGCCCCCCTTTTGGCGGGATATTGACGACAGAACCCTCTATGATCTTGAGTAGGGCTTGCTGTACACCTTCGCCTGAGACATCACGCGTTATCGAACGGTTTTCACCCATTCTAGCAACCTTGTCTACCTCATCTATAAATACGATACCCTGTTCAGCCCGTTGTACATCTCCATCTGCTGCTTGGAGTAGTTTGGTCAAGATATTTTCAACATCCTCTCCTACATAACCAGCTTCTGTCAAGTTGGTCGCATCAGCTATAGCAATAGGGACATTTAAAAATCGTGCGATAGTTTGAGCAAGCAGTGTCTTTCCGCTTCCTGTAGGTCCCAATAGCAGTATATTGGATTTGGCAATTTGTGTATCATCCTCTTTGATATCTTTAAAGATACGCTTATAGTGATTGTACACAGCTACACTAAGTGTTTTTTTTGCACTCTCTTGACCTATGACATACTCATCAAGTTTGCCCTTGATCTCTTTGGGTGACAATAGATCTTCGTTGAACTCAAAATTTATAGATGCTTCCTCTTCTCCAAAAAGAATTTTATTGGCAGAGATTACACAGTTTGAGCAGATATAGGCATCGTTACCTGCGATCAATGGATTTTTTTCACTATCTGGTGAATTGCAGAAACTGCATAGTTTTTTAGACATCTATTTTCCTTGTAAACGGTATACCTCGTTTAGAATTTTTGACAAATTTACTTAACTGTTGAACATATTTTGAACTCTCTTCACTGTCAAGTTCGTTAGCTTTCTCCTGTAGAGGTTGACTCTTTTCAAATAGCTCTCTATAAGCACTCTTGAGTGCGTTGATATCATCCCGTTCTATATATCTCCTCAATCCTGTCAAGTTTAGACCACGGAGTGTCGCACGGTTCCCCTCTGCCATACAGTAAGGGGGAATATCTTGAGCTAGTGCACTGGCACCTGCCAGCATAGCATAGTCACCTATCTTGACAAACTGATGAATAGCACTGAGTCCACCGATAATAACACGATCGCCCAACTCTACATGTCCAGCCAATATCGCACTGTTGGCGAGGATACAGTGATTGGATATCTGGACATCGTGTCCTATGTGTATATGCCCCATTAAAAGATTGTTGTCTCCGATACTGGTAATGGAGCCACCACCCTCTGTACCGGGATTGATCTGGGCAAACTCTCTGATCGTATTGTTATCCCCAATGATCAGCTTAACTGCTTCTCCATTAAATTTCAAATCTTGAGGGATTGTTCCTATGGCACAGTGGGAAAATATATGATTATTTTTGCCGATCTGCGTATCTCCTTCGATGATAACATGAGACTCTATCGTTGTATTATTACCAATTTTGACATTTTTCATAATATAGCAGAATGGTCCAATTGTGACATCTTCACCGATGATTGCCCCATCTTCAACTATTGTAGTTGGATGAATACTATTACTCAATTAACTACCTCACTTATCAACTATCATAGCTTTGAGTTCTGCTTGTGCAACGACTTTGTCATCTACATATGCTTTAGCATCTAGTTGCCAAACGGGTCCCTTGTTTTTGAGAACTGTAAGTTTGTAGATCAACTTATCACCAGGAGTTACGGGTGCTCTGAATTTAGCTTTATCTATACTCATGAAATAGACTACTTTTTTGTCAGCTTGAGATCTATCCTCTTCTGAAAGACTCTGAAATGCCAATACACCACCTGCTTGAGCCATCCCTTCGATGATCATCACTCCCGGATATATAGGGTGGTCAGGAAAGTGCCCTTGGAATACGGGTTCTGAGATAGAGACATTTTTATACCCCTCGATGGATACACCAGGCTGAAGATCAGTGACTCTATCAATCAGAAGAAAAGGGTATCGGTGCGGAAGTATTTTTTGGATTTCAACAACATTAAATAACAAAAGTAGCCTTTATAGTTAGGAAGTTTTTTTTGAGGCATATTTTATCTAAATAAATATAAAGATTAGCTCAATAGTGACGATAGTATTTTATAGTTTGATCAAAACTTCTCTTACATCGCTATAGGTCCTGCTCTCACAAAGGATCTCTATCTTTTTGTCAGGTATCTTATCGACTACCAAGATCGCAGATAGAGAGAAGGGATCACTCTCCAGACTATCTCTCAACTTCATCTCCTTCTCAAAGGGTGGAGGATTGAATATTAGCTCTATTACGCTTTTGTAGTCTCTATTTGCCAATTTATTATATCTGCTGAGTGTTATGAAGCGTACTTCATCACGGTTCATATAGTATATTTCATCTATATGGTAATCTATCTTTCCTCTGGAGTATTGGCTTTTGAGTGTAGAGTAGGGGAGAAAATGTGCAGGAGTTATCTCTCCTCTTATTTGGAGTAGACCTCTCAATAGTCTCCAGTTGAGAAAACGCTGTTTGATGATCTTGTAATCTACCCCTCTCTCTTCATACTCCAATCTTTTCTCATATAAGCCAATGCGTTCTTCGATTGATTCTGGCTGTATCTGCCCTGATATTGGCAGAGAGAGCTCATCAGCCAATCTGTTTTGCTGATCTCGCTGCATAGTCAATCCAAAAAGACAACCACAGTAGTCTTGACGATATAGAGCATCCTCTTTTGCCACTATATTTTGCTGCTCTGTACCTGAGGCTTTTCTATAGTCCGGAGCTAAAAATTCCAATCCATACTGTCGTGCAAAATGATCACCAGCTTGCTGAAGTTGTTTGAGTGATTTTTTTGGGCTTGTTAAGAGTGTAGAGGTATAACTACTCTCTCCTAGCTCTTGTGCTCTCTTGGCAGAGACTTCAAATCGTCTCTCAAAGCAGATAGAGCATCTAGCCCCTTTTTCTGGTTCACTCTCTAATCCTCTAACTGCTTCAAGCCACCCCTCTGCATCATACTCCCCCTCGATGAGATCTACTCCCAGCATTTTGCATGATCGCTGGACATCCAAAAGTCTAAGTCTATATTCACTATAGGGATGGATATTTGGATCATAAAAAAATCCTACAAATCTCTCATCAGGATACTCCTCCTGAAGCTTATGCAAAAAATAGTGACTGTCAACCGAGCAGCAGATATGAACTAGCATAAGAGTCACTCCATAATGATTTTAGCAACATTTTGACTACTGCCATGACTTAGATATGCTCTGAGTTCATCAGCCTTCCGGACAAATAGTTTTTGATCAAAATTATAATACTCCCAGAGGAGATTGTCGAGTGTGACATCATCTTGGATAAGTTCATTGTGGAGTGTAGTACCATCATAATGGTTCAATATAATATTGGCAAGTCCTATCTGCTTGAGACCGAGAAGTTTTGTTCCGATAAAATAGTCCACTCTTTTAGCGATATAGTTCAAAACAAATGGAGTGCCTATGAGTGCAGCTTCGAGAGTAGCGGTTCCACTGCATATAAAAGCAAAATCAGATCTATAGAGGGCAGCTTGTGTATCTCTAACTATCTCAAACCCATCCGTATCTCCATATAGTTCATCTATCATCTCTTGGTCAAAAGTGGAGGGTACAACAAGCAGGGCTTGCTCTGTATGAAGTCTCTTTTTGAGTTGACGATAGAGTGGCATCAGTTTGCTGATCTCTCCGCGACGGCTTCCGGGCAGATATGAGATCGTCTTCTCTCTATTTGATCTCTCTATTTGATCTCTCATTGTCAACTTTATCTCATCAAGCAGGGGGTGCCCAACATACTCTGCTTTGTATTGATAGTAGTCGATCTCAAAAGGGAGGATACCAAGTAGTCTGTCGCAATAGGCTTCCAATCTCTTCACGCGTTTTGGACGAGTAATCCATACTTGAGGAAGTATATAGTATATGATCTCTTTATTTGGATAGGCTTTTTTGAGTTTTTTTGCGAGAGGAAGGTTGAAGCCAGAGCTATCCATCAGGAGAATTTTGTCTGCCTGTTTGGCGAGTGTGACCATCTCATCAGCCACCTTGAAAAACCAACGCAGCCTTTTGAGTGCATCGACCACTCCCATGATGGCCATCTGTGAAATATCATAGAGTGGATCTCCAAGGGAGCTGTCGAAGATACCCATCAACTCTATATCTTGAATCTCTTTGAGTGCCTCTTTTAGATGCAGGTTGGAGGATGGTTCCAGTGCTGATACGAGAAGTTTCATATTTTTTTACTCATATATATGGATGTACTATTTTATCTTGCAAGAGGAGCCAATTTCGCGAATGATAATCAAGTTGTGTTGATCACAATTGGTTTTGAGTAGGGATGGATACTCTTTGCCTGCTTTGACTCCAAAGGGTGCTACGATCTCAAACAGCTCTCCATACTTTTTTTTGTTGCCGGAAGCATCATCTACAGCAAAGGTAAAATATGCAGTTTTATCTTCTATTTTTTGAAATGTGGCATATCCAAATATCTCTCTATCGTTACACTCTACCCTATTTTGTGTTATTGCACATCCCAAAATAAGAGTGAGTGTTGGCAGAGAGAGGAGCATAGGGAGTGGGATTTTCAAAATTAGTCTCTTCTTGGCTTGCTATTTCTCTGTCCGCGATGTCCTCCACCGCCACCACTGCGGCTATTTCGTCTATTTCTATCGTTGCTTCCACCTGATCTGCGTCGTCTGCTTCCACTTCTATTTCTACTGTTTCCTCTATTTTGCATAGCTCTTTCTATGAGAAGTTCTATCTCCTCAAGCCCCAATCCTATGTTGTCTTTCCCTTTTATATTATGACTCTCTTGGAGTCTCGATGCCAAGAGATGGGCTATAGTCACGATATCAAGATCATGTTGCAGTGTTTTGACTAGGTTGATAGCATCTTCAGTGATCTGAGTATTTGCTATAGCTGCGATAAGTTCATTGGATTTACTATTTTGTACCTCTTGTCTAGTCGGTATCACCTGTGTAACCAGTTTGGCACCTACATCTTTTTCGATGCGTTTTATCGTTCTGAGTTCGTTGGGACTCACTAGGGTGATCGCTTCACCTGTTTTGCCAGCCCTACCTGTACGACCGATACGGTGTACATAGCTCTCAGAGTCAAAAGGAATATGGTAGTTAAAGACATGGGTTACATCATTTACATCTAGTCCGCGAGCTGCCACATCAGTAGCAACAAAGATATCTATACCACCCTGTTTGAACCCACGGATAGTCACCTCTCTCTGTTTCTGCTCCATATCACCATGGAGGCCACTGACTTTGAATCCTTGTGATGTTAAGTGTGAAACCAATCGATCAACCTCTTTCTTCATGCGGCAAAAGATGATACATTTGGTAGGAGTTTTATAGTCGATCAATCGAACCAATGCATCATCTCTCTCCCTATCTTGCACGACATAGTAGTGTTGTGAAATATTGGTATTGGTACTCTCTGCTTTGGTTATGGAGATAGTTTTTGGTCTGTTGAGGATCTCCTCGGCTAGACGGCGGATAGCTTTTGGCATTGTTGCTGAAAACATAAGTGTTTGTCGATCTTTGGGTATAAATGTAAAGATATTTTTGATCTCATCGAGAAATCCCATGTCAAGCATCTCATCAGCCTCATCGAGGACGACGACACTAGGACTCATTTTGATTCTGCCACTCTCTAGTAGATCTTGCAGTCGTCCTGGTGTAGCTACTACTATAGAGGCTTGCTTGATCCGCTCTATCTGCTTACCATAAGCTGTACCACCATATACAGTAGCCGTCTTAAGTCCAGAGAGTTTTCCGAAACGATAGAGCTCATCACTCACTTGCATCGCTAGCTCACGAGTAGGCACGATGACCAACCCTTCGATACTTCCATCTGCCTTCATTTGGTTCATCATAGGTAGTCCAAAGGCAGCGGTTTTACCTGTACCAGTTTGTGCTTGAGCTATGATATCTTGTCCTTCAAGGATGAGAGGTATAGCCTCTTTTTGTACAGGACTAGGCTCTTTAAATCCAGCTTCATCGATCGATTGTTGTATGGTTGATTTTAAGTCAAAATCGGTAAATTTCATTTTGTTTCTTTCTCTGTATGATATGTTTTCATCGAAATAGAATAAATCCTAGAAACAATTTAGTGTTATCATCTATATAGGATAGATTTGAGTTATCTGAAGAATTCTTAGTATTTGTAGAAAATTTAACGAATTATAGCGAGTTAATAAAAAAAAAGATAGGGGAAGAGGGTAATTGAAAGATGTAAACAGACAAAAGTCTGCCTACTTGTAGTACCTATTGTGGTGTTACATTCTCAGCTTGAGGACCTTTTTGGCCTTCACCGATCTCGAAAGTCACACTCTGACCTTCTGCCAAAGATATACGGCCAGGTCCTGTACTATTAACTTGTCTAAAGTGAACAAATACATCACTACCACCATTTTCTTGTTGGATAAATCCATAACCTTTTTCGTCGTTGAACCATTTTACAGTTCCATTAAGCAATTCTGCCATAGTCGTACCTTTATATAGGAAAATACACTTCCTTTAGGAAGAGGAATCAAAATCGGAGAGTCTTTGGTCTAGCAGAACACTTACTGTCACACTAAAGATGAACTCACATCTCATCTTTCATCACGAGTATTATATCTACTTTTTATTATGTGTACCTGTAGTTTTTGAAATATTTGATAAATTTTACGATTCTATCTCTCTTAGCACATGATCTGGCAGTTTTTTGCTTGCTGCAGCACCTAGTTTTTCAAGTTTTTGAAATTGACTGCTTAGGCTACCTGTACCAGTATGAAGCTTACTATAGGTCTCATCATAAGTTTTTTGCAGAGTACCAACCTGTCTGCCCAATCTATCTACACTCTCTACAAAACCTATAAATTTATCAAAGAGCAATCCTGCCCGTTTGGCTATCTCCATTGCATTTCTCTGCTGATACTCATATCTCCAAGTATTCTCTACTGCTCTGAGTGCAACCATCAGTGTTGTCGGCCCCACTAAAATAACATTTTTTTTGAATGCGTAGTCAAAAAGAGTGCTGTCATACTCCATAGCCATCAGCAGTGCACTCTCGATAGGAATAAACATAAAGATAAAATCCAGAGTATCTATACCCTCTAGTCTTGTATACTCTTTATCACTCAGATCTCTAATATGTTTTTTGATAGATCCGATGTGTTGATCGGCAAAAGCCTGTTTCTCTTCCATCTCTTGTGTAGATATATACTGTTCATATGCACGGAGTGAAGTTTTGGCATCTATGATGATCTCTCTGTTGTCTGGCAGATAGACTATGACATCAGGTCGATATCGACTGCCATCACTCTCATGTAGCAAGCTCACCTCTCGTCTATATGACTCTCCCTCTCTCAATCCTGAGTTTTCCAGTACTCGCTCAAGGATCATCTCACCCCATATACCCTGTGTTTTACTCTCTCCTTTGAGAGCAGATGTGAGATTGTTTGCCTCTCTGCTCATCTGTAGGTTGATCTCTTTGATATGGTTGATCTCTACTTGAAGCATAGATCGCTCTTTGGTCTCTTTGATATAGACATCATTGATCTGCTTTTTAAATGCTTCGAACTGCTCTTGAATAGGGTCGATCATCTTGGTTATATTCTCTCTATTCTGATGAGAAAAGTGTTGAGAGTTTGTTTGCAGTATCTTATCAGCAAGGAGTTGAAACTCCATCTTCATCTGCTCTTTGTTCTTTTGAAGTAGTTCAAGCTTACCCTCTGCTATGCCTCGTTCACTCTCTAGCATAGTCTCAAGCTCTTTTATGCGACTCTCTGCATAGGAGAGTTTTTTATGAAATAGATCAATCTTCTGCTGATACTGCTCCAATCTTTTCAAAAGTACACTCATAGATCTACGCTCACCATCAATACGCTCTCTATAGGCGGCTATTTTTTGGGCAAGTGCATTGGTTTTTTGTTGCTCTTGTTGATAAATCTTTTTATATTGTGTCAATAGTATCTGATTGGCATTTTCAGTTTCAGAAGCGTCATAGAGTCGAGCATCCAGATCTGATATCTTGGACTCTAGCTTCTCTCTCAAGTTTTTATTTTCACTCTCATATCTATTTTTGAGTATGAGAAACACTATGAGCCATGTGATGAGCACAGAGACTAAGGCAGTGGCTATCAGAGGTAATAGTTCATACATTTTTTATCCCTTTGTCATTTGATCTGTTTGAGCCATATCTCCATATCTGCATCACTAGGCATACGCCAGTCTGCACGGGGAGAGAGGCTGATAGTTCCTATCTTGGGACCATCAGGCATACAGCTTCGCTTGAACTGTTGAGTAAAGAGACGCTTGATAAATAGAGTAAGCCATTTTTTGATACTCTCTCTATCATACTCTCTTTCAAATGCTTTGGAGGCTAGTAGGAGTATTTTGCTTGGTTGGGCACCATATTTGATAGTATGATATAGGAAAAAATCATGCAGTTCATAAGGTCCCACTATAGACTCCGTCTCTTGTACTATCTCGTCATCATTGTGAGGGAGAAGTTCTGGTGAGATAGGAGTATCAAGAATATCATGCAGTATATGGGCTATAGCTTTATTGCTAGTAAAATATTCGATTACATATCGGATGAGAGTTTTAGGTATACCACTGTTGAGAGCATACATGCTCATGTGATCACCATTGTAGGTACTCCAGCCTAGTGCTACCTCACTAAGGTCTCCTGTGCCTATGACAAGACCACCCTGCTTGTTTGCCAAGTTCATCAATATCGAAGTTCTAGCTCTAGCTTGTACATTTTCATAAGTTATACTATGTTCATCTCTGTTGTGATCTATAGCTTCAAACTCTTGGAGCGACAACTCTCTGATATCAATGCTCTTGAGTGTAACACCAAGAGCTTCACAGAGCTCTAAGGCATTGTTCTTGGTTCGTGTAGTTGTACCAAACCCCGGCATAGTAATAGCGATGATATCTCTATGATCCCATCCCATGATCTCAAATGCTCTGTGTGTAGATAGCAGAGCTAGAGTAGAGTCCAACCCTCCAGATATACCGACAATGGCTTTTGATATGTGAGCATGGGTCATGCGCTTGATGAGTCCATGAGCTTGGATATGGATGATCTCATCACAGCGATGAGACTTCTCCTCTCTGTCACTAGGCACAAACGGATGTGCATCTATAAACCTATCGATACTGCTGAGTCTGGGAGTAGAAGCTACCTTTATGATGCGTACCTTTTTTCGTCTAGCATCGGCAAAGCTGCTCTCGGCAAGCCTCAGCCAGACTAGTTTTTGCAGATCCACATCAGCTGTGATGAGTCGGTTTTCTAGCCTGAATCGCTCACCTCTTGCGAGAAGTGATCCATATTCGCATATGAGAGTATCTCCGCCAAAGACGGTATCGGTAGTAGATTCACCCACTCCACTGGATGCATAGGCGTATGCACAGATCGCTCTGGCACTTTGAGACTTGACAAGAGTCTCTCTATACTCAGCTTTGCCGATGAGTTCATTGCTTGCTGAGAGGTTGAGTATGAGGGTGGCTCCGTTGCTTGCCATATGGTTGCTAGGTGGTGTTACAGCCCATAGATCTTCGCATATCTCTACTCCAAAGATGAGGTTATCATCATATCTGAATAGCAGATCTACCCCAAAAGGTATCTCCTCTCCTAGATACTCTGTCGTTGTCCGTACTATGTCATTGCCACTGGTAAATTGTCGTTTTTCATAGAACTCTTTATTGTTTGGCAGATAGCTTTTGGGAACGATACCGACTATTTTGCCTGATTGGATAACCACAGCACAGTTGTAGAGTCGGTTGGCATCTAGCAGTGCTATACCGATGGCAGCGATAGTCTCTATATCTTTAGTCATATTCAAGATAGTGCGTAGTGCTTCATTTTGATCGGCATAGAGTCTCTGCTGAAAGAAGAGGTCACTAGCAGTATATCCAGTAAGAGTAAGCTCAGGAAACACTACGACACTCACCTCTCTATCGTACGCCTCTTTTATGAGTTTGATCACCTCTTGGGCATTTTTTGCAGGATTTGCTACAGCTGTTTTGTTGACAGCCGCAGCGATACGATAAAAACCATGCATACTTAAACCTTTTCATTTGAGAAATAATAGTAAGTATATCCTTATTCTCCTTATTGTCGAGCAGACAACAGTTCAGACTCAAAAGGAGAAAAAGGCAAAAGGTTAATCGATGATTTTCTCGCAAATGCCCTAGGTGCAATTAGCTTTGGCTACTCCTGCGAATTATATTTTGCAAATCTTACCCTCTCTGTGGCTTCTATCTGGGTGTTTGTTTCGTTGGGGTAGCCTTAGTAGTCCCTATTGCATATTTCGGGTTAAAATCTCTTTTCGTTTCTGTGTAAATTTCCACCAAGGCTGAGGCTCTTCACCTTCCATGAAATCTACTACAGACATAAATACATCAATAACACAATGGTCAATATGTTTGCCTTTTTTTATACAAAGTTTATCGTATAAATCAAAGGGATCCTTTCCAATTAAGTGTTTAGGTTCGGATATACCTATTGATCTAAGGTCTGAACTAATAGCTTTTCCAAGATTTGGCAAGGCTTCTAGTTTTGAAACAGTCTCTCTATTTGGATTTTTCATATTTTCCTTGTGTGTATAAAATTGACAATATGTAATAATTGCTTTTCAAAAGGCTTTTTGTAAATTATTTGCATTTATCTATTTATAGATTTTAGGTGCTGGTTTATTAGATTGCTCCATAAATCATCTTGTGAAATCATTTCAGCTTTTCCGCTTTCTACCTCTTCTAAGTCTTGATGTAATCTAAAATATTTTAAATTATAACATCCTTAACTTTCGTACCTAAAATCTAACCAAATAATACCACAATACCCCTAAACACCTAACTCCAAAAAGCAAATTTTCACACCTATTGTAATAAAGACAAATTTATGACAGATAAGATTATATTTTGCAAATCTTACCCTCTCTGTGGCTTCTATTTGGGTGTTTATTTCATTGGGGTAGCCTAACTAAACAGAACCCATCAACTGCTTGGAACTTTCACCTACGAGAGCGAGCATCTCATCATATGATTTTGTAGCCTCTTCTATATCATTGTCTTGTAACTCTTCGTAGAGTTTTTCTATCTTCTCTTCACTCTTTTTGAGGCGTTTCATATCGCTCTTTTCCAAGTCTGCCAATTCAAGTAACTCATTCCATACAGAACTCTCATCGAGCATAATAGCAGTAAACTTCACACCCTCATACTCAAATGTACCATTACCATCCAAATCAGTCACTAGTAGGATGTAGAGAGCATCTTTGCTCCAAAATGATTTATACTTTTCAAACATAGGCTTAAAGTCATGAAAGCTCTCAAGTTCACAAGCTAAGAACTTCATACTACTCTCATCATTTATCATAATAACTTGTCTAGCGAGTATCTTTGGAGGGAGTTTTCTATTAGGAGAGAGTGCTTTACCCTCCTCTACTATCAATGCTCCTCTATATCCAAGCAGACCATCACTCAACTCTCCATTGAATGATGGCTGCCAATCCAACTCATTCTCTTTGATATACTCTATTACTGTAGACATAATTAATCCTTAATATTATTTAAATCCTAAATATGCAATTGTTGTTCCCTAGAGAATCTCAGAGAGACAAGCCCTTTAGAGCATATAGTGTTCATACTCTTTAGGATAGGGTTTGTGGAGGAGGTCTCCACGGTTGAGCGGTGTGAAGAGTTCATCATAGCGTCTATATCGGGTTTGGTCTATACGATAAAATATATGCGTACGGTTGAGCTGGCTCGGTTCGGAGAGTCCTGCGGATGCATAGATCTCTACAAAGCTCTTGAGTGTCTCTTGGTGGAAGTTGGCGACTCTGCGTTTCTTGTCACTCACTACGAGTGCGGAGGCGAGAGATTTGTCTTGAGTGGCGATGCCTGTGGGGCATTTGTTTTTGTGGCACTGGAGGGCTTGGATACACCCTAGAGAAAACATCATACCCCTAGCACTCGCACAGAGGTCAGCACCCACTGCTAGCACTTTGACCATATCCATACCATCTATGATACGCCCTGATGCTATCACCTTGATATCCTCTCGCAAGCCAAAGCCCACGAGTGTATCCACCACAAAGACCAAAGCCTCTCGTAGTGGCATACCCACAGAGTTGGTATACTCCACTGGAGCTGCTCCTGTACCGCCCTCACCACCATCTACTGTGATAAAGTCTGGTTTGATACCTGAGTCATGCATAGCTCTACAGATAGCTATGAACTCCTCTTTTCTCCCTATAGCGAGCTTGAAGCCTATAGGTTTGCCGCCACTCAGCTCTCGAAGCTCTTGGACGAACTCCAACAAGCCATGCTCTGATGCAAATGCAGAGTGTTTGGGTGGAGAGTCGACTTGTGTATAGGGTTTGACCCCTCGCACTTCGGCTATCTCTGGAGTGTTTTTATTCGCTGGGAGTATGCCTCCATGTCCTGGTTTGGCTCCTTGGGAGAGTTTGATCTCTACCATCTTGATATTGGTGAGCTTGGCTTTCTCTTTGAACTTCTCAGGTGAGAACCCTCCCTGCTCATCACGACAACCAAAATACCCCGTACCTATCTGCCATATAATATCAGCACCCGTACTGAGGTGGTATTGGCTCAAGCCTCCCTCGCCACTATTGTGTGCGAATCCACCTATCTTGGCTCCATTACCTAGGGAGAGTACTGCATTGGCACTCAATGCCCCAAAGCTCATCGCAGAGATATTGAGTACACTAGCACTATAGGGTTGCGAGCAGTTGGCTCCCCCTATGAGGACACGAGGGCTTTGGTCGAGGGTGTGTGCATCTATGGCTTGCAGAGAGTGTCCTATCCACTCATAGCCAGGGCGATAGAGATCGACTTTTGTTCCGAATGGGATGGTACTCATCATCTTTTTGGAGCGGCGATAGACCAAACCGCGTGTTTGGCGGTTGAAGGGGACACCATCTATGTCTGATTCGATAAAGTATTGACGGATAGGCGGTCGCATCTCCTCTAGCACCCAGCGAAAACGCCCAACTATCGGATAGTTCCTCCAGAGAGAGTGTTTGGTCTGATAGATATCATACCAACCTATAGCAACCACCAAGGCATAAGGAAGAACTATCCACCACAAAAAGGGATAGAAGAGTATGATAGGCAAGAGTATCAGCAGAGTTATAATAGTAAATTTCATAAATTGTTTTTTCATTTTTGTTTCATCTCCATAATCTTTTAAGTATATTTAGGCTTTATATAGTAGCAGAAGTTCCTAAACTTATCTTTGAGATTATCGCCCTATCGCCAAAAGATACAAGATATTATCACTACTCTGCAAAAACTGTTTTGTCTCATCATCATAGTAAGCTCCCAACCCACTACACCCTATATCCAGCAGTTCACAACGAAGATAGATGATATGGGCTATAAAGCCAGAGAGTATGGTTGTTTTTTGGTATTTTTCGACTTCTGCAGAGGTAAAATAGAAAGTTACAGCACTCATGCTACCCAGCTTCTGCTCTAGGCTTAAGTACTGTGAACGCTCTTGGAAATCACCCTCTTTTTCTAATACACCATTTTTGTAGAGACCTTGAGAGGTATCTGTAACGCGGTGGAGGGTGTAGTAGATGTTGATCCCCTGCGATAGAGCAAAGTCAAAGAGATTTTTGATGATCGTGCGGAAACTTTCAGCAGTGATCATCTCACCTCGAAAGGCACGGATAGAGCGTCTTTGGAGTATCGCCTCTTTGAGCTGTTCTCTAGGAACATTGAGGAAAAAAGAGGGCAGTGCTAGAGGTGCATCACTATAGAGAGCAGACTCCCTGTAGGCATCTTCTACAAATTTGTTGCTCTCTAGGTAGTCACAAGGAGCCACATAGGGTAGTGTCTGTTTGAGTGCTGTCGTCTCTATGCTACTACTCTCTCTATCCTCTTGCTTCTCATAGATAGAGGCGAGTGCTAGCTCTTCATCCCGAAAGCCAAAGGCTTCATTGATAACAAACTTATCAAAGTCAAACTCCATAGAACTCTCTTTGCCCATTATACAAAGTGCAGCATAGATGGAGCCTAGCTGATGCCCTGTATCGAGCAGTATATAGCGGATACTTCTATCACGGTACTTCCAAGACGATCTAAAATATACAGCAGAGACAAGAAAAGAGACTCCTCTCCTCGGTTTTGTATCAGGGAAATAGGACTCTATACCATCCCTCTCTATCTCTTGGATAAGTGCGAGTTTGCATCTGTGGGGTTCATAGTGGTAGATACCATTGATAAGACCTTTGATGCCTCGTAGTTGGATATAGACTTCGCAGGGGTAGAGACCTCCTGCACTAGGTACTGTACGGAGTAGATAATCTCCATCAGGATAGTGCTTCTCAAAGGTGATACCCGATATGAGATTGAAATCTGCAAGCTCTGGGTAGTCATCTATAGCAAATCGTGGATAGAAGTGAGGGTATGTTTTGAAGTTTTTGGGCTGTGTCTGCCAATCCAAAAAGAAAGCATTTTTTCTCACTGATTGGAAGCTGTGTTTGGTTTGTTGGTGAAATAGAGGCATTTTACTCTCTCTTTTTGTATCGCTTGGTCAATCGAGCAAAATCATAAAAATCACTCAACATCAGATATCGAAGTTGATTTAGACAAACTTCATCGCCATCTCTTTGAGGATGGCATCACTGCTTGGGGAAGTTCCTCTGTATTTGACGATAGATATATCATAAGGCTTCATAGCATTGACTGTATTTTTACACGCTTTTTTGACGACGAGATAGTCACAGCTATTTAGTGCTGTTCCCATCTTGTTGTGTTGGGCTATATGCTCAGCATCATCATGGTCGTGACTACACTGATGATCCTCTCCCTCATCATGGTGGTGGTCGAGATCACTTCGTGGGTTATCTACTATCTCTAGCATTTTAAAAGATTTGAACATCCCTGCACCTATCATCTCATAGATAGCAAACTTTGGTGTATGTCCTGCATTGCCTACAAATTTCATTGATTCATCTTTTACTGGTACGGCTATTTTTATCATTATAATCCTTTTAATCTCTATTAATTTTTTGACATTCTACTCAAAAATAGTAAATAGACCTACTTAACTAAGAGCCCAAATAAATCCAACCCAAATCCCAACCTCCGCTATATCCTAAAAAGCACTATTTTTTTGCTAAAAACCTATAGCTTATAAACTAAAGAATATCTATCTCATCACACCTCTCTCTTTTTTTGATAT
>JAYEOM010000043.1:0-17071 GCA_034722955.1 Campylobacterota bacterium
GATTCTATTTCTAATCACCATATCAATACGGGGTGTTGATGAGAATGAAATTGATTTGCACCGATTAAGTAGAGCTTAAAGCAAATAGGGTAATCTAAATTATTGAAAAAACAGACAAGGGGTAAGATTTGAGGCTATTAGGTATATGGGTATGTGTTGCCGTGCTTCTTTTGGCTAGAGATGAGTATAGTGATAAGAGTTGGGGTGTAGGTATGGTGGGGCGTATGGACTCTACACCATATAATTGTGCAGGATTTGATGACACAACAATCAACAATTTTGTACCACTCTTCTATTTTGAGAATGACTATGTATATATGCGTGGGTTGACCTATGGGGTCAAACTATTTGGAACAGATGAGTTTCAACTCTCTCTCTTGAGTCGTATCCGATTTCTCTCTATACCAGAAGATTTACAAAATTCTGTACAGGGTGATAGCCTAGACTATGGTATGAGAGGTAGATACTTTTTGGCTGATAACCAATATGTAGACTTAGAGTTGATGGGCAACTCCAATGATGGTAGTTTGATCAACTTGACCTACTCTAGTGATTTAGTATATGGTGACGCCTATCTCTCTCCATATGCGACACTTAGCTTCAAAGATAGTGCATTCAACACAGACTACTATGGTAGAGAAGTTGATGAGATCGATAGTGACTTTGATGTGACAGCTGGATTTGATATCAAATACCATGTGTACTCCAACTTCTATCTACTAGGTGGTGCAAGTGCTACATATCTAGGTAGCAACATCAGTGGGTCACAAATGATAGATGAGGATATAACCTATAGCATCTATGGTGGTGTCGGTATACTTAATGATAAAAAGAAAGAGTTTTTTGATGTAGATGGGATGAAGCCGTATGTTCGGATAGCACAAGGTTGGGCAACTGTATCTAATCTCGAAGATATACTCACTGGATCTCTTGAAGAGGATGAGTATAGCAATACTATGACCTCCATATTCTATGGACACCCTATATATAAAACTCTATTTGATCTCCCACTAGAGCTCTATCTCTCGACAGGATTTACCTATCACCACTCATCTGAAGTACAAGATAGTACTTGGGAGTTGGATCTGGAGATGAAAGTATACTATACACTCCCTATAGATGGTGTAGATATCAGACTAGGGGCAGGTGAAGGCTTCTCATATGTTGGTGATATTACTTATATAGAGAGACTAGACGGTGAACCAAAGGGGTATGAGCTAAGCCATCTCAATTTCTATCTCGATCTCAGTACTGACATCCATCTAGACTTTATTAGTGAGAGTTTAGATGGCTTATGGCTGGGTGCAGCTGTACACCATAGATCTTCTGTATTTGAAGCATCATCACTCTTCGGGCGCATCAAAGGTGGAAGTAACTACAATACTATCTACCTACAGTGGCACTTTTGATTTCAAAAACTTTAGGGGCAAACCACTGAGTTTTTCAACTTCACTACCCACTCCTTGGCTCTCATTGCCCAATATATTACCGCACTAACTAAGGGCTGCCCCAAGGATTATAATTCATTGCTTCGCAACAAATCACAAATCACCCCTCTACCGAATGGTTATTAACCATCTACATAAACGCCAACAAGGAGGCTGTCACTGCAACATTGAGTGACTCTACACTGCGATTCATAGGGATAGATATCTGTTCATCACTTAGTTTTTCAACTTCACTACTCACTCCTTGGCTCTCATTGCCCAATATAAATATAGTTTTGCCTGTGTAGGACTGCTCTCTGTAATTTTTTTTGGCGTGTGATGAGAGCGTATAGAGTTTGGCTCCTGTGGATTGGAAGTTTTGGAGGGTTTTTTGCAGATTGCTACTTTTGATAATAGGCATTCGAAAGAGTGTACCGGCACTTGCTTTTATCACTAGTGGTGATATCTGTGCAGCTCCTTTTGTAGGTAGCAGTATGGCATCTATCTCTCCTGCGGCAGCTGAACGGATGATCATACCTAGATTTTGAGGATTTGTGATACCATCTAGGGCAAGGATACGGTAGATATGACGATCTGCCATAAACCCCTCTTCATCTCCAAAGTGTTCTAAGACTATATCTAGTGCTACTCCCTGATCCTGTTTGGCGTTTTTAGAGATTCTAGAGAGTGATTTTTTATCATGATATACTATCTCTATCTCTCGCCTCTCTGCGATACTCATCATCATATCTAATATGGTGGCTCTTTTATTGGAGTTACTAAGATGGAGTTTGTGGATTATGATCTGCTCATCTTGGAGTGCTTCTATGACAGCATTTCGTCCATAGATCGTCAATACTTTATCAAAAAAAGCTTTTTTGGAGAGGTACTTCAGGGAGTCTTCTGTTTTGCTTTGCATTGTTCTTCTCTCTTTTGTCATAGTAGGAGCTAAAATCCCTACTATATGAAATTTATCTATTCACCATTCCAAGCGATAGAAGCCCTACCCTTTTCATCGAAATTAACAGCTGGCAATCCCATGATATTATATCCAGAATCAACATAATGGATTTCACCTGTGACACCAGAGCTGAGATCTGAGAGCAGATACATCCCCGAATTTCCTACCTGATGGATAGTCACATTCGCTTTGAGCGGAGCATGAGCTACATTCCACTTAAGTAGAAAGGAGAAGTCTCCGATACCTGCCGCTGCCAATGTCTTGATAGGACCAGCTGAGATAGCGTTGACACGGATACCATCTTTGCCCAAATCTTCAGCTAAGTATTTGACTGTCATCTCCAGTGCGGCTTTGGCAATACCCATCAGGTTGTAGTTAGGGATATACTTGACACCACCATAGTAGCTGAGTGTCAAGACAGATGAGCTGTTAGATAGAATGGGCTTGAGTTCTCTAGTTATCTCGATGAGAGAGTAGACAGAGATATCCATCGCTACACTAAATGCATTTTTCGGTGTATCGACAAAACGACCGCTAAGACCCTCTTTGGGAGCAAATGCAATAGAGTGTATGATAAAATCTATCTGACCCATATCTCTCTCTAGTGACTCTCTGAGAGCTACTATCTCTTCGGGATTGTTCACATCACATGGATATAGTCTAGCTCCACACTCCAACTCTTCTGCTATGGGTGCTAGTTTTTTTTCAAATCTCTCATTGAGAAAAGTGATTGCTATTTCAGCACCCTGCTCTTGGCAAGCTTTGGCTATACCATACGCTATAGATTTTTTGTTTGCGATGCCTAAGACGACACCTTTTTTACCCTTCATTATCATGTTGATCTCCATATGTTTATTGCCGTATTTTATCATAAATGAGATAGAATGTAAACTATGAAACCTATATTACTTATCAGTACCGGTGGTACATTTAACAAACAGTACAACTCTATTAGCGGCAGACTTGAGATCGACACCAACTCAACTCCATTGGCAGAGATAGGCAAAAAGTGGAATTGTCCCTTTGATGTAGTCAATATCATAGGGAAAGATAGCCTTGAGTTGAACATCTCGGATCGACTCCTGCTTTTGGCGACGATCAACCTCTCCAAGCATAAAAAGATCATCATCATCCATGGTACAGATACTATGGATGTCACAGCAGATTATTTGGCAGACTCCAAACTCGATAGATCCATCATGCTCACAGGTGCTATGGTGCCATACTATATCGATCCTGTAGAAGCCACCGCCAATCTCAGCTCTGCTTTTGCATATCTGCAACTACTTGAAGAGAGTGGTATCTACATAGCTATGAGTGGTCTCATAGGATCCTATGAGACTATCATCAAAGATCCAAAAGCAGGAAGATTTATAGAGGTAGCAAGAGATGAAAAGCACACTATTTTTTAGCCTATTCTTTATCCTGTTCTTCTCTATCCATGTGCTATTCTATCTAAGGGTGATCAGAAAACTTCTAGTCTCTGACTCTATCAAGAGGATCTTTGCACTGCTGATCTCTCTCAACTTTCTCTTCAATATTCTCTATGTTGTAGGTAGATATAGTGATATCATCACCAGTAAGATCTATTTTCTATTTTCTATATCTATAGGTGTCACCTTTGTGCTTATCCTCTATCTGTTTATCCATGAGGCTATCCATCTTTTTCATAAAACACTAAAGAGTGTTGATCCATCCAAGCGAAAATTTATCAAGCAGAGTGGTGATGGTATGCTGATGGCACTCTCTACGGCGTATATTACGACAGGAGTCTACGAGGGGAGTAAAAAACCTGTGATCAATGTAGTGGAGATGGGGCTTTTTGACTTCTCTATCGTACAGATCAGTGACTTGCATATAGGCGGATTGATCGATAGAGAGTTTGTACGACACTCTGTAGAGAAGATCAACTCTCTAAAAGCAGATATAGTTATCATCACCGGTGATCTCATCGATACAGATATCTACAGTATAGAGAGAGCCGTACTAGAGCTCAATGCCATCAAATCAAAACATGGTATCTACTATATTCTGGGCAATCACGAGTATTTTCACCATCCGGAAGATATCATAGAGTTTGTGCAGAAGAGGACTAAACTAACACTCCTACTCAATGACTCTATCACGATCGATGCACTAAGCATCAATATAGTGGGAGTGACTGATCTATTTGGATATCGTGCCGATCTACTTGAGCCAGATATCAACAGAGCATACAGTGGAGTCAACCCTAACTACAAAACTATTCTGCTCGCCCATCAACCAAAATTTATCCAATATCTGGGAGAGTACAGGCCAGATCTTATACTATGCGGTCACACTCACGGTGGTCAGATCTGGCCCTTCGCTCATCTGGTAAAGCTCCAACAACCATATGTCAAAGGACTGCATACTCTACCAAATGGCAGTATGATATATATCAATAGTGGCATTGGATTTTGGGGACCTCCTATGAGGCTGGGATCACAGGCGGAGATAGCATATTTGGTTTAGGGCTACCCCAACGAAATAGAGACCCAAATAGAAGCCACAGAGGGTAGCTCCTAGCTACTCAACTGGGTGACTGCTATCTGTTCAGCCAATAGAGCAAACTGGGGATATTTTCTATGCCTAGATAGAAGTAGTTTCGATAGTCTAACTTGCCATGTCTCCTGACATAGGTGACACGGAATATATCAGCAATATCTACATATAGATTGGCTCCATAGGCACTATCTCTTTCGTAAAATTTATCCTCTACATTGCCAAAACCACTGACACCCATACCTAGTGTGATCAGATCATCATATTGATAGAGAGCATTGATATCCATACGGATAAAATCACCACCATTTTTGTGGAAGTTATAGGATGGTTTGAACTCAAATCCATCTATATATCCCATATCATCATACCAATATGAGCTATAAGCAAAACTTAGGCCTCCATTGGTGATATCTGCCGATACCTCAGAGGGGAGTAGTCGCAGAGCTGTTCTGAGACTCTCTTTTCCTTTGTCGTTGGGTACATTGATAGGTACGATATCCCATCCACTCTTTTTCTTGATAAAGGAGCTTCCGCCCCAGGCTGCAACACTGATAGCTTTTGCCATAGGTTTGTATCCAGAATAGACTTCCGCTCGTTCATTCTCCAAGATAGTAATACGGTTGATAAGTCGTCTGAGAGGTTGTTTGCCCCAGTTTTTGACATCTTTTCTAGCCTCTGCGAGAAATGACTCTCTCTTGATAGGGAGATACTGCATATCAAGTTTGGAGATAAAGCTTGTAAATTCAGTTGTGCTGTATCGTTTGCTATCGGGTTTTTTAAGATTGAAGGCATAATAGATAGATGCATAACGGTTATCTTTTTGAGGCTCTGCCTGACGAAACTCAGTCGCAAGAAAAAATTTATATGCCGTGTATGCATCAGGACTTTTATCTATCTCAAGGTGCCTCATGAGGTGATCCATCAACTCAACTTGGGATAATTCTTTGAATTTGCCACGGTTTTTCAATGATTTTGCGAGATGGAAGATGGCATCATAGACACCGACATAGTAGTCATAGAGACGAAAGTTCTTATCTAAAAATGCAGCGAAATGCTCCAGATATCCTGCAGTTAGAGGGTGAAATCTTGATGAGAGTATCAGTTTTCTCTCGGGATTATTTCTAAAGTATTGGTTGATCGCTTGGTAGAGTTGCATCTGCTGAAAGATCTCAAGAGAACTGGTGAGTGGTGAGGCACTTGAAGTCAAAAATCCAACAGGAGGCACCTCTCTACTCTCCTCTTCGGTCTGCTTGGGCTCTTTACGCATATTGCTTGGATTCATAAATATAAAGAGTTTTGCTTCTGGATTGAGCTCAGTGGCCAGATCCAGAGGAATATTGTTGAAAGCACCACCATCTATGAAGTAGTTGGAGTGTATCTCTCCTTTGTATCCATAACGCATCTTTACCTGCTGAAAGGCTCCCGGGAAGGCAGAAGAGGCAAACAGGACATCTATGATTTTTGTATAATCCTTCTCTATACCGGGTATCGAGAGATAAAATGCATTGCTAGGAGGCATCTCCTTGTTCTCTATCTTGACTTTCCCATTTTTGACTTTGAAGACAAAAGGGAGAGAGAAGGTCTGGTTTTTGATCTTGATACCTTGGAACTCCTCTATGATAGGTACTACTTTGGTAACAGCAAAACCCATCGGTATTTCACAGCCCTCACTATATATGGGTTTACTCATATGATCCATGATCATTGCTGCTTTTTTTCTGAGGGTTTTTCGAGTAAAGAGTGTACTCTTGTTGTTGGGATCCTCTCCTTTGATCATGAGATCTTCGATGCCTAGATCGACCCAAGTATCATAGAAAAGGTTATCATCTACACTATTCTTGAGAGGGATAGACTCTTTTTGGCACCAGTATACAGCACTAAGCAGCGAGTTGATAGATCCTGCAGATGCACCGGCAACAGAGCTCAGCCTAGGGTCAAGGTGAGCGTTTTTTGTTTTTATCTCCGAGAGCATTTTGATCATGGCCCAGTTGTACCCTGACTGATATGCTCCTAGACTGACACCACCGCTAACAACCATAGAAAAATCGATTGTTTTGACATCGGTCGCAGTGGCATTGAGTAGATTGTTTGCAACAAAAATTGCAAGTATAGATTTAAAAAGTTTATTCATTAGGATACCTTAAATATACGGAAAATTCGGCGGTCAGAGAGCAGGAGAGTGCTCTCTATCTCTATCTATGCAGTTTTCTAACAAATTTTTCTATGCGACGGACACCTTCTCGTATCGTGACCATATCTGTAGCATAAGAGAATCTAAAGTAACCTTCACTTCCAAATCCAATCCCAGGTACAACAGCGACACCTGTTTCACTGAGGAGATCTTTGCAGAACTGTATAGAGTCATCGCTGACATCTTTGATATTGACAAAGAGATAAAATGCACCTTGAGGTTTGATAACACTAAGTCCGCTTATATTATTGAATAGGTCGTAAGCCTCTATAGATCTAGCTTCAAATGCTCTACGCATAGCTTCGATCTCGTCATCAACCTCTCCATTGAGTGCAGGTATGGCAGCTCTTTGGGTGATAGAGTTGATGTTGGAGGTACTCTGACTCTGGAGTTTGTTCATCACAGAGATCAGTTCACTGTTTGGAGTAGCCAGATAGCCAAAACGCCATCCTGTCATAGCAACAGATTTGCTCAATCCATTGATAGTGATGGTGCGTTGGAACATATCATCACTGATGCTCGCAACAGCGACGAATTTATTGTCACCAAAAACCAACTTTTCATACATCTCGTCACTAGCTACAAAGATATCAGTCCCCTCTAAAACTTCAGCTATCGCTTCAAGCTCTGCTCTAGTGTAGATAGATCCTGTAGGGTTCGATGGTGTAGTGAGTACGAGCATTTTTGTTCTTGGCGTGATGGCATCTCTGAGTTGCTCAGCTGTGATCTTGAAGTCACTCATATCGTTTGTATTTATGATGACCGGTATGCCGCCACTAAATTTGACCTGCTCAGGATAAGTGACCCAGTATGGTGCAGGAATGATCACTTCATCTCCATCATCGATCAGAGCTTGAAAGAGGTTGAAGAGAGAGTGTTTGGCACCATTGCTTACTATGATCTGGCTTGGATCATAATCTAAACCATTTTCTCTTTTGAGCTTGCCCTTGATGGCATTTAGCACTTCAGGTATCCCCGGTACGGCAGTATATCGTGTAAAACCGTCCTGGATCGCTTGGATAGCTTCATCTTTGATGCGTTGCGGTGTACCAAAATCAGGTTCTCCAGCTGAAAAGCTGAGGATATCTTTGCCTTGTTCTTTGAGATCTCTAGCTAAAGAAGATATAGCGATAGTCAATGATGGTGAAAGTGTCTGGATGCGTCTGGATAGCATGAAAAACCTTTGTCTGAAAATTTTATTATTATACTCTTTTAATCTTAGGCTACCCCAACGAAACAGACACCCAAATAGAAGCCTTAGGTTATCAATCCATCGACTTGAGGAATGCGTCATAGACTTCAGAGAGTTCGTGATCATCTTTTTCCATAGAGAGGGTATCTCCTGTCTTGACGGCATGTTCCAAAACAGCAAGACGCTTGACGAGATACTCAAAGATCTCTTTGTTGATATCTGGGATTTTATTGTGGCTAAGCGGTGTTTTATCAAATCCTCGCTTGATAACACGGGCAGGGATACCGATAGCAGTAGAGTCTGGAGGGACATCTTTGACGACTACAGAGTTGGCACCCACTTTTGAGTTCTCGCCTAGTGTGATATTGCCAAGTATTTTGGAGCCTGCACCCAATACAACGCTGTTCTCGACAGTAGGGTGTCGTTTTCCTTGTGTGAGGCTTACTCCACCTAGCGTAACTTGCTGATATATGACAACATCATCACCTATGATCGTCGTCTCGCCGATGACAACACCGACTCCATGATCTATAAAGACTCTCCTCCCTATCTGTGCGGCAGGGTGTATGTCGATCGTAGTGAGAAACTGACCCAAACCTGAGATGAGACGAGGAATAAAACGCAACCCCCTCTGGTAAAACCAATGTGCAATTCTATAAAAAAACATTGCCCATAGACCCGGATAGTTGAAAAATAGCTCAAAAGTAGAGTGTAGAGCTGGGTCATTTTGTTTGACATTGAGAAAATCCTCTTTGATGTAGCCATAGAGTGTCACAGTATATATCCTTGTAGGTTAAACCCTTGAATTGTCTGTAAGATAGCTATTTTCGCTTAAATAGAGATAAAGCTTGCCCAACAGTAGCTCTTTCTCCTCTATATCTATGAGTGCAGATCTCTCTATCTTCTGCTTTAGGGATCTATCTATCTCTTCGGTATCATAGTCTAGATCATCTAGTATATCCATCAAATTTTGAGCCTCTATGAAGTTCTCAAAATAGATCTCTCCCTTGGTATCGAAGTGAACTACCACCTCTGTAGGGTGGGTAAATAGATTGTGCTGCATACCCAACACCTCTTGGTATGCGCCTGTGAGAAAAAAAGCGAGAAAATACTCCTCCTTGGTGACATCGATATCATGTAAAAATAGAGGTAGATTGGGATCAAATCCGATCTCTCCATCACTATCGCAGGTGATATCCCACAGGCTTGCCGGTCTGGTAGGTTTACTCTCCAAATGGTTGAGTGGCATAACAGGGAAGTGCTGTGAGAGACCCCAAAAGTCAGGAAGAGACTCAAAAGCAGAGAAGTTTACAAGATACTTCTCTTGGATTCTGCTCTGCAGGCGTTTGAGTTCATCGGTATCTTCATCTTTGAGCAACATGATAGCTTTTTTGATGATGAGATTGACTAGGATCTCTGTATTTGAACGATCTTCGAGATCTATATATCCTAGATCAAAGAGTGTAAGCAGTGACTCCATATGATCGAGAGCATCATGCAGATACTCTCGTGCACTGCATCTATCAATAGAGCAGAAGAGATCATAGAGCTCTTGCAACAGGGGTGGATTCTCCTCTTTGAGACGAAGACTCTTTTCATGATACTCTTGGGAGAAGAGCTCTAGCACAGGGGCGATCAGCACGGAGTGACTTGCTGCTATATAGCGACCCGATTCGGTATATATATCAGGTGCTTCTATCTTCTTGTTTTTTGAGATCTCCAGCATCAAAAAGACAACATCATTGGCAAACTCTTTGAGTGAGTAGTTACGCTCTTGTGCATGGCTATGCTGGGAGTACTCAACTGCCAAACCGCCACCTATGTTGATCGCAGAGAGTGCCGATGCTCCACGGTTTTTCAGATCGGCATAGATATTGCCAGCTTCACGGAGTGCCTTTTTGAGTGCTGCTATTTCACTCATCTGTGATCCTATATGGAAATGTACCATAGTGAGTTGATCGAGAAGAGTGTTTTGGTGAAGAAGCTCATAAACTTCCAAGAGCTCTGTAGATGTCAATCCAAATTTGGAGCTATACCCACCGCTCTTTGCCCATATACCGATGCCTGAGCTATGCAGACGAATCCTAACACCGATCTTTGGAGTTGTAGATATCTCACTCTCTAGGTTGAACTCTCTGTTGACTTCGATGATCGTCTGCAGCTCTCCCAACCCTTCGATAGTTATGGTGATGTTGTGTCCCATCTTGGCGGCTATGAAACACAAGGCTATCATCTCTTTGTCTTTGAAGCCATTGACTGTGATGGGGGCACCTATAGGTGTCTTGGATATAGCTATGATCAGCTCAGCCTTGCTGCCTGCCTCCAGACCATAACCATAAGGGGATGCGACTTGCATCAGAGAGTGGATAAAGTTGGGGAATTGGTTGACCTTGAGCGGGAAGACGGCATGAAACCTGCCAGAGTAGTCAAACTCCTTCATGGCACTCTCAAAAGCATCAAACACTCTCTCTATCTGTTTCTCGATGAGGTGTGGAAATCGTAAAATCAGAGGACCTTTGTGTCCCCCCTCTCGTATCTTCTTGGTGATATCCAGCAGAGAGGGTTGCCCTGCATAGTTCAATACAATCTTGCCATCTTTAACTCTATAGTTATCATCTCCCCAGATATCCAAACCAAAGTTTTGCATTGATCAATCCTCACTCTATAGCTACTTATTTTGATCTGTATTATACACTATTTCACAGGCTTATTGGATATAATTATTTTTATGAAAGAAGAATACCTGACTCTCAAAGAGTATCCTGACCATATCATCATCTACTCTACAGGCGAATGGACACTATATCATGAACCAAAGATAGAGCAGAAACTTCAGAGTATCTCAACCAATAAAAAGAGGGTGGTTTGGGATTTTTCCGGTGTTGGGGCATTTGATAGCTCAGGGGTTTTGCTATTTATGGCATTTTATGAAAAGTTCAAATCACAATCCCAAGTAGAGGTAGTCGGATACTCAAAAGAGCAGAAGAGGATGTATCAGCTTCTGCTTGAACACAATGTCACAGAGACCATCCCCATCCGTACAGAGGGGTTTCTACACAGTGTGGGCAGAACAACCGTAGATGCTTATGGTGAGTTTTTGAAATTTCTTGACTTTACGGGCTATATACTCATAGCTTTTCTACGCTACTTTGCACATCCACGACACCTGCGCATAAAAGAGATAGTTTATCATATCGAACGATCCGGTCTAAGTGCTCTTCTGATCATAGCTCTGACCTCATTTTTGGTTGGGATGGTGATCTCTTATCAGAGTGCTGTAGAGTTGGCAAAGTTCGGGGCAGATGTCTTTATCGTGGATTTGGCAGGTATCTCTATCACTAGAGAGTTGGCTCCCTTGATCACTGCTATAGTCGTAGCAGGACGAAGCGGTTCAGCTTATACGGCACAGATCGGTGCTATGAAGATCACAGAAGAGATCTCTGCTATGCGTACGATGGGGTTTGATCCATACTACTTTCTGGTTCTGCCGCGCATGATAGCTTTGATGATCTCTCTGCCTCTATTGATATTTTTTGCAGATATTGTGGGGATCATGGGGAGTATGTTTGCTGCAAGTCTGGAACTCAATATCTCCTATATGCAGTTTATAGATCGTCTTCAGGAGGTTTTGTATGTCAAGCATTTTTGGATAGGGATCATCAAAGGACCCTTTTTTGCTATATTGATCGCAATGATAGGTTGCTTTAGGGGTTTACAGGTGACAGATGATACAGAGAGCATCGGCTATCAAACGACGGCAAGTGTCGTCAACTCTATATTTTTTGTGATCGCTTGTGATGCACTCTTTTCGGTGATATTAACAGAGTGGGATATCTGATGGAGGTGGTGATAAGAGCGAAAGATATAGTGACTAGTTTTGGTCCTGTTGTCATCCATGACAGAGTCAATATCACGGTCAACAGAGGTGATATCTATGGTATTCTTGGAGAGAGCGGATCAGGAAAAACACTTCTACTCAAGGAGATGATCATGCTGCTCAAGCCTACATCGGGAGAGATGAGTGTTTTAGGAAACGATCTCTCAACTATCAGCTATAGAGATGCTCAGGCTCTACGCCGTCAGTGGGGTATACTCTTTCAGTTTGGAGCACTCTTTACCTCACTGACTGTCGCTGAAAATATTGAACTTCAGCTCAAAGAGTACACAGGGATAAGTAAAAAAATGCGTGATAAGATCGTCAAAACCAAGATCAGTATGGTGGGTCTCTCAGCACGAGCAGGGTCTCTCTACCCATCTGAACTGAGTGGAGGTATGATCAAGAGAGCTGCCTTGGCAAGAGCACTAGCTATGGATCCAAAGCTTCTATTTTTGGATGAGCCTACATCGGGACTAGACCCTATCGGTGCTAGAAATTTCGATAGTTTGATCGTAGAGCTTCGAGATCTCTTGGGTATCACTGTAGTTATGATCACCCATGACCTTGAGTCGATCTACTCTATAGTAGATCGTTTTGCCATTTTGGCAGACAAACATGTCGCTGCAGAAGGAACTTTGGAAAATGTGCTACAATCTGATCACCATTTTGTAGAAAAATTTTTCAAAAATGATTATGCAAAGAAAAATTTAAAAGAGAGAGTAAAAAGAGATGTATAGTAAGGTCAATTATACTATTATTGGTATCTTTGTGATACTTTTTACAGCAGGTATGATTTTTTTCGCATTTTGGCTGGGAAATACCAGCTTCAAGCAGGATCATGATCTCTATATGCTTCGTATGAAAGACTCTGTCTCTGGACTATCAAAAGACTCAGGCGTGAAGCTCAAAGGTGTAGATGTAGGAACAGTTAGTGATATTAGGGTAAATCCGAAAAATATAGAAGAGGTGGAGATCATACTCAAGATCAACCGAGGTATCCCTATCAAAGAGGATATGCGAGGTGTGATCAGTATGTTTGGTTTGACGGGTCTCTCCTATATCGAGATAACAGGAGGAACCAATAGTGCCAAGAGACTTCAATCAGTTGACGGAGAGATCCCTCTGCTCAAAGCAGGCAGATCCTTTCTAGGTAACTTGGAGGAGAGGTTTGAAAAACTCTCAATCAAGTTTATAACCATCTTGGAGAGAGGAGAGAAGCTCCTCTCGGATGATAACCTCAAAAACTTTTCGGCACTCTTGGACAATACCAATCGCCTAGCCCTCAAAGGAGTCGGTGTAGAGGATAAGATGATATCCGCACTCGATGAGGCAGAGGTGACACTCAAAGAGTTTAGAGTCTCATTCGCTAAACTATCAAAAGATTATGATCGCTTGGCAGTTGATCTTCACAAGGATATCAAACCATCTATGAAAAAGTTTGATCGTATGACAGAGAGTATAAACTCTTTAGTAACACAGATGGAGAAGACAGTCAATCGAGGAGACTACAATATGGATAAGATCATGAAGCCGACAGTTAATGACATGAGAGATCTCACTGCACAGTTAAGTGCACTGACTAGAGAGTTGAGACGGAGTCCAAGCGATATACTCTATAAATCCAGAAAACCTAGACGAGGGCCAGGCGAATGAACAGAACAATAGGAGAAGCAGTGGTTGTGGCAGGATTGATTCTGCTGGGTGGATGCAGCACCAAAAGTGATCCGATGCAGACTTACAATATCAATCCAAATTTGAAATTTTCCAAACTCCCCCACTCCATCTATAGAGAGAAGAGTGTCAAAGTAGCCTATCCTATCAATATCAAAGGCAGATCAGGTACCTCTATCTATTATGCTTATAACAGGCTAGAAGATGGAGTTTATCAAGACTCCTCCTGGTCTAGCAACAGCAGTCAGCTTTTGACTAGCAGCATCATGCTCGCACTAGAGCATGGCAGAGTCTTTAAGTCTGTTGTTGACTATACTTCTCTAGCCAATACAGACTACCTGCTAGAGAGTGAAGTGTATGATTTTTATCATAAATTACGAAAAGATCTCTCTCTCTCTGTTGTATCTATCCGGTTTGATCTGATCTCTACAGATAACAATATACTGATAAAGAGTAAAAAATTTAGCTATGAGATACCCACAGAGACAGTCAATGCTGTAGGCTATGTCAAAGCAACCAACATAGCACTAGAGAGACTCTCTGCTGATTTGAGCAGATGGCTTGGCAGATCATGAGTATCATATTTGGGCCTATACACTCTCGTCGTTTTGGTAAATCTCTAGGTATAGATCTCAGTCCTGGAAAAAAGCAGTGCAACTTTGATTGTCTATATTGTGAGCTTGATCCTGCTAAGACTATGGATAGCTATGATGAGGTAGTCTCTGTGGATGAGGTGATGATAGCTTTGAAGAGGGCATTGAGTGAGCATGGAGGTGTAGACTTTATCACACTCACAGCAAATGGTGAGCCTACTCTCTACCCATATCTATCTGAATTGATCGATAGAATCGATATGATCAAAGGGGAAGCTCAAACCCTGATCCTCAGCAATGGCAGTACTATTGATGATAGCAGGGTTGCAGATGCTTTGATGAAGATCGATATGGTAAAGCTCTCTCTTGATTGTGCTACAGATAGATGTCTGCACAAGCTAGATCGCTCACACTCAGGTATCACTGTAGGATCGATCATGGATGGGATGCTTGCATTTAGGAGACGATATAGAGGTCCTATGATCATAGAGACTCTATTTGTCAAAAAACTCAATGAGAGACCAGAAGAGATCAAAGCACTTAACCAGTTTTTTCTGGAGCTCAACCCATCACGCATAGATATAGGTACTATCGATCGTCCGCCAGCCTATGATGTCAAACCCTTGAGCTATGAGGAGCTTCATAGGGTTTCACTGCTCTTTGACCCTGCACTGCCAATCTACATCGCATCACGCAAAAAGATCACATCAACCCCAGAGTACTATAGCAGTGAAGCTATCCTGCAGACTATCTCCAAAAGACCCTTGACCCCTGAAGATATCGAGATTCTCTTTGATGAGCCGAGCCAAATAGCACTCAAGAGACTCATATCAGAAGAAAAAATCATAGTCAAAAAGACAAATGGTGTGGATTTTTATACTTTAGCCTAAAAACTCTTGACTTTTAATATATTTTTGACTATAATCCCACTCACGAAATAAGCATAGCCTTTTTCAAACCCATTCCGGATTAGCTCAGCGGTAGAGTAGGTGACTGTTAATCACTTGGTCGCTGGTTCGAATCCAGCATCCGGAGCCACAACCTCTTAATCCCACATTAAATGTACATTTTAGCTTTTTAACTATTCACAAAGCGAAACTCTTCTCGTACTTTCTTTAACCACATCACACTCTCATCTATTTTTTGCTAAAATCATCATATGAAATATTACAATATAAGAGTTCAAGTATATACAAAACAGAATGCTCCGCTATTTATAGGATCTACCCTCAGAGGTGCCTTTGGCTATGCACTCAAAAAGGTAGTATGTATCAATCCATCATATAGATGTGATGGGTGTTTTGCTAAGCAGGAGTGCCTCTATTATGACTTTTATGAGTCACAAAATGGCTATCATAACTATAGGTTTGATATAGAGCTTGACTCTAGCAAGTTTGATTTTGCACTCTTTCTCTTTGAAGAGAGCTGTGAGAAGCTGCCTTATGTCTTGAGTGGGTTGCACAAGATGCTCACAGAGGTAGGATTGATGCATGACAATCTCATATTTGAAGAGTTCAAGATCACTATAGATAGTCGTATCGTCTATGATGGTGAGAGATTTGACCTAGAGGGCATCATGCCCCAGAATTTCGAGACAACACCACACACTCCAAACCTCACACTAACTCTCAAGACACCTCTACGCATCAAAAGAAACAACCGTTTTATCCGTGATGATGTAGCACTAGAAGATATCCTCCGCTCTATCCACCAGCGAGAGAGACAGCTATGCTACGGTGAAAAATACGCCAAGCTAGAGTACACTCCTAGGTACACCCTACTCTCCAAATCCCTCCACCACCAAACCCTCATCCGCAAAAGCGGTCGTCAAAAATCCAAGATGAATATGGACGGCATAATGGGTCAGATAGCCATAGAAAACCTAGACCCTGCTAGCTATAGACTCCTCAAACTAGGAGAGATATTGGGTGTGGGCAAACAGACAGTGATGGGTCTAGGAAATATTAGAGTTAATTAAGCCTATTTACTATACAATGGTAAATCACTTGGAAAAAAACCTCCAAATGCCCATAAAACCGTTCCTTAACACGCCACTGTTTTTGCAAGATACCCATATAGCTCTCATTATGACCCGACATATAGGGGATTGAAACTATCTGATTGCCATAACTTCAGATATTTCTACCACTATTATGACCCGACATATAGGGGATTGAAACCCACAGCATAACTGTATCGACATTATAGAGTACTAGATTATGACCCGACATATAGGGGATTGAAACTAAACCACGCACCAACACAAAACAGCACCTTTGTCCATTATGACCCGACATATAGGGGATTGAAACTTTGTAAAGGTTCTGTTTTCTAGAATCGCATTAAGATTATGACCCGACATATAGGGGATTGAAACTAATCTCCCTCTCCCTTTCGTTTATTTCATCAATCCATTATGACCCGACATATAGGGGATTGAAACTCCACCACAATAGGTGTCTTGAAGCCAAACTCTTTAAATTATGACCCGACATATAGGGGATTGAAACAGACTAGGCTGTTTAATCTGCTTTCTTATCTTCTCTCATTATGACCCGACATATAGGGGATTGAGACCCGATATTACCTCTATCGTCCTTAACTCGGTCTCCCATTATGACCCGACATATAAG
>JAYEOM010000044.1:0-17068 GCA_034722955.1 Campylobacterota bacterium
GGTTATGTGACATTTTTTATTTTAGCGTATTTTTGCTTTCACTATTCATAGTGTGAGTTGTCATTGTTACCCCTCTACCAAAGAGATCTATCCATATTTTGTTTTTGGCAACTTCCTTGGTGCAGATCTCTCTTATATTTTTGCAATGACCTCTTCAAACTCTCTGGTTATCTTCTCTTTCTCTCCTCTGTCGAGACACTCGATAGTGTGGATGTAGAGAGTCTCTCCCTCAATATCCAGTGTTAGTGTACCGGGTGTTAGAGTTATGGAGTTTGCCAGCAGCAGCTTCTTCCAGTCACTTGTCAAGTCTGTTTTGACTGCGACTATAGCCGGAGAGAGTTTCATATCTCTACTGAGTACTCTATGTGCAATACTTATATTGGATTTTACGAGATTTTTGATAAGAACAGATAGATATGCCACTAGCCAGACAGGAGTGATCCACCCATAACTCTCACCCTCAAATATCCTCGTGTAGAGCAGTGCCACACCCACGCTTGCCAACACTCCTATAGTGATATTTTGCATATCAACTCTGTCACTCAACACCATCCATATCACAAACAAAAATAGTGACCAAAATAGGATTCTCATAGATACCCCCTTACCTGTTTTTTGGCATATATAAAAAATCAGAAGCATACTTGGTCACACCCAAATACTCCTCATCTAGCTTCAGTGAATCCGGAGGGCAGACATCTGTACAGAGAGAGCACCAACAGCATCGTCCATAGTCTATACGGGGTATACATTGAGAGTTGTTCTTTGTATTGTACTCTCTATCTGTCTTGATCATATCTATCGCATCATTCATACATACATCTTGACAGTTGGCACACCCTATGCAGTCAACTAGCAGATTGGTATGAAACCCTCTATATCCTAACGCTGTCTCTTTTTTGACATCAGGATAAGCGATAGTGTTTGGTTTTTGAAAAAAAGCCCCCCATATACTCAAGGGTGATACTACTCCGCTGATATCTATCTTCCACTTCATAAACTCACCTCTCTCATCTCTCTATCTCAGGAGGACATATGCCCAGTGAGTTCATGATCAGAGCTACATCACTCAGCTCTGCTCCTACTAGTAGCTCCTCTAACAGTGTAAAGGCATGCACTAGAGATGGGCCTCTAACCTGCATACGCCTGATCTTTTCACTGCCATCTCCTGCCATATAGTAGGCGAACTCTCCTCTGGAGCTCTCTACTTTGACCCAAGTATCATCTTTGGGAAGTTTGAACTTTCTGTGAGTGGGCATCTTGGTCATGATCTCGCCTTTTGGCATCTTGGATATCACTTGATCCAAAATATGAATACTCTGATCCATCTCTGCACGCCTGACCAATGCTCTAGCATAGACATCACCTGCCTGCTCTATGGGTACTTCAAACTCCAGCTCATCATAGACTAGATAGGGAGCATCTTTTCGGACATCTGCTTGGATACCGCAACCACGAAGTACTTGACCCACATATCCATTTTGGATACAATCTTCAGGAGTGACTACACCTACACCTACTGCTCTAGCCTTGAAGGAGGCGTTGTTGATGAAGATATCATCATAGACCTTGAGTCTGGTTTTGAAATGCTCCAACACCCTCTCTACTCTCTCTAGGAATCCATCAGGCAACTCTCTCCTGACACCACCGGGATATACATACATATGATAAACCCTGCCGCCTGTCAACTCTTCGAAAAGATCAAGGATGAGATCTCTATCAGCTATCGCCCACTGACCTACTGCATAGAGTCCTATCGAACCACTCTGACCGGCAAGCCATAGACACTGTGAAGCCAAACGGGAGAGTTCCAGTATCATCACTCGGATATAGTTGGCTCTTGGTGATACCTCTATACCTGCCAACTCCTCTACTGCCAATGCGAAGTTGACCTCATTGGGGTCTGGCTCCGGTACACAGATACGACAGACGATCGTAAAGGCTTGGATCACGGTGCGTCTCTCAATCAGCTTTTCAAAACCGCGATGTAGATACCCTACATGTGTAGTTGCTCTCTGGATCGTCTCACCTATCAGATCAAGCTCTATACTCATGTTACCTGTGATACCCGGGTGTTGGGGACCATGAAAGATCGTAATATGTCTACTTCCCATCAGAACTCTCCTTGGCATCTTCTTTGGCCTTTTGGGCTGCTGCTTTCTGTGCTTTTTTTAGGGCTCTGAGCCGTTTCATCTCTTTCTTGACATCTATATTGTCATCACGACCCTCTCTAAATGCGAGATGATCGTTGACAAACTCAAGTGTATCAAACTCCCGTCTGAGTGGGGGTGTATGTACCCAGTTCTCCAAGCTCAACTCTGTGAGGTTATCATTGCCAGGGAACTCTATACCATACATCTCATGAAGATCCCTCTCCATGATCTCAGCTTGTCTAAATCTCTCTCTCAGCGATCTTATCTCGGCACTCTCTCTGCTGATCATAGTCTGCACCATCATAGTATGTTTTCGATCGTAAGTGGTCAGCACATAGGTGATAGCGAAATGATCCTCCTCTATCCAGTCTGTACATGTGATGGCGTTGAGTGTTTTGTAGCTATAGTGATCGCTGAGCATATATATCAGCTCAAAGATACGGTGTCTCTCTACTGCAACTTTCGCCAAGTCTACTCTCTTGACCTCTATATCGTCAGTGGCAAAACGATTTTTGATTTCATTGAACATCATAAGCCTCCATCATATAGATACCAGTCTGCATCATAAGCGGGTGAGACGATATCACCCAGTACTGCCTCTTGGTTCTTTCGATAAAAGGGATAGTTCTCTTCATATCTCTGCCAAGAGGAGGCTTTGCCCTCTGCGATCTCTCTTTGCAGTTCTATAAACCCCTCTAGTATACTCTCGGGACGAGGCATACATCCATTGACATAGATATCTACAGGGAGATAATCTTCAAGTCTCTTGATCGTATTGTAGGAGTCCCAGTACATTCCTCCATTGACAGTACAGGAGCCAAGTGCCAAAATATATTTGGGATTTGCCATCTGCTCATATGTACGGATGATGCGTCTGAGTGTCTTGTAGGAGCAGTACCCTGATACTATGATCACATCAGCCTGTCTAGGTGTCGCAGCTCCGCGAATACCCAATCTCTCAGCATCGTAGCGACTAGTAAAGGTCGGGGGCATCTCTATAGCTCCGCACCCTGTACCATAGGCGAGGACAAATATCGATCTCTTGCGAAACCAATCCATCAGAAAATCTACACTGCTTTGGTGTGAAGTGTCCGAGTTGAGATCGCTCTCCATCATCTGCTGCTCTTTTAGAAAACCTTCATCCATACCTACTGCCCCCAATCTGTTGCTAAGATAAGCCCGACTATAGCGATAACTGTCGGTACTCTCATCAGAAAATCTACACTTTGCGGTGTCTTAAATCGTCCATATAGTGCACCCAAAGCTGTCACCAGCAGAAAGAGCATAAAGGTTTTGCCGATCAATGATAAAAATCCATCCGCACCTCCCAAAAAGAGATTGACCATCAGAACTAACTTTGCAAAAGTGAAGATAGCACTTTGGCTCATCAAGAGTGCCAAAAATTTACCACTAAACTCTGCTGCCGGTCCAGAGTATACTTCGACTGGTGCCCCCACTACATCGAAAGGTGACTGCCCCATCATCGCAACAAAAGAGAAGAGAGCAGCTACAAAGAGGAGGGGATAGGCAAAAGCGTTGATAGTTTCGGCTTGCTGGGATGCTATGGTAGCGATATCTGCACTCTGGCTGAGACTCATCAGAGCGATCACTGAGATATAAAATGGTAACTCCATCGCAAACATACGAGTAAGCCCTCGCGTGACACCCATCACACCAAAGGGATTTCCACTCACTCCTACTCCCATCGCATTGCCTAGGGGGCCTAGCAGCATCAGGTAGAGTACCAAAAATAGGTTCCCATGCTCACTCAAACCGCTAAAGCTCTCACTCTGGTAAAAGAGAGGGACAAAAAAGAGGGTCATTATCGCCCCTGTCATCATGATGACGGGTCCTAGATAGAACATCCAGCCATGCGAAATACTCTCTTTTTTTCCAAAGAATTTGATGCTGTCGTAGAGTGATTGAAAAACTGTTGGTCCTATCCTCCTCTGGAATCTTGCCGTGATATTACGATAGAGACCATAGTATAGAAACCCAACTATATAGGCTGTAAGCAGTGTACCTATCAAATTTAACAGTATCATTTTATACCCCACCATAATAGAATCAAAGCAAACACTACTGCTATGTTAAAATTTTGTACTAGATTTCCAGAGTAGATCCTTCTGACAAACTCAGAGGTAGCCCAGAGCTGCTTGGCGATATAGTCATAAAAAAAACTGCTGGAGTTTTTGAGTATGATAGCGACAAACCATACTCTCTTTAGCTCTCTGCCCATAGAGTAGCCATAGTGTAGATGAGTACCTTCGTTAGGAACCTCTCCGCAATAGGCAATATCAAACCGATCTTTTGCCTCTTTGACCTTGGATGAGAGAGAGAGGAGGAGAGAGAGTACAATAATAAAGAGTATCATAAATGCACTCATAACTACCAAACCGTTGTAGCTGGCTATCGCTGTCCCTAGAGTCTCATAAGCAGCAAAAGGCAACTGCTCTACACCCAACTCAACAAGTATGGTATTGAGATATGGAACAATCAAGCCCGGAAATACTCCCATCACTATCAATATGAGAGATATGATATATTGTGGCAATAGAAAGATGAACGGTACCTCTGCTACACTCTCCAGACTCTTGGAGGTAGGATGTCCCAGATAGATACCATAGATCATCTTGTATATGTAGAGGAAAGCAGAAGCACCTGCGAACATCATAGCAGCAAGCATCAGTAGATTTTTCCCCTCTAGCAGTGTAGTATACATGAGAAATTTAGAAGCGAAACCACCCAATGGAGGCATACCTGCCAAGACGATGATCCCTATCAGGAGCAGTACGAATGATTGGGGCATACGATATATCAAACCACCCAGTTGGCTATATTTTGATCGTGCAGTGACATAGATGATCCCTGCTATATTGATAAAGAGCATGAGTTTGACTAGGGTATGGATGAGAGAGTGATAGAGAGCAGCACTAACGCCATCTGCCAGAGACAGTACAGTGACGATATATCCCAATTGGGCTATAGATGAGTAGGCGAGAGCTCTCTTCATGCTATCTTCATTGAGTGCTTTAAATGCTGCGATGATCGAACTCAACAGACCCATAACCCCCAGTGTATATCCTAACCAGTGATGCGAGAGTGTAGAGATATCAACCACATAGATCAAGAGTATGATCATAGCATATATGCCCATCTTGGAGAGAACTGCCGAGAGAAAAGGGGTGAAGAGATCAGCAGACTCGTCATAGCTATCTACTAACCAATAGTGAAACCCTATAGTCCCAAGTTTGACAAAAAAAGCAAAAAGCATCAAGATGATAAAAATAGTACGCATGTTGTCAGACAACAAGAGAAAGGCTTGATGTGCATCTGCATATAGAAAACTATGAGAAGTTGAGTAGAGTATCATGATGCCCGCTAGCAGACTCATGGCAGAAGCCATAGCAAAGATGACATATTTGAGCAGAGCTTTACGGCTCAAATCATAAGAGAGCAGGAGATAGGTTGTCACACTCATAACTTCCCAACCGACAAAAAAGAGTAGATAGTCCTCCGCATATACGATCAGGAATAGTCCTGCACTCAGCAGATAAAATAGAAGATAGAAACTCTTTGTCTGCCTATATTTAGGTGTGGCGATAGAGAGGATCATGATAGAAAAAGCTATCAATAGTGCAAAGAAGTTTGCCAAAGCTGTAGCCCTCAGACCTATCACAACCTCATCCAACCCCACTCTGCTCAAATCATACTGCCAAGAGAGTGAAGTATCAAAAAGAGATGTGACGACCCAGAGTATAAAGAGTGAAATGACAAAAGGTATATATCTCATGAGGAGACTCCTAAAAGTGCCGTGATATAGCTTTGACTATCGAGCAAGGCTGCTGATGCCTGCTCTATAGAGCCGGAGATCAACCATGGTGCAGTACCTATAACGACCAGTATCAATGCCAGCAGAGTAAATAGACTCTTCTGACCAAGCGTGAGAGAGAGCTCTGTTCTCTCTCTCTCTCTACTCAGTAGTCTGCCCGAGATCTTAAAGTAGTAGATACTCTCTATGAGTGATGCGATGATGATCATAGCCAATACTATAAACTCTCCACTAACTGCAAAACTCTTGAGTGCCAAAAACTTCCCTGTAAAACCCAATAGAGGCGGTATACCCAAGAGAGAGAGCATAGCTAAAAACATGATCACCATCAAAAATGGTGAACTAAGCTCCTTGAGTATATCTATGTCTTCACTCTGATATGCCTGCTCTATAGAGGCGATAGCCAAAAATAGCATCATCTTTGCTACAGAGTGTGCCAATATAATAAAGAGTGCCGCTATGAGAGCATCGCTATTTTGCAGTGCCATCACAGAGAAGATCAATCCAACCTGTCCCAATGAGGAGTAGGCAAAAACTCTCTTGAGGTTCGTCTGTTTGAGAGCAACTACCTCAGCCACCAGCATGCTCAATGCACCTATATAGAGTAGAAAGATACCAAACTCACCATTTGGCATAAATAGATATAGAATATGAAAAAAGAGAAAGAGATAAGCCTTGACAACAATAGCAGAGAAGAGTGCATCTACAGGGGCAGAGGAGCCTTCATAGATATCACTAACCCAAAAGTTGAGAGGAAATATCTCTACCTTGAGACCAAATCCCAATAGCAGCAGGAGGGTGATCACTATCTTGATATTGTATGGCAGTGTCACAAACGATTCACTCAAGATAGCAAGATTTAGTGAGCCTAGATAGATATATATCATAGCTATCGCAAAGATCAAAAATACCGAAGCTAGCATACCGGTCAACAGGTACTTGATCCCTGCTTCGAGTGCCTTGGGTGTTTTGCGGTAAGCACTCAGGATATAGGCAGTGATACCGGCTATCTCAAAAAAGACATAGATGTTGAAGATATCACTGCTCAATACCAACCCTATACTAGATGCAAGCAGCATATTGATCAAGATGAAAAATTTATTCTCATTCTCATAGGGATTGACTCTTCTAAGCCTCAAGTAGTAGAGAGAAAATATAGTCATCAGAAATGTGAAGAGTACCACAAAAAAGAGTGATGCTTTGTTCAAAACAAAAGAGATACCCAAGGGAGGATTGATAGCTATGACCTCTACATGCCAAGAGGTAGAGAGTATCAGTGAGAGGGAGAGTAGAAAGAGAGATGCCTGCATCAATGTAGAGGTATACGCAACACCATTTTTGCCTAGTTTTGATACTATGGGTGTAGCAAACCCAAAGAGAAGTGGCAGTGCTACAAAATATATACTGCTCATCATCTTCCCATCTCATTCATCTTGTCGATATCTCTTTTGCCTGTCAGCTTGTGGTATTCGATCGCAAAACTGACACCTAGTGCAAAAACAGCCATCCCTATAACGATAGCTGTCAATATCATCGCATGAGGGACTGGATCGTTCATAGCGACAAATTCAGTATATCCATCACCCAATATAGGAGCTGTAAAGCCCTTGACAAAAGTACCCCCTATAAAAAAGAGAAAAACCGCACTCTCCATGATCGCGATGCTGATAAAGACTTTGATAAAATCCCTCTGTGTCAAGAGTCCAAACAGCCCTACAAAAAAGAGTGACATAGAGCCTACCACAACTATAGTATCTATCACCTCTTTTTGGTCAAGATATGCAAAGATCATCTCAGTCATCTTCACTCCTCATGAGTAGATTTTGAACTATGAGACTCATCTCACTTCCCACTTTGACCCCTACTATGATATAGATCAGAGGGATGATACCTCCACTTAGCAACATACCCATCTCGGAGATATCATGAGGCAGAAAATTGCCCAAGAAACGATCAACTGTCCATAATCCTATCAAACCGATCAAAACATATGATACACCTGCTAGAGTCTCTAGTATAGAGATCAGTGAGTGTAAAACTTCAAACTCCCTATATGAGATCAGCAGTAGCAGTACACCGCTAGCTATGATAACACCTCCCTGAAAACCGCCACCGGGACTCAAATGTCCATAGATCATCACATATATACCAAAGAGAGTGATAATAGGAAAAAGTAACTTTGCCGTTACTTGGAGGATAAAGTTACTCTCTTCTCTCTGCGATACAGCCTCTTGCGAAGTGAGCATCACCCCTATCCCCAGTGCAGCGATGAAGAGTACAGCGATCTCGCCTAGCGTATCAAATCCACGAAAGTATACGACTACAGAGGTGACAGCATTTGCCACTCCATCCTGACTGTTGATAGATAACAATCTATCGCCGGCACGCTCTATAGTTTTGGGCATATTTTCCAGTAGGATAGTCAGTATAGTCAGTACCAGCAGTGCACTCAGAGCAAAACCACTATAGGTTTGAGTAGGGATATCCCTCTTGAGATTCATGGTTCTGCCTTTAAGTGTTTGAGTGCCATCAAAAAGATCAAAGAGCTGATCCCAACACCGATAACCGCTTCTGTCATAGCAACATCAGGAGCTTGAAAGAGAAAGAATAGCACCACACTCCCCAATCCCACCCCCATAAAGAGGATGATAGCATCAGCAACCCTCTCTTGGGTCACAGCAGCAAAAGCGATAACAACAATAGCGATAAAAGATCCCAATATGATCATCCCTATCATCGATGCTCCTCTTGAAAATCCTTCAACTCATCTATCTTTTTGGGGTTGAAATAGGGTATATCTATCTTGTGTGAAGCTCTAGCGATCACCGAAGAGGAGATGGGATTTGTCAAAAATACAAATGCCCCCAGTAGTATAAGCTTGAATGCCCAAGATGGCTCTAGGCATACAGCTCCTATGATCACCAGCATAGTACCCATTGTCGTGGTTTTGGCTCCAACATGCATGCGAGTATAGACATCTGGCATACGAAGCAGACCTATGGCACTAATGACAAATGCTATAACCCCTAAAAAGATAAATATAGATCCAATGATTGTTAACACTTATATGCCTTTTTCGATATATCGTCCAAAAATCGTCGTTCCTAGAAATCCTATCAATCCAAACACCAGAGCGATATCTATATAGATACTTCGTCTGAAGTAGAGGGATAGGAGTACCAGCAGTGAGACTGCCATGATACTGATGGTATCAAACGCCACAACTCTATCACTCAGAGTAGGTCCCTTGAGAAGCCTTATCGATGCTAGTGCCATTGCAAACAGTAGTACTATGCTTACTATTTCAAACATTATCTCTCTCCTATATAGTTTGGGCAAAAGTATACTCAAATTTACAAAATAGTATGATGAAATAGAGATAATTTATCCCGAAATATGCGATAGAGATTATTATCATTGCATAATTCGGGGTAGCCTTACTCACAAAGCAGGGTGATCTCTTACATATCTTCGCTGTGTGTTCTTCTGTGATATCGTTCGACTATTTCAGGGTCATGGTGCAGATTGATCTTGGCATCCTCTTTCCCCTCATAGTTGATCTTGGCAAGAGCATAACGGATCGACTCTAGTCTAGCTCTCTTTTTGTCATTGCTATCGACCATGATCCATGGAGCATAACCTGTATGTGTACGACTGAACATCTCCTCTTTATAGTATGTTACTTTGTCCCACATCTCCTGAGCTTTTTGATCTACTGGGCTGAGTTTCCAATGTTTTAAAGGGTTACTCATACGCTCCTTAAATCTCTTCTTCTGATTCTCTTTGGTGATACTAAACCAAAATTTGATCAAGATGATCCCATCATCGATCAATGCATGCTCTATCTCAGGTACCTCTTTCATAAATCTATCATACTGTACAGGTGTACAGAAGTCAAATACCGGCTCTACGATAGCTCTATTGTACCAGCTCCTATCAAAAAAGACTATCTCTCCCTCATTTGGCAAATGTTGGAAATAACGCTGAAAGTAGAACTGTCCTGTCTCTACATCTGTTGGTTTTGGCAGTGCTACAACTCTGAATTTTCTAGGGTTTAGATATTGAGTAAAGCGTTTGATAGCTCCACCCTTTCCTGCTGCATCACGCCCCTCAAAGATGATCATAACTCTCTTATTGTTATCATATACCCAGTTTTGCAATTTGATCAGCTCAACCTGTAGCTCTACCAACTCCTGCTCATACTCTACATTGCGTGTGATCTTAGCAAGCTTCTTCTTTCTCATCAATTGGGAGAGACCGCTCTTGGTTTTCAAAAGATGAAATTTTTGCTCCAACTCTTTGATGACACTTTGTGCCTTTTTATCCTCTATATGACCCTTCAGATAGTCCAAATCTTGAAAAATAGTTTTCATAAAACTCCTTTGATTTTTTAGGTATAAAGTTTAAGTCTATTATCTATCAACTTCAAGTCTATTAAAATAAAAGGTAATTCTATACTTAGATCTTATAAGTGCTACACTACAGGACAACATCTCTCTTTGAAGAGGAAAAATATTTATCTGATTAGAGTGATGTATAACTTTATATATAATATTGATATAATTAGGTTCAAGCAGGTAAGGAGTCGATCAAGATTCTGAGGAGTGGTCTTAGAGATACTATTTGTTACTATATATGAGGAATCATTTTGAAAGTACTTAATACACAATACCATAGTTCTAGTGAGTTAAAAGCATTTATCATCAAAAATTCTATAGCTGAAAATAGAGATATTTTACTGCAAATTTTTACCGGGATTTGCGATACTGAATTTATCGAAAACTTAATATTGGGGATTAAAAACTTAATACCGCATATCAAGATCATAGGGAGTACAACTAGTGGAGAGATCCTAGAAGAGAGAGCTTGTGAAGATTCAACAATCTTATCGTTTTCACTCTTTGAGGATACAACAGTTAGAACCTATTGTACCCAGCTAATTGACGATAGCTATCAACTTGCCAAGAATCTTACTGACCAATTTGATCCAAAGCAGAGTCCAAAAGTGGCTATAAGCTTTGTAGATGGTCTTCATGTGAATGGTGAAGAGTATATCAATGGCTTTAATGATTATGATAAAGATTTGATCGTTGCGGGTGGATTGGCAGGTGATAATGCTCAGTTTGTCGATACTATTGTCTTCACAGAAGAGAGAGTGGCATCAAATGGTGCGGTTGTGGCACTTCTCTTTAGTGAAAAACTTGAGATACATACCAAAGCCAGCTTCGGCTGGGAAAATATTGGTAAGTCGATGACCATCACAAAAGCAGTAAAAAATAGAGTTTATGAGATAGATGATGTAAAACTTGTCGACATCTATGCCAAATATCTAGGAGAGGATGTCGCACTTCGGCTTCCTGAAACTGGGATAGAGTTTCCACTGATTGTAAAACGAAATGGTATAAATATTCCAAGAGCTGTTATCCATAAAAACAGTGATGGCTCTTTGGTCTTTGCGGGCAACCTCAATGTAGGTGACAAGGTAACATTCGGCTATGGAAATATTGAAACTATTGTGGATTGTGGAGAGGCTATATATACCGACAGTGATATTCATAACAGTGAAGCTATCTTTGTCTACTCCTGCATGGCGAGAAAAAATCTACTCCAAGAGAGTATCGATGAAGAGTTAGCTTCTTTGGCCGGCATCAGTAGTGTGAGCGGATTTTTTACCTATGGAGAGTTCTATTCAGGTGGCAACTCATCAACTAACCAACTCTTAAATCAGACGATGACTATATTGAGCTTGAGTGAGAATCATTCTAGCAAAAGAGGTAGCACCGTACCTAAACAGAGAGAGACTAATGAGAGTAAACCTAAACATATTCACAGCTTGACACTTAAAGCTCTATCGCATCTGATTGCTCAGACTTCAGCAGAGCTAGAGGAGATAAACAGTTCACTTCACTCTAGAGTGAAGATAGAAGTAGAAAAAAACCGATATAGAGATCAACAACTCAATCAACAACTCAATCATCAGACAAAGTTATCACAAATGGTAGAGTTGATCGATGCTACAGGGTTGTTTGAAGAGCGTGAAAACTTACAAAAAAGTTTAGAGAAGATCATAAGGATATCTTCTGAGGCACTGAATATATCAAGAGTAAGTATATGGCTCTACAATGAGGATAGGAGTGCCATGGAGTGTATTGTGAGTCTTCAAAAATCAAAAGATCAAAAATACTCGGCATATTTGCATGTGGAGGCCAAAAATCATACAAGTTATTTCAGAGCATTAGATAGTGGAGATCCCATTGTTATCAATGATGCCGAGCACCATAAAATCACTCTTGACTTTATGGAAAATTATCTCAAACCACTCAATCTAAAATCTATGCTTGATGTTCCTATCAGGAGAGGAGGTGAGACGATCGGTGTCATATGCAATGAAGAGGTTGACACTATCAAGGAGTGGTCAAGATATGAGATCAATTTTTCCAAATCTATTGCAAAATCCATATCACTTCTACTAGAGATTGATCAGAGAAAAAAATCCGATCGTCTCTTGAGGGAGCAGACAGAGGAGCAGCAGCTACTTTTATCTCTATTTGATATAGGAAATAGTGTACTATTCAAGTGGAATAACGATGACCGCTGGAGTGTGAAATATGTATCAAAAAGTGTTACCAACCTTCTCGGTTACTCTCAAAGTGATTTTCAATCAGGTAGGATTAACTATATCTCCTGTATTCATGCAGATGATTTGGAGATGGTGACATATGAAGTTGAAGAGGCTACGACATCAGACAAGAAATTCGTTCAACACACTCCCTATAGAGTTATTACAAAAGATGGTGATATAAGATGGGTACTTGATTATACCGTTATCGCTAGATATATGGATAGAGTAATTCACTACATAGGCTATATTTCAGATGTGACGAAACAGAGAGAGAAAAACGAGCAACTATTTGAGCAGTCTCGCCTTGCACAGATGGGGGAGATGATGGCTATGATCGCTCACCAATGGCGACAACCGCTCTCTGCTATCGCTGCTATGAGTGGAGCCATTACCCTGAAGGCGAAACTAAATAGCCTTGATATAGATACTACGATTGAATTTGCAGATAAAATCAACTCTTATACACAACACTTGAGCCAAACTATTGATGATTTTAGAGCATTTGCCAAATCAGATAAAGAGACAAAAGAGACAAATTACACTAAAATGGTTCAAGAAGTTTTAGAGATAGTAGAGCCATCAATCAATATAAAAAATATTGATCTAATCAAAGAGTTTTATTGCGAATGCAGCTTTAACTCTTATCCAAGAGAGATCAAACAGGTTCTGCTCAATATTATTAAAAATGCTGAAGATGTTTTACTGGAGAGAGAGGTCAAAAAACCCTATATTAAGATAGAGACTTTTGAAGAAGATGGTAATTTTATCTTAACTATCAGCGATAATGGCGGGGGAGTACCTGACGAGATTATAAGACAGATTTTTGATCCCTACTTTTCAACAAAATTGGAAAAACATGGCACTGGATTGGGACTCTATATGTCAAAAACTATTATCGAAGAGCACTGCAACGGTCAATTGACTGTTGCGAATGGTGAAGATGGTGCAGTATTCTCTATATCATTGCCAAACGTTCACATCGATGAAAACTAGACCCATCTCACTAAGCCATTTTCTATACATATCACCCCCTCTAGCTCTGCCTCATAGATACGATCACCAAAACGATCTACTGTTTCATCAAAAGTTGGAGATTTTTGACAGAAGTAGAAAAAATCATCCTTGATAGTCGTATCATCAACCGCTTGCCCGAACTCTGAAGCAAAAGCTTCGATATCATAGATAGGCTCTGCCAACCCATCCTTCAAGAGCTGGGTAGTTCCATCACTCTCTCCTAGGCGATGAGGCAAGACAAAAACTCTCTTCTCCATCTTTAGTGCATACTCTACACTACGCATCGATCCACTATCTATAGCTGCCTCAGTCACTACGAGAAACTCTCCCAATGCTACTACGATCTCGTTTCTCAAGACAAAACTCCAAGCTGTCGCCTTGAACCCAGGATCAAACTGGCTCAATGTCAATCCATTGACCTCTATCTCCTCTATCAATGTTCTGTTGACAGATGGATAGCGAACATCTAGGCTATTTGCCATCACAGCGATGGTATTTGCCACTCCAGCTCCCTGATGTGCTATAGCATCTACACCCATAGCTGCACCACTCACTATGCAAACTCCTCTGCTAGAGAGAGCTTTAGCCAACTCATAGGTCAATTGTCTGGTGTATGCCGATGGTCTTCTAGTCCCTACGATAGAGACTTTTGGACGGCCCAATAGCCCAAGATCCCCTTTGGCATAGAGAGATGCAGGGTATTTTTTCATCGACTCCAATTCGGTCAAGGTAAAATCAACTATTCTCATAATGTAGCCTCGTAAGTAAAAATATAACCCATTTTATCTAAACTACTCTCATCTCATCATAAAGATCTCAAATTGAGATAAAATAGTATTATAAAGCTCCACTCATCAACTCATCGAGATAAACTACCTCTACTTCTGCTAGTATATCCGGAGAATTTTTAAGTGACTCAAGTGTGATGTTGTGAGGATGCCCGATAGCGATCGCATACCCTCTGCTCTTTGCTTTTTTGATAGCTAGTTTCAACTGTTTGCGTATAGCACTGTATTTTCTGATGTTATCGAGAAAAATATCGCGATGAAGATAAAAATCCCCATACTCCTTTGCTACTCTCTCTGCTTTGCTTCTGTGGCTGGTTCGACTATCTAGAAAGAGAAAACCCTCCTCTTTTAGAACACCATATAGAGTATGCATTGATCTATGATCGGAGGTAAAGAGACTCCCCGTATGGTTGTTGACATAGAGTGCAGATGGAAACCACCGGCGTAGTGCTTGGACTCTGTGGCGAAATATATCTTTTGAATCTTTGATCTTCAATGTATTGGGCATCGCACCACTAGGATGATTGACTGCCTGCATAGGAAGATGGATCATATAGTGCTTTAGATTTTTTGCCATTTTTGCAGTGGATTTCAAGCGTTTTGATGGGGGGAAGATCGAAGGAGTCAACTTAAATGGTACTGCCAAGATTTTCTTGAGTTGCTTGGGTGTTGCTACATCATCGATGATGATCACCAGCTTTGGGTATCCATTTCGTTCCAATATAGGTGCTTTTGTATGCTCTCTGCCTGAAGCGGTTTTAGCTCTATCTCTTGTGCTATCTACCTCTATATCCAACTCTTCAGGCTCAACTCTGCAGTATCCGACATCCGGCTCTTTAGATTCAAACAGCCACAGACGAATCTTTGAGGGTTTAGCTTTGCAGTATCCGACATCCGGCTCTTTTAGTGACCTATCTCTCTCTATAGGCAGCTTATCTTTTTTTAGCAAAATCTCTTTTTTCAATGGTTTAGTTTTGGCTTCTGCAGCAGAGAGACTACTCTTCCCCCAATAGTACCCGGTACCCACAGCAATCACCAAAACTATCAATAGAGATAGTATCAAAAGATCTCTCTTTATCCCACTATCTGTTTTTTTGTAAATTCGTTTTCTTTTTTTAGGAGTTTTTTTCCGAGCTTGAGAAGGCATTTGATTCGCTAGTGTTTAAATTGGATCACTATAGTAGCACATCAGTTGTTAAAAGCAGAGAACTTCTGCATAAACTTTCACTTTTGGATTCCGTAAAAGTAACAACTATATGCACTCCTGCTAAATCCAAATAGATATATGATTAGTCCTATATCTATTTTTATCAAAATTTATATATAATTACGGGTCAAAATAATAGAAGGATGATAACTGTGCAGATAAACTATGGTAGTGAAATATCGTATGCCAAAAAAACTTTGGCTCAATCTATAGGTAATTTATCAGAGATTATCATTACACTAAAAGAGTTGACTTTAGCTGATAGTGTTGACCTGCTCTTTTATAATGAGGAGCATAAACACTATTATGATAAAATAAAAAATAACAATATCCCCATACAATTTCTAGAGAATGATACCATCAGTATGATAGGTAAAGCCTATTTAGAAAAAAGAGCTTATCGTAGTTCACATACACTTTATGATAAATACTACAACATTTCACTCGATAATCCTTTCAAAATAGATATTTCGTCTCAACTTATTTTTCCTATAATAAATCAAGAGCAAGTGATAGGGATGATTCGCTTTTCAAAAAATAAATATATGTTTGAAAACCATATAGTAGATAAATTAACCAAATTAGAAGGTTCTTTTTTTGACATCTTCTCATCAGAGATCTACCGAAGAGTGGAGAAGCCAAACAGTAAACTCTTCTCTATCAGAGAGGAGGAAGTCAACAGATCACTCTATATACTAAAGAGAGAGCTTGATAGATTATCAACAGATACTCACAATCCAGAGATCAAAAAACTGCTTCTTAGGGCTGAAGAGAATATCGATTCAGTTTATGACTATATCAATCTAGTTCCCAACGACACAAATATCCTCAAGCAAGAGGTTCGCAGTAGTTCTGACCATAGCAGTATAAAAGTTATCATAGCAGATGATGTTCATATGAATGTGAAAATACTCAATGCTATGATCAAGGGAGATAATATATCGGAGATCAATTTTGCTTATGATGGTAATGAAGCGTTAGATAAGATCAAGCAAGTGAAAAAAGATGCAAGTGGTATCAATATACTCTTTTTAGATCACTATATGCCAGGAAAGCTGGGTCTTGAAGTTGCCGAAGAGATAAGAGAAGATGAAAAAAAGGATCAGAATAACAATACTATCATCATCTCTATTACCAATGACCCCTCTGCCATAGAAGCCAAAAAGGGTCTATATGATTACCGTATTTCCAAACCTTTCGTAAAGTCAGATGTCACTATGGTGATGAACAGAATCCAACAGAGTTGTTAGCACTTTTTATCCCCATCTATATCACAATATTTTCTCTTTAAAAATATTTTCATGATCACATCCTTTGTCAGCATTGCAAATGAGATGACCCAAGTGATATCCATTAGTGTATTGGGTGGATAGTCAAATAGATAATAGAGAACAGGGATACCTACAAAGAGTATGATTTTGGTAGAGATCAGAAATAGTTCCTTGGTTGAGT
>JAYEOM010000045.1:0-16994 GCA_034722955.1 Campylobacterota bacterium
GGGAGTGGGTTGTAGTCTGTGTTATTCACAGGCTGTTGTAGTTGATACATCTGTTGTAGATGTAAAGAATATAAGTAATGCATAGGTATTCCTGTATCTGCCCATAGGTAACGACAAGTGGAAATGTATGGTGTTGTGGTTTTTATGGGCAGAGGGGTGAGATATGAGGGATGCTAAAAGCTCCCTACATTTGTATATACCCGATATTGATGTGTTTTTACACAAAATGAGAGCTATGGTGGTACAGAGGTGGTATTTGTAAAAATGATATGGTTATGTAATTGTTGATTTTGTTCGGTATAGTGGGGGTTTAAAAGGATTGTTGAAAATATATGGCTGAGAGGAAGGGATTCGAACCCTCGGTAGAGTAAACTACACAGACGTTCCAGGTCTGCACCTTCGACCACTCGGACACCTCTCAACATTTTGAAACCCGATTTATTCTTATCTCGGATTGAAGAGTGACATTATACAAGCAGCATACTAAATGTTGAATGAAATCTACATAGATTAGACTACTACTCTACTGACAGAAGGCGCAAAAGCTTTGGTGCTGACTTGCACTCTCTCTCCAGGTCGAAAAAATCGACTCTCCTTCTCATCTAGTACTACCTCAACGATCTGTTGTCCTATGGCTATGACAGCGACATGTATGATATCTGCTTTTATGATCTCTAGGAGTTCGCCTGTCAAAGTGAATTTTTGTGAGCCTTGGGCTTGCAGCAGGACCTCTTTTGGGGTGCCCTCTTGTGTGATCTTGCCTTGATCTAGTGTGATCACACGATCTGCCAAACGGTAGATTTCGCTAGGATCGTGGCTGACCATGATAGTCGTCGTGCCGAACTCTTTGTGAAGCTGCAAGATATCATGCTGGAGTTTTGTACGCATGGCAGGATCTAGTGCAGATAGAGGCTCATCCATCAGTAGCAGTTTGGGTCTATTCATCAGAGCACGACAGAGGGATACCCTCTGCTTTTGGCCGCCACTGAGTCTACTAGGCAAGCGATCTTTCAACTCTGAGAGATTTGTCATCTCCAGCAGATGTTTGGCAAGTTTTTTATCTCTGCTCACATAGAGTAGGTTTTGCTCCACGCTCATATTGGCAAAGAGAGCATAATCTTGAAAAACAAACCCTATACCCCGTTTTTGAGGTGTCAAAACTTTATCTCTATTTTGCCAAAAGATACCATCTACCTCTATGGAGCCATCTGCCTTCTCAAAACCTGCCAAAATACGCAGTAGTGTAGTTTTTCCGCTTCCGCTCTCTCCTGTCATTGCGACAAAATCATGAGTCTTGATATCGATATCTATATCTAGACTCATCTCCCCTGCACTGCCCTGAAGAGTCTTGTCTATATCTATAGAGACCACTATCGTACTCCGATGCGTTGATTGTGATGCTGGTTGAAGAGATATACCCCCAGTAGCACAACAAAACTGAGTATCAGCATCATAGCACTATATATATGTGCCATGCCATAATCCATAACTTCTACAAATTCATAGATAGCTACAGATGCCACCTTCGTCTCTCCGGGAATAGAGCCACCCACCATCAACACTACACCAAACTCACCAACAGTATGGGCGAAAGTGACGATGAGAGCAGTGATCAGTGCAGGTTTTATATTGGGCAGTGCTACACGCCATAGGGTTTGAAACTTGCTCTTTCCTGCCACATAAGAGGCTTCGAGCATATTTCTATTGAGTGACTCAAAGCCACTCTGTAGCGGCTGTACCATAAATGGAAATGAGTAGAAGCAGCTGGCTATCACAAGTCCTGTAAAGTTAAAAACCAGTTTGATACCAAATGTCTCTTCAAAAAAAGCACCCATTGGAGAGTTTTGGGATAGACTAAAGAGTATATAGAACCCCAAGACTGACGGAGGCAGTACGATAGGCAGAGATGTGACCGCTTCGACAAAAGGTTTGCATCGGCACTTTGTCTGACTCAGCCACCAACTCACAGGCATAGCGACAACAAAGAGGATCAGAGTAGTGACACCTGCTAACTTAAAGGAGAGTATAAACGGAGTAAAATCAAAGGTCTCCCAACTCATAAGTTTATCTCCAAAATAGAGAGTTCACTAGCTTTGATGAGTGCGATGATCTCTCTATCTGCCCCAAGATCCATCCTATCAGCAGAGCTCCTACTGACTATACTCTCTATGAGACTCCCTGCAAAAGTAAACTTGATACTGCTGAGCAGCTCTCCACTCTTGATATCATCTATAGTGACATTTAGTTGATTAGAGATACTCAGTAGACCTATAGGCTCTGTCGCTATAGAGATATTGGTAGCTTTGACTCCTAGCGTCACACTAGAGCCGATAGCCAGTCTCTCATCTAGCTCCAGTGCTACCATAGATAGAGCCTGGTTGGCTGCCTCAAAGCTAACGATAGTAATCGCATCGCTATACTCTATGCCTGTGACAACAGCATCTATTTGATTCATTTTACACTATATCCATATTTTTCAAATATAGTTTTGGCTTTGTCACTGAGGATAAAGTCATAAAATAGCCTATACCCTCTATCGCCCTTGCTGCCCTTCAACAGTACAAGACCTTGATTGATAGGTGTGTAGAGTTTAGGGTCTACTGCTACCCAGTTGATACCCTCTCTATACTGCTTCATCTTTGGACTATAGAGTGAAGATTTGGCAATCAGCCCTATATCGGCTGCCATGACGGCATAGGTGATAGTTTGGGAGATAGATTCACCATATACAAATTTGGATTTGACACTATCATATATTTTGGCATTTTTCAACGCTTCGACAGCAGCCATACCGTATGGTGCCGTTTTGGGATTGGCTATAGCGATCTTATCTATTTTGTCACTCAGCAGCAGAGAGATCCCTCTGGTGTAGTCGAGAGCTTTAGTGCTCAGATAAGCTAGAGAGCCTTGTGTATATACGACTGGTTTTGTGATGGCGATCCTGTCACTGTAGAGTGCATTTGGGTACTTCATATTGGCAGACATAAAGAGTCCATAGGGTGCACCATTTCTTATCTGTGCAGTTAATTTACCACTACTCCCTATCGTGACTTCTACTTTAGTATCTGGGTTCTCTTTTGCAAATTCTCTCTTGAGCTCATCCATCGCGTAGCTGACATTGGATGCTACGGCGATATTGATCTCATCTGCGATCAGAGACGAGAGGGTCAGTATAGTAAAATAGATATACTTTTTCATCTATATCAAAAACCTGCATTGGGATCAAAGCCAAAATTCATAGATGAAAAGTTGGGATCTGAATATCCGTATTGACTGCTGGTTCCGCGAAGCATCATGATATCCATCTTGGGGTCGATACCCTGAGGACAGACAGCTGTACACTCTCCGCAGAGGGTGCAGTCCCAAAGACCATTGGTCTGTATGGCATCTATAGTACTCTTGATATCACCTTCTCTGAGATCTGCTGTATAGCGATAGGCACGAGTGAGGGCAAATGGCCCTAGAAAATCGGCATTTACAGCAAAAACAGGACATGCAGAGTAGCAGCTATCACAGAGGATACAGTCACTCTGAAGCTCGGTTCGTTTCTCATCTTTGATGGTGATAGTGGCAGACTGGCTCTTGTGGAGCCATGCAGTTGCTCTTTTGAGTGTCTTTTTGGCTCTTTTTTTATCTACTATAAGATCACGCAGAGGCTCATGATACTGAAGTGCTTCGACTCTATTGGCATCTTCTGTTTTATAACTACAAGATAGCTCTTCTCTGCCATTGACACGCACTGCACAACTACCGCAGATACCACTGCGACAACCAGACTTGAAGGAGAGGGTGGGATCTATGTTGGCTTTGATATACTGGAGAGAGTGAAGCAGTGTCGTCCCCTCAGGTATCTCATAAGTTATCGTTCTACTCTGCGGATCTTCCAAGGGGTCAAATCGCTCTATATATATCTTTATCATATCGGCTTCTTATAATATTTCTCAAACTCTACAGACAGGACTCCATCCTCTTTTTTGTATATAGTATGGACTCCATACTCTGCATCATTCTGTTCTGGAAAATCTTCACGGTAGTGAGCACCACGACTCTCATCTCTGCTGATGGCTCCGACCAAGAGAGCTTCACTCAACTCCAGAGCATTGGTAAACTCTATAAACTCCACCAGATTGGTGTTGTGTGCCCTATTTTTGTCACCAACTCCCATAAGAGGCAACTCTTTTTCTATCTTGTGAATGGTTTTCAAGAGAGAGGATAGAGAGTCCCTGTTGCGGACGATACCTGCATTTTGATAAAAGATATCTCCTATAAGATCTCGCTTTTGATAAAAGTTGATCTCGCTAGTAGAGTTATAGATAGTATCGATAGAGTGCTGATCCCTATGGAGCTGTCTATCATCAGCAGGTACAGCATGGGCAGCCCGTGCAAAGTCAAGGGCATTCTCTCCGGCAATCTTGCCAAATACGATGATCTCCAAGAGAGAGTTGCCACCCAATCTATTGGCACCATGTATTTTGGCATTTGAACACTCTCCTACTGCAAAACAGCCTTGTATATTTCGCACTTCTAGTAGATGATCGACATCGATACCACCCATTGAATAGTGTGCGACTGGCTTGATAGGGATAAGCTGAGTGAGTGGATCGATACCCTCATGGAGCTTGCATAGGTGAACCTCCTGAGGCAGAAGCTCCATGAGTTTCTCCTCCCCTAGATGTCTGATATCGAGAAAAACCTCTTCGCCCTCTGTGATCTGCTCGTAGATCGCACGAGCGACAACATCTCTAGGTAGAAGCTCATCGACAAATCGTTCACCTTTGCCATTGAGTATATATCCCCCCTCCCCTCTGGCACTCTCTGAGATCAATATAGAGGAGCCTCTGAGTGCGGTAGGGTGAAACTGAACAAATTCTATATCTGAGAGATACCCGCCAGCACGCATAACGGCAGAGACTCCATCTCCAGTAGAGCCCAAAGCATTGGTGGTAAAACCATGATAGATAGAGGCATATCCTCCCGTTGCCAAGAGAACAGATTTGGCATCGATCTGCTTGACTTCACCTGTAGCGATCTCCAAGATAGTTACCCCCTTAACAATAGACCCTTCTCCACTCTCCTCCTGCTCTTGCGTGATAAGATTGAGCAGGTAGTGTTCATCAAGAAATTCAATCCCCTCTTTGAGGCAAGTATCATACAGTGTATGGAGGATCTTGAGTCCTGTATAGTCTTGAGAGTAACAGGCTCGTTTGCTACGGGTACCGCCAAGCTGTCGCTGGGCTATCTGTGACTCCTCTGTTCTGCTAAAGGGGACACCTATAGATTCGAGCCATCTGATAGCTTCCGGTGCTTTTTCGCACATACTTCGCACCATAACCTCATCACAGAGACCTCTGGATGATTTGAGTGTATCGGTGATGTGGGCTTCGATACTATCCTCTCCGACATTTCCAAGAGCGGCATTGATGCCACCTTGAGCCATAGCAGTTTGAGAGTTTGTGGGGTAGTGTTTGCCAATGACGAGAACAGAAGCACCCTCTGCCTTGGCAGCAAGTGCAGCAGTTAAACCTGCACCGCCTGCACCGACGATAAGAAGATCGATCATAAAAAAATCTTTTTCATATAAGAGACTACTCCGCTTGAGATAAAAATGTTTGAATATTGTGCAAAATACCCTCAAATAGCTTTTGTCTAGCTTCGATGCTGGTCCAAGCGATATGAGGAGTGATGAGAAGTCGCTCTGGATGGTCAATATGCATCAGCATATTACTAGGCTCTATCGGCTCTTTGGATAGCACATCCAATCCTGCATAGAAGCGTTTTCGATTGAGTTCAAATGCCAAATCTGTCTCATTTATGATATCGCCTCGTCCTAGATTTAGAAGGATAGCATCCTCTTTGACAAGGCTGATATTGTTCTCATTGATCAGATCAAAGGTTTTATCATTGAGTGGTGCATGGATGGAGATGATATCACAATCACGCAATAGCGTCTCTAGATGCAGATGCGGATATGCATGATGAGTATTGATACCAGAGGTAGAGTAGTAGTAGACATCTGCACCAAAAGCAGTAGCGATATGTGCTACCTCCTGACCAATCGTACCAAATCCGATAACTCCCCATCTCTTGCCGGATATCTCACCAAATGGATGGGAGACATCAGTAAAGATACCTGAGCGACTCCAATCCCCACTCTTTACACTATGATCATAATATCGTAGTTTTTCCAATAGGTAGAGTGCCATTGCAAAGGTGTGCTGTACGACACTTTTGGTTGAGTATCCACTCACATTTCTAACAGTTATACCTTTGATAGAGGCATGATCTAGATCAACATTGTTCATGCCTGTTGCGGCGATACATATCAGCTTTAGATCCGGAGAGGCGTTCATCATATCTGCATCGATGACAACTTTGTTGGTGATGACGATATCAGCCTCTTGGATACGCTCTAGTGTCTCACTGCTTTTTGTTGTTTGATGCATGGTGACTGTGCCTAAATCCGCCAAGCTACTCATATCAAGGTCATCTCCTAGTGTCTGGGCATCCAGTATAGTTATTTTCATATCTTTCATCATCTCTTTCCTAAAAATCACTCATTTGATTGACTATCTCTAATGCTCTCTTTTTTGCCTCTTCTATCCTCTCATCCAGTGCAAACGACACTGCCATGCGTCTTCCTATATGAGACTCTGGTTTACTAAATATACGGACGAAAGAGTTGCTAGAGAAAGCGTTGTTGGGTACCTCTATCTTGGGTGAATCACTTTTGGATTGGGCTTTGTATGCACCGCTGGCTCCTGCTCCATAGAAGGTAAAGTCGAGAGGCAGTCCGAGAACTGCCCTGACATGCAAAGCAAACTCACTTTGGCTCTGTGTGATGAGTGTGACCATCCCTGTATCATGAGGTCGCGGACTTAGCTCTGAGAAGTAAACCTCATCATCTTTGACAAAAAACTCTACCCCATATACTCCACGACCACCCAATCCATCAGTGACTATTTTGGCGATATTTTGTGCTTTGTCAAGTGCTATCTCAGTCATAGGGATAGGTTGCCATGACAGTATATAGTCACCATCTTTTTGGATATGTCCTATAGGTTCGCAAAAGGTAGTTTCATCCTCAGTTCGTACCGTCAAAAGGGTGATCTCATAATCAAAATGTATAAACTCCTCAACGATCAACTCACTAGCATCCCCTCTTGCCTCCTTGGCTATCTCCCAAGAGCGAGGTATCTCATTTGAACCTTTGGCAACACTCTGCCCATGTCCGGAGCTGCTCATAACTGGTTTGATAACGCATGGGAAACCTATATCCTCTGCCGCTCTCATCAGCTCCTCCTCTGTAGTGACAAATGCATATCTGCTTGTCTTGAGACTTAGCTCTTGGGCGGCAAAAAGGCGGATATTTTTTCGGTTCATTGTTTTGTTGACTGCTTCGGCATTGGGGATGACATGAAAACCTTCTGCCTCAGCATCAAAGAGGGCATCTATACTAAGTGCCTCCACCTCAGGCAGGATAAAAGTAGGCTGCACCTCTCTGATGAGGTTCATGAGTGCTTCTCTATCTTGCATATCGATGACACAAGCATGGTTTGCGACTAAGTGGGCAGGTGCATTTTCATACTTGTCAACGGCGATGACTTCGATCCCTAGCCTCTGTGCTTCTATAGCTACCTCTTTACCCAATTCACCAGAGCCAAGCAACATTATTTTGAGAGAGTCGCTTTTTAGAGGTGTTGTGAAAATCATAAAATATCCTTTACTGTAGATAATAGATGATTTTAACTAAAATATGATTAGATTATTGTAAAAGATCTGCTTGGGGAGATAAAATATAGCCAAATTATCGATGATTGATCACTGCAAGAGTAGCTCTTGCAGTTGAGGGGAGGTCAGATATTAGAGTCTTGACTCATATCTGCGGATCATAAAGAGTTTTTTAAGGATCTTCTTACGAGTAGCGATCTTCTCTTTCTTTCTCTTCTCAGTAGCAGTTTCGTAGTATTGTCTAGCTCTTGCTTCTGTGACGATCAGGTTTCTGTCGCACTGTCTTTTGAATTTTCTATACGCATCATCAAAAGAGTCTCTTGGCGTTATAACGATTCCTGGCACGGGTCATCACCCCCTTCCTTCTCAGTTTTTCCACATTATGGGGCAAGCCCTTTTGGAAATAAGTGGCGAATTATATCGAAATATGTTTATGAAGAGTTTAACCAGAATTATGCAATAGAATCTCTATTCCATAGTTCGGGTTTAACCCGAACTATGCGATAATATCTTCTCAAAAGGATCTCTATGCAAAAAATATTTCAAAATTGTTATGCGATGGACAGGCGATGTTATGAGGTGTATGGATTGACAGAAGATATATTGATGGAGCATGCAGCAGGGGGTATCGCATCATATATCAGAGGAGAGTTTCCTGATGGAAGTCGGATTTTGATCATAGCCGGCATAGGCAACAATGGAGCTGACGGTATCGTACTGGCACGACTACTCTATATGAGATATGAGATCACACTGGTCACCCCTTTTGGTGTCAAATCCCACATGGCAAAACTGCAACTTGAGAGAGTTCAAAAGCTAGGAGTTGTTGTCGGCAAAGAGATAGATGAACAGTATGACCAGATGGATGTAGTGGTAGATGCTCTTTTTGGTGCAGGGCTTGATAGAGAGCTTGACAGAGAGAGCAGGAGCCTGATAGAGAGGATGAATCAACTCGATGGTTTTAAAATTGCCTGCGATATCCCCAGTGGTATAGGAGCAGATGGAAGAGTGCTTCCTTTGGCATTCAGAGCAGATACCACCATCACAATGGGTGCCCATAAAGAGGCTCTCTATCTTGATGAAGCCAAAGATTTTGTCGGCGAGATCATCTCTGTTGATTTGGGTGTAGATCGCATGCTTTATGAGGAGGAGAGTGATACTTTTGTCTTGGATATAGATGATATGCATCTACCCTCACGCACCATACAGAGTACCAACAAGGGAAGCTTTGGGCATGCTACGATACTATCCGGCGAGAAAGAGGGAGCATCTATCATGTCAGGTTTGGCTGCTTTGCGTTTCGGTGCCGGACTGGCAACACTGGTAATTCACGAAAAAGTATCAGCCCCACACTGCTTGATGACTTCGACAGTCGTACCTGCCGGTACAACTGCATTGGCAGTCGGTATGGGATTAGGGAGCAGTTTTGATAGTGAATTTATCCAAAGATATATACTGCAGAGTGATCTGCCTCTACTCTTGGATGCAGATAGTTTTTACTCTCATGAGCTACTCTCTGCACTAGAGGAGAAGAGACGCACTATAGTATTGACCCCGCACCCAAAAGAGTTCGCCTCTTTGTGGAAGATCACAGCAGGCGAAGAGGTGACTATCTCTCAAATCCAGAAAAACCGCTTCTCCTTTGTTCGGGCATTTTCCCAACGATACCCCAGCGTAGTGCTGCTACTGAAGGGGGCAAATATGCTCATCTCCTATCAAAATAGAGTCTGGATCAACCCCCTAGGCTCTAACAAGCTGAGCAAAGGCGGCAGTGGTGATATCCTAAGTGGCTTGATCGTCTCTCTATTGGCACAGGGATATGATGCTGTAGATGCTGCCATTGGGGGATCATTGGCATTGGCATTGGCAGCCAAGAGCTATGAGGGGGCAAGCTTTGCTATGTTGCCAACTGATTTGATTGATGAGATTGAGAGATTAGAAAAAAGGATAAGCAGTTGATACCCAGAAGACTTCCAAAAGTTGCCATACTCTTTAGCGGTGCCGGCAGCAATATGGCATATATACTAGAGCATCTGCACCATAAAGAGCTGGATGTAGTCATAGCTCTGACAAATAACCCCAAAGCGAAGGGAATAGCGATAGCCAAATCTTACAAGATACCCCATACTGTTATCGAGCACAAGGATTATGAGAGTCGAGAGCTCTATGATACTATACTAGTAAGAGAGCTGCAAGCATATCAACCCGACCTGACTGTGTTGGCGGGGTTTATGCGTATCTTGACACCCATCTTTACCGATACCGTCAAAGCGATCAATCTACATCCATCACTACTGCCTAGACATAAAGGGCTCAAAGCCATAGAGAGGAGTTATGAAGATGAGTTCCACTCAGGTGGTGCTAGTGTACATTGGGTCAGCTCTGAACTGGATGGAGGAGAGGTGATCACACAAAGGGAGGTGACCAAAGGTGACTTGAGCTTTGAAGAGTATGAACATGAGGTCAAAACTATTGAAAAAATCACTTTGGCAGACGGAATCAAGAAGGTTTTAAATAGTGATGTGCTATAAAACACTAAAAAGGAAAAAAAATGAACGAAATATTAAAAATCGGAAAATATAAGCTAGGGAGCAGACTGATCGTAGGATCAGGGAAATATGATAGTTTTCAGACGACACTGGATGCGACATTGGCTAGCGGGAGTGAACTCATCACTGTAGCAGTACGAAGACTCAACATCACCAACCCTGAAGAGGAGAACTTGATGGACTACTTCAAAGATACCAATGTCAAATTCCTCCCTAACTCAGCAGGATGTGTCACGGCCGAGGAGGCGATCACCCTCTTTAGACTCACCAGAGAGGCAACAGGTATAGACCTCATCAAACTCGAAGTGATAGGCGATACAAAAAAGACACTATATCCCGATGTCATAGAGACTATCAAGGCGTGTGAAGTACTCTCCAAAGATGGTTTTACTATCATGGCATACACCAATGATGACCCTATCATCGCCAAGAGACTAGAAGATGCAGGTGCCCATGCCGTCATGCCGTTGGCTGCACCGATAGGCTCAGGTTTGGGTGTTCAGAACAAATTCAATGTCCACTTCATCAGAGAGGCTATAGATGTCCCTGTGATAGTAGATGCAGGGATCGGCTGTGCCAGTGATGCGGCGGCGGCTATGGAGCTAGGTGCAGAGGGGGTCTTGACCAATACAGCTATCGCTCAGGCTGACAACCCTATGATGATGGCAGAGGCGATGAAACATGCTGTCACAGCAGGTCGCATGAGTTACCTAGCAGGGCGTATCCCAAAGAGACCATTTGCAACAGCAAGCTCACCTGTAGATGGGATGATATTTTAAGGAGTGTCGATTCTATGCCTGAGAGTTGATCTCGGGGGTGACAAGTTCTTCATAGAGTTTCAAAAGGATACTCTCCTGCTCTTCCCAATTGTAAATCTCTTTTGCTTTTTGTATATTTACATATAACTCTTCTTTATCTAAAAGTGTAGCTTTCTTTATGGCTTCTTCTAATCCATTGGGAGTGTTTTCATCTACAACTACACCTATATTATTGTCTTCTACTAACCTTTTTATCTCATAGAGGTTTGATGCAATTACTGGTATTTCTGCCATTAGGTATTCAAACATTTTATTGGGCAAGCAGTATCTATAGCTTAAACAACTATCCTCTATTGTTGATATTCCAAAATCAGCACTAGATGTATAGTCCAGCAGTACATCAGGTGTCACTGCTTTATGAAAGTAGATATTGCTATACTCTTTTGATGCAGTTTGAACTAACTCTTCTAATGATCCGTACCCCATAAATACTATAATATCTTTGTTATCGCCTATCTGTTTAAAAGTATCCAGAAGTATCTCTATGCCTCTGCCCTTACTTAGCCCACCTTGGTATAAAAATATTGTTTTATCTTTTGCTATATTAAGTGTTTCTCTAAATATATCTTTTTTTTCTATTTTTTTAAATGGTGGTGTATTTAACACCAATGCTGGTTTAGGGATATTGTAGAGTTTTACATATTCATCTGCTATAGCATCACTAACACAAATTACTGCATCTGCATATTTGATTAGAAATCTTTCTATTTTTTTAGTTAATGTTTTTTGAATTCCATGAAGTCCATTTATCTCTGTTTCATACTCATGAGCATCATATACTATTTGAGCATTTTTATTAAATATTTTTTTTATAGTTACGCCAACAGGAAGAGTATTTAAATCACTACAATGCAATATATCACTATGCTTATGTTCTCTTATAACTCTATACATAAACTCAAAATATTTTAAAAGCTGAATTGCTTTATGCTTTGACCAACTACGACTTCTCAACTTAACACGATGAACTTCTATATTTTGAACGATATCAAACTCTTGTAGTGGCTCTTCATGAAGTGCTACAACTTTTACTTTATATCCTGCATTTTGTAAAGAGATACTCTCTTTTAAAACTCTACTGTCATTTTGAAAGTTATTTAGCACTATTGAGGTTACTGTTTTCATACTCTTTTAAACTTTTCTATTTTATTTATAGGTTTAGTAATCATTACTTTTATAAGCTTTTTAAGCTGCTTGAATCTACTATAGTGCCAGTGATTGGGATGAGACAAAAACATTATAAACGGCTCACTGTTTTCTATTGCCTCTAGTGGTGTCACGCCATAATTAAAACCACCATTTATTTCAATTGGTGCATCACTTATGTAGCAAGTAACTTTATCTATCATCTCTTTATTATATGCTTCCATTTTAATTCCTAAATAATCATACACAGATACATTTTCTGTTAAAAAATTATTTGGAGTCTCTACCAATCTATTTTCATATTCACCATGAGAAGCGATAGTTATACATGGAATATCACAAAGAAGTCTAAATCGATCAAGATCGGCTTTCAAGATACCTAAGCATTTTTCTTGAAAATCAGTCTTAAATAACTCCTCTCTGTTTTTAATATCTGGATTTGCCTTTACAAAATCAGCAATAGGCTCAAAATGCAAACTTGCCTCACTTCCATACTCCTCAATCTCCTTCATAAGCTTTGAATCATAAGTGGTATTTCTAAAGTAAAAACTAGAAGTTACTTTATGCTTTTTTTCAACCTCAAACATCATATTGGTTCCACTACTAAAGTGGTCTACATCATGACGGAGTATAAATAGTTTTTTACTTTTATCATATCTATTTTCTATATAATCTCGTAAAGATATTACTTGATAATCATTTTCTTTTGCATCTCTTATAATATTATAGTATTCGGATATTCTATCATTTTGTAAATATTTTATAAAAAAATTTATTTTATTTATCATTTTTTTCAAAGAATAAACATAAATATTCAACTCCTGTCCCTCTTGATACTGCAAAATGATTAACTATAGAAAAACCACTCTTTTTTGCTATGTTTTTATATGTTTTAATCATCTCTTCGTAAGATATAATAATAGAATCCGTATTATAAAATCCTTTTAGTGCACTATACTCTTCTTCAGGATTTAAATTATAATGTATATTATTATAATCTGGTATAATATTTAATATAAGAATGGTCTCTCTGTTGAAAAGATTGAAAACTTCTGGGAATAGAGAAAAATGCTGATAATAGTTCCCATGCCTAGAGGCAGGATTATCAGACAATATCAAATCATATTTTTTAGGTGCTGTAGTAATAAATTCATAAGTATCCATTATATATATTTCTGAATTTGGATACTTTTCTCTTAAACTACTCTCATATTCGAATGATATCTCTACTAAATCTATAGATTTTAACTCTTTTGATATAAAATCTGTACTCCACCCGCCATCTCTACCAAAAAGTTCTATTGCATTTAAAGAGTTAAGATCTACATCTCTTTTATATAACTCTTTAACAACTCTCTGCATTGCTACCTTCCTGATCCCTAGCACTCTTAATACTTTACCTATACTTTTTCTAAACATCATATCATCTCTTTTAATGAATATTCTCTAAAACCAACTCTATTTTTGAAAGCAGATAATAAATTACATTTTCTATTTTGCATTGTAAGGTAATTTATATATTCAATATTATTTTCAATTCCAAACTCAACACATTTTTTAATCATTAAATTCATAATTCCAAATTTCAAATAATTTTTATGTCCTAAAATACGATTTGTCATAGCAAAATTACCATAAATGTATAAGGTGGATTCAACATAGCCTACAAGTTTTTCATTTACAAATGTGCCAATATATTTAATAACAAAATCTTTTTCATTTAAATTCTCTACTTTTTTAGGGTATGCTATATAGGCTTCATCCATTTCTCTGCCTTGTCTACCTAAAGAAGAGTTATTTATTTCAAATATATCATCTAGTTTTTCATTCCAATCAAATATTTTACAAAGTATATTACTCTTTTCTGCTTTTTTATTCATATTTCTTGACTTTGCTCCAATATCTTTTAAGTATATATCTATTGAACTTGGCACTTTTATAATTGCTATTGGATGAAAATAAAATTTATGTTCTTTAACATTTAAAATACCGCTAAAAGATTTTACTAGCATCTCTTTTAATAAATTATATTTTTCTATATTGCTGCACTCTATTTTAACTATTCTATTATTTTTTATATTTTGTTTATGTGTTTCAATATTTTGTTTTTTATATCTATTTTTTACTAATAATTTCATTAAAAAATTCGGTAAAGCTTTACTTAATAACTTTTTCATAAACTTCCTTATAGTTAATTTCATTCATAGCAAATATATTTTGATGAAACAGTAAAGTATGACAATTTTTGTATTTAATATTTTTCTCTTTTAATAGATTAATGTTATCAATTAAAAAAGTTTCATCATATATTCTTTCTCCAAATAATCTATTATCATCCATATATATCAGAGGTCTCTCTCTTAGTCTCAACTTCTCCCTACTCAAAATATTAAAAACACTAAACTCATCTCCAGTTCCACACCTAAAACCCTCTTTGTCAGCATATCCACATGTACTATCTACTTTCATACCGTTATCTTCCCAAATCTGCCAAGTAGTTGGTACTTCAAATCTAAGGTAGTGTTCTCTACCCTCTGTTATCTTTTGTCCTACTATTTTTTCAAGCAAATCTAACTCTTTTTTAAATTGCTCACTATCATTAAATGCACTGTAAGATGGGTGAATACCTATAATATGCCCTCTACTTTTTATCTTTTCTATAAGTTCTAAAGATTTTGGTTCATCTATTTTGTATCTATTATCATAAACTGTAACACCACCACTCATAAAGTAAAATCTACTTTTAACTCCTATAGATTCACTTTTATCCATCAGCCAATCAAAAGTATCAAAAGGGTCTTTTATCTTCTCTCTCTTAATTAAAAAATATTCAGCAACTCTCTCCATCGCCAAACCAAAACTTTTTCTTTTTACTATATCTCCAAGAGCTACCTGAAGAACTTGCTTCCAACTTTTCCACATGTAAAGTTTATCTACATCATGAGTTAAAAATAACTCATATTCTCTCTCTTTAAAAACCAAACTGTCATCAAGCTCTAAAAGCATAACTTTTAACTCTTCAACATACTCATTGACTATGGGTCTATCTAAAAAACCTTGCTTATAAGCTAAACTCTCAGTTGCTGGAAATCTATCATGCATATCCCTATTTTTATTGACATACTCTTCCCATCTAGTGAGCATAAAAAAACTTGCTGCGAATATATCCAATTCCTCTATTTTAGATGGAATGTTATCTACATGTAAATATTCCAAATCATTTGGGTATTTAGAAAAAAAAGTATCTTTTATGGTTAATATCTTGCCATTTTGCAGTTCTATCTCATAGTCTCTTGAGCCTACATGTAAAGAGTACTCTAGTCCTAAAAATTCATTAAATAGTATATCTAGTATATATTTTCTTTCATTTATGTTGTTGTTGGGTATTTTTATTTTCATACAATCAATCATCTAAAACCTCCCAATACCCATCTTTTCTACCACCGATTCGTTTAATCTTATTCTCTTTTTTTAGTTTTGAAATATGCTCATTAATAGTATCTCTTCCTATGTTTAACTCTTGCGAAATTATAGAGATAGTAACTTTGGAGTCTTGCTCCATAAGAGTTAGTATATTTTCTCGTGTACTCTTTTGTGGGGTCTTTTGTGGGGTCTTTTGTGGGGTCTTTTGTGGGGTCTTATTAAAGGTAACTTGTACCGATGCAAAAGTATATCTGTACTCAGGTTCAGGTAAATTCATTTTAAGACAATCGTCTACCATATTGTTAGTACCTTTACCCCAGCTCTCTACAAATCCTGCTTTATAAAACATATTTGCGATAATAGGATTAAATGGTTTAGAGATATGGTTTTCTTTAAATTTTTCTATAGGTACTTCTGTTGATAAAGTAGCTCCATTAGAAAAAACTATTTTCTCTTCATAGACTCTTATCTGTAGTACTGTTGTATCAGTATAATCTCTATGTATCAAAGCATTTATCACTGCTTCTCTTACAGCTTCATAAGGGTATTCTAAGGTCTCTATTCTTTGCAAACCTTCATAGGAGATATAGCTATGCAGATATTTTGTTCTGAGTATCTCTATAATTTTTTCTAACTGCTCAAAAAGATTTCCCTCTACTATATCACTTGTCAAAAGTTCGCTGTCACTTAAAAACTTACCTATCTTAGAGTGTGATTGTATAAAATACTTTTGTGGATTTTTAGCAAAAAGAAGAACGGCTGCTCTTTTTAAAAATATACCATCATATAAGTTTAATCTCTCTAGTAGTGTTTTTAAATCTTTCTCTTGTTCGATGAAAGGTGCTCTATCTCTAGTCCACATTTTAAATTTTTCTATCGTCTCTAGGTTTATATCATCTAGTGCAAAATTTTCAACAACTACATCATCCCAAGTTTTACCATACTTTTTTAGTAAAAAATTTGTTAAGTTACTTCCATTTAGTTCTATCGTATTGCTTCCACTTCTTTTATAAAATTTGCCATTAAACGAAACAGGGGCATAGGTTTTTTCTATCACTATTTTAATAATATCTTTACCATCTATTTTTCGAGTCGATATATCAACCAATAGTCCCAATCTATTATTTATTTTGTTTGGTAAAACTTCTAAAAGAGATTCTATATTATTTACCCCAACCAACTCTTTATTGTCACAAACACCAACATAGAATTCTCCACCATCTGTATTGGCTAAAGCACAAATGGTTTTTAAATACTCATCTTTCCATATTTGTTTAAACTCTACGGTTTGTGATTCTATAAGTTTAATCATAAAAAACACCTTGTTTTA
>JAYEOM010000046.1:0-3512 GCA_034722955.1 Campylobacterota bacterium
AGATGGGAAACACGAGAAGATGAGACCACAACTTGGCTCTTTGGAGACAACCCCAGTAGCAATAGTGGACTCTTGCCTTTTGGGTGGATTTTGTGTGAGATAGTGGATACTTAAATAAAGTATAGAGCATCTATATCTATAACTGATGTTACGCACTCTATGATTATTGTACTCTTTAAATTGTACAGATAGGTAGGGTGGATGAAATCCACCACTGCAATGGCGGGATACTCCCACCCTACTCGTCTGTAACATACTTAAATAGTCTAATCAATACTGCGAGTGCGCAACATCAGCCTATAATTTATAGAAATGGAGAGAAAATATGAACTTCAACTCAAGGAGATAGACTATGAAAGAAAATAAAATAGAAATATTCCAATCACCAAATGGAGAGATAGAGTTTAGAGGGGATATAACACATGAGACTATATGGGCTAGCTTGGATCAAATAGCCACTCTGTTTGGGAGAGACAAATCGGGTATTTCGAGACATATCAAAAATATTTTTGCTAGTGATGAATTGGAAAAAAAATCAGTTGTTGCAAAAATTGCAACAACTGCCAATGATGGCAAAATATATCAAGTAGAGTATTACAATCTTGATATGATTCTCTCTATTGGATATAGGGTTGATTCTAAAGAAGCCACACAGTTTAGAAAATGGGCGACCTCTATCCTCAAAAAATACCTCACAGATGGCTATGCCATCAATGAAAAAAAAGTTAAACAGAGCAAAGAGTTACTCTCAAATCTAAAGCAAACCATAGAGTTTTTAGCGACCAAAGAGTTAGAGCAGAGTCAAGAGATTTTAACTCTTCTTAGAAACTATACCAAAACCCTCACGCTTTTAGAGAATTATGATAAAAACTCAATAGATGAGTTGGAGGGAAATGGCACGGATTATCATCTCACTTATGATGAGGTCAAGATCGTACTCCAAGAGGTCAAAAAATCACTGATAGACAAAAAAGAAGCGACTTCATTATTTGCTAGTGAAAAATCAAATCAACTAGATGGCATCATAGGCAATCTATATCAAACTTTTGGAGGGGTGGAACTCTACCCTAGCATAGAAGACAAAGCCTCTCATCTACTCTACTTTATCATCAAAGACCACCCATTCAACGATGGCAACAAAAGAAGTGCATCATTTTTATTTATCTACTTTTTGGATAAGTGTGACTATTTGTACAAAGCAAACGGTGAGAAAAAAATCAATGAAAATGCTCTTACAGCACTCACTCTACTTGTAGCTATGAGTGACCCGAGTGAGAAAGAGATACTAGTTAAGCTTATCAAGCATTTACTATTTGAGGAGAAGCTATGAATTTTAACAGTGACTTTTTAAACTACCAACCTATATTTACCGATGAAGAGACAAAACAACTAGATGAGATTAATAAAACCCTCTCCTTAAAAGCATTTTTGGATAATAAAAATCTAGTAGAGAAGTTCGGATTTGATTTTGTCTATACCTCTGCTAAGATAGAGGGCAATACTTACTCTAGAGCCGATGCCCTCACACTACTGGAGTATGGTCGGACAAGTGGAGGTAAGAGCTATAGTGATGCAAAGATGCTACTGAACCTCCAAAAAGCCTTTAAGTTTATACTCACAGATGATTGTGCTATCAATAAACCTAAGATCAGAACTATTCATCATATATTGGCTAGTGATTTGGTAGAAGATGGTGATTTGGGAGTGGTGAGGCAAAAGGGAGTACTGATAAAGGGGAGTGAGTATATCCCTGCGAGTGATGCTCTCACGCTAGAGAGTCAGATGGACAAGATACTTGACATTGCCCAAACCATAGACAATCCTTATGATAAAGCACTTTATTTGCACAATAATTTAGCCTACTTGCAATACTTTGCAGATGTCAATAGACGCACAGTAAGAACGATGCTCAACCTCTCTCTCATCTGTGATGGCAAGATGCTACTTATCCCACAAGAGGCTCTTATAGTTACTTACATAGAGGGTATTTTAGAGTATTATGAAGATGGCACGATAAATAAATCAAAAGAGTTTTTCATCAAAAGTTATGAAGCTATGGAAGCCCAGGCAAAGGAGATAGGATATGGAAGTGATAAAGCTTAAAAAAGTAGTATTTGCAGGATTTGAAAATGGATGAATTGACCAGCTATGAACAGCAAGCACTAAAGCATAGACTAAAAATAGAGTGGACATATCGCTCTAATGCTATAGAGGGCAACACCATATCTTTGGGTGATACAGCGTTCATCATAGAGAATGGTTTGACTATCAAAGGTAAATCTATTGTAGAGCATAATGAGATTATAGGTCATGCTAGGGCTATTGATTTGATATATGAGATGGTAGAGAGAGATAACATAAGCAAAGAGGATATTTGCCTACTCCACAAAGCAGTACAGACAGAACATATTATAGACTCTGAGTGTCCCATTGGTAGCTACAAGGTACAACCCAATGGACGCTATGTTAAGATGCCTGATGGTAATTACGAACACTATTTTTACCCACACCCTAACGATACAGCCCATCTTATGGCATTGTGGTTTAAAGATTTTGAAGATATATCTAAGCCATTTCAAAGCTTTGAGGAGTGCGTAGAACTCTACACCGATATGCATTTAGCTTTTGCCTCTATACATCCATTTTTTGATGGCAATGGACGATTGGCAAGATTAGTAGCAAACATTCCACTACTCAAGCGAGGCTATTTACCTCTCATAGTCTCCAATGAGGATAGACAAGAGTATATAGAGTTACTCTCAAACTATAATTTGGAAGCCAAAGCACTTGATAAAAACTCAATTAATTTAATAGAAAAGAATGAACAATACCAAAAATTAAAAGAGTTCTTCAAAGACCAATACAAGAACTCAGAAAGATTGTTGGCTGAGATAGTGGTTAGGCAAAGATAGATTTACAAAAAGCTCCCCTCTGTATAAAGTCCATTTAATACAAAAGAGAGTATAGTTATTAAATCAATTTAACACAGAGAGTGATAATATGAATCTACCTATTTTGCAGAAAGTTTCAGCACAAATTTTAGCCAAAGAGACACCAACCTACAGAAGATGGCTTTTTGATAAGATAGATTTTGGCAGTAAGCTCATAGGGATAAAGGGACCTAGGGGTTCGGGTAAGAGTACGATGTTGTTGCAGTATGCCAAGATGAAAAAACTTCCTGCTTCTAAAGTGCTTTTTATCAACTGTGACCACCCTGCTATGGTAGGCAGTTCGCTCTATGATGTGGCTGAACACTTCTATGCGAGAGGGGGAGAGCTACTGTTCATCGATGAGATTCATAAAAGCAAAAACTTTTCACAAGAGTTGAAAGCTATTTATGATATCTTTGATTTGCAGGTTATCTTTTCAGGTTCATCAGCTTTGGAGATAGAACACGCTTCAGGAGACCTAAGCAGAAGAGCCGTGGTTCACAACTTGGGTGTGTTGTCTTTGAGAGAGTTTGTTGAGCTAGAGACAGGAGAGAGATTTCCCTCTTATAGTTTAGATGAGAT
>JAYEOM010000047.1:0-3492 GCA_034722955.1 Campylobacterota bacterium
TATCACAGCCAAGATAGTTACAGTAAATCCAGTAGATACTACTACATTAGGAATATACACTATAACCTATGATGTAAATGATACAGCAGGCAATAGTGCAACACAAGTGACAAGAGTAGTAACAGTAACCGCTTTAGTAGAGTTACCTTCTACTCTCAAAAAGACAGGACAGACTACAGTCTATGTGGTAAATGATGACGGTACATATCAGACGGGAGTAGCTCATAGCTATACGAGAGATGATGCCAATGATATAGTCACAGACGATGTCACAGGTCTGGAGTGGCAGGATGATGCAGCGGTTGAGACAGTGACGAAAAACTGGGCAGATGCAGGTACTTATTGTACTGCATTGTCTTTGGATGGGGGTGGTTGGCGACTCCCGACCATAGATGAGTTAGTCTATATCACAGATAAAGGTAAATTTGACCCTGCTATTGATGATACAGTATTTCAAAACACAGCCTCTAGCAACTATTGGTCGTCTACTACCGATGCGTCGCATACGAGCAGTGCCTGGGGTGTCTACTTCTACTACGGCAATGACAATTGGAACGATAAGAGCTATAGCTATTTCGTCAGGTGTGTTAGAGCAGGACAGTAATTTGATCTTTGATATTGGGAGACACTATGAGTAGTCACAATCTACCTATCTACAAGTCGGCACTGGAGTTGGCACGGTATATAGAGGAGATAGTCAGAGGCTTCGAGAAGTATCACAAGTACACTATGGGAGTAGATCTAAGAGCCAAGAGCAAAGAGATACTATTTGGTATAAGCAGGGCAAATATAAGCGAGGAGAGAGTGCTGGCTCTTGGCTCGTTGCGCGATAGTTGCGAAGAGATGAAGATGCTCATACAGCTTAGCAAAGAGTTGAAAGCCTTTAGGTCATTTAAGCAGTTTGAGTATAGCTCTATGCTGAGTGTAGGCATCTGCAAACAAGCCCAAGCTTGGCTAGGAGCTAATAGACGCGTAGGTCGGAGAATATGATCACACAATATAGTAGGTTCTATTTTAGGCATCTTGTATGAAGCCTAGAGATTATTAGGGGTCTGGTGATTTGTGATGCGTGAAGCGTAGCGAATGCATCACAATCACCTGACCTCGGCTAAAACATAGCAGCGACTCAACCGAGGTCTCTGTTGAAAATCCACCCACTTCGTGAGTTGATTTTACAACACGAGATCCCTGCCATGCCTGATGATTACAATAGTATGGCATAGAATCTTATATATGATTTGATGATTGTTTGATAAAATAGAACCTACAAATGCCAGAGTCTATAGGTGCTTGCTCCTATAGAGTGTGCAATTTTTACTGTGCGACCCTCTTGCCAAAGAGCATATTATGGTAGATGCGACCATGTGTCGGGATGAGGACATCCCGACCTACACATTTTGTATATATCATCCTATATAGGTGATTTGATATATCTCATCTAAAATAGGTCAAAAGAGGGTTAAACTCTAGCAACTATTGGTCGTCTACTACCAATGCGTCAAATACGAGCAATGCCTGGGGTGTCAACTTCAACAACGGCAATGACAATTGGAACAATAAGAGCAATAGCTATTTCGTCAGGTGTGTTAGAGCAGGAGAGTAAAAGTAGATTTGGCACTGCCAAACACCATAAGCTATATCGTTTGGTGATATCAAACCTACAAACAATAACAAAAAGGAGAACTAATGTTTACATTTGAAAACATCTATATAGCATACAAAAAATGCAGAAAAAACAAAACCAACACTATAAGTGTTTTGAAATTTGAACAAAATCTACTAGACAATCTATGGCAACTCACAGATGATCTGCAAAACAGGAGATATACTATAGGCAAATCCATCTGCTTCTTGACCCACTCACCCAAGCTCAGAGAAGTATTTGCGGCAGACTTTAGAGATAGGATAGTTCACCACCTGCTCATAGATGCCATAGAGCCGTTTTATGAGAGAAAGTTTATCAGTGATGTTTACAATAACCGCAAAGGCAAAGGGATACATCAAGCCAAAGCGAGAGTGCAGAAGTTTATGAGGAGAGAGCTAGATGGGTACTATCTGCAGCTAGACATCAAAGGCTTCTTTTATCATCTAGACAAAGATATACTTTATGAGAGATTGTGTGAGGATTTGAGATATATGTCGTTTGGTGATACCAAACCTACTATGTCACTGCCAAACAAAAAGCTAGATGACATCCTATGGTTAGCTCGCAGCATCATCTATCACAATCCAACTACAAACTACCACTTCCAAGGAGACATAAGAGCATTGAAAGCCCTAGCTCCGCATAAGACACTTTTCAAGATATCACCCTCTAGAGGGCTACCCATAGGCAACCTAACAAGCCAGTTTTTTGCCAATGTCTATATGAATAGATTTGATCATTTTGTCAAAAGAGAGCTCAAGGCACAGCACTATCTGAGGTATGTAGATGATTTTGTGATATTAGAAAAAGACGAAGAAGTACTCAAGAGATATAAAGAGTCTATAGAGATATATCTGAATATCTATCTATCATTATCTCTGAGAGATGATAGCAAGATCAGAAAAAACTCAGATGGATTGGATTTTTTAGGTTATATCATCCGTCCTAACTACTCCCTAGTCAGAAGAAGAGTAGTATCTAACTATAAACAAAAAAAGGCTATATACCTACAAAAATATGAAACCCAAAAAGGCAAAATGAACTTTGAAGAGATAAGAGCATTCTTATCTGTTCAAGCTTCATTTGTGAGTCATAGCAAACATGCAAATAGCTTCAATTTACTCCATAAGGTAGGAAAAATAGATGAGAACAATCCTTTTGATTTTGATAGGGCTTAGTACACTTCTACAAGCCGAGAGATTTACCAGAGATGCCACTGCAATGGTGGTTACAGACACGCAAACCAATCTACAGTGGCAAGATGATGCGGCGGCCAAGACAACTAGGAAAAATTGGCAAGATGCCATAACCCACTGTGAGGGTTTAACTCTAGGAGACGAAGATGACTGGAGATTGCCAAACTTAAATGAACTATACTATATAGCAGATAGAGATATCTACAATCCCGCACTTAGTAGCGTGTTTGTGAATGTAGTCTCTAGCAACTATTGGTCGTCTACTACCGATGCGTCGGATACGAGCAATGCCTGGGGTGTCTACTTCTACTACGGCAGTGACTATTGGGGCACTAAGAGCATTAGCTGTTTCGTCAGGTGTGTTAGAGCAGGACAGTAGTTTGATCTTTGATCTTCTTCTTGTTCACAAGGCTTAGGTAGGTTAGGGGTCTGCTGATAATGATATGCGTAGCGAAGCGAAGTATATCGTTCTCACCTGACCTCGGCTAAATGGCAAAGACTAACCCTATATCCCCTCAGCTAGCATAGCATCTGGAACTTTAGAACTTTAGGGTCAGGGTGTGCCAAGAAGGCGTAACAACTAATGTAAATTAGGAGGATTACATATAGCCACGCTATATAAGAGATGGTAGTAGGTCTACCGATATCGCT
>JAYEOM010000048.1:0-16207 GCA_034722955.1 Campylobacterota bacterium
TCAGCACTCCAAAGATGAGCAGTGGGTCACTATCTGCATCTGTAACACCACTTCTCTGGATGGGAGGAGGCAGCGAGAGCAGCGGTATCAACTGGGGTCAGGGAGCAGGCTATAATGCCAAGTGTCCCCTCGATAGCCGTAGTCTGAATGATAATCGTGTAGCGGTTGGGTGTGTAGCCACAGCGATGGGGCAGATTATGAGATACTACTCAAGCCCTACACAGGGTAGAGGCTATCATAGCTATACAGATCCCAATTATGGGATCCAATCAGCAGATTTTGGTAGTACTACATACCACTGGTCATCTATGCCATATAGACTCTCTGATAGTTCAAGCAGTTCAGAGATAGATGCTGTTGCTACGATATCATATCACGCTGGTGTCGCTGTTGATATGCAGTATGGGATTAGCTTAAGTGGTGGCTCCGGTGCTTTTTCAGATGATGTCCCCGATGCCCTAATGGACTACTTTGGATTTTTGTACTCCTATATTGCTTATCGAGATGACTATTCAGCAGAAGATTGGAACAGTGCACTTCAGAATGAACTTAACGAGGGAAGACCGATCTATTACGGTGGGGGTGATGAAGGCAGTGGTCATGCTTTTGTACTGGACGGATATCATTTATCAGGATATTATCACTTCAACTGGGGATGGAATGGAGTCGCCAATGGATACTTTTCACTTAACAGCTTGACACCTGATGAGAGGATAGATTTTACGCAAGACCAAGAAGCCGTTTTCATTATGCCGCATTTTTCGGAAAGAAAATTAGAAATTGTAGAACTATATGTAGCGACTTTTGGGCGAGCATCTGATGCTGCGGGAGTGGAGTACTGGGCTGATAGTCTACTCACTATAAATCAGATTGCTGAGAGTTTTTATTATCAGCCTGAAACACAAGAGAAGTATCCCCCGGGGACAACTTATGAAGAGTTTGTGGATACAGTCTATCTAAATCTATTCAATAGACTACCAGATCCTGCAGGACGAGACTACTGGGTAGCAGCACTCTCCTCCGGAAAGATCAAGGCTTCTCTGTTTATTTTGGCACTTATCAACGGTGCACAAGATACTGACGCTGTCATCTTGGCGAATAAGACAAGTGTTGGAGAGTATTATGCATTTAATGAGTTAAATGATGCAGCACTTGCGACACTCGTTATGTCAGACATAGATGAAACCGAGCAGAGTGTAGAGGATGCTTTTGAGATAATAGACGATGCGGTAGGCAGTAATTAGCAGAGATAGATGAAGAGTAGATACTGCTCTTCATCTCATAGATAACTTATTAACGACCTCCCCTCCTCTGCTGACTTCCATATTTGCTTTTTCTCTTATCGCTAGCTCCATACCTCTTGACTCTTGAGATATCACTCTTTTGAGTCACTATATCTTTCTGCTCCTGCTTTCTGTTTTGATCCTTCTCCACAAAGATAGGTTTTCGTGACCATGGATCCAGTTCGGTATAGTACATAAGCGTTGAGTATGTTGAAGGCGTAGGGATAAAGACTTGAACCTGTTCTGGGTTTAGCTGTAGCTCTCTGTTGGCAAAGCTCTTTAGACTCTGCATGTCATCCATCTGGCTACCAGGATGTGCAGCGATGAGATAATAGGTAAGAAACTGTTTTTTACCTGATTTTTTATTGAGATTATCAAAATTCTTTTTGAAGTTTATGAGTGTCTCTTTGTTTGGTTTGCCCATAAGCTTGAGTATCTTATCCTCTGTATGTTCTGGTGCAACCTTCATCTGTCCCGAGATATGATGATCTACTAGAGTTTTGAGATAGGATTGTCCATATTTTTTATCTTCATTGATCAGATCATACCTGATACCACTGTTGACAAATACCTTTTTGATATGCGGCAACTCCCTAATCTCTTTGAGCATATCTATCTGAGGTTTATGGTCGGGCTTGAGTACAGGACAGACTGTAGAGCTAGTACACGCGATATCCAAGCAGACACCGCTTTTCATCTTTTTATCGCACTCATAACCATACATATTGGCTGTAGCACCACCTACATCATTGATGATACCTTTGAAGTCTTTATGTCTCTTAAAGGCATCTATCTCACTGACTATGGACTCTTGACTCCTGCTGCGTATCGTACGACCCTGATGCACAGATATGGCACAGAAGTTACACTCGCCATAACAGCCATGATGAGTAGTGACTGAAAACTGTATCGTCTGTAGAGCTTTTACTTCACCCTGTTCTTTATAGTAGGGGTGTACATCTCTCTCATATTTGAGATCATACACATGATCTATCTGCTCTTCACTCATATAGTCTTGAGGAGGGTTTTGTATGAGCCATCTGCTATCTTGGAGTTGGCATAATCCTTTTGAGACTATTGGCTCATTGTTGTTATAGAACTGATGAAATGCATTGATAAATTGCCTCTTATCTGCTATACACTCATCAAATGAAGGTAGTTCTATATACCCCTCTTTTGGCTCCTTGGCGATATAACAAAGCCCCCCGATGGTCTCTGGAGACTCTCCATTTTTATAAGCCTGAGCCAACTCTACTATCGTTTTTTCTGCCATTCCATAGACCAAGATATCTGCTTTGGCATCAAATAGTAGAGATCTTCTAAGCTTGTTGGACCAGTAGTCATAGTGTACCACTCGTCGCAGACTAGCCTCTATACCACCGAGTACAATAGGTACGGTATTTTTAAAATTTTTTCGTATATGGTTGACATATTTGATACTTGCACGATCGGGACGACGGTTGTTAGTAACTCCTGGGGTAAAATCATCTTGTTTTCGAAATTTTTTAGTTGCGGTATAGTTGGCTACCATACTATCTACAAGTCCTGCACTTACTCCCCAAAATAGCAGTGGCTCTCCCAAGCGAGTCATATCCTCATCAGTAGAGAGATCAGGCTGTGCTATTACACCTACTCGATATCCAGCATCGATCAGTATCTTACCTACTATAGCAATACCATTATAGGGAGTATCTATATAAGTATCACCACTCACGAGTATCACATCCAGCTGCTGCCAGCCCAAATCTTTGATCTCTCTTTTGGTAGTTGGTATAAACACCGAATATCTCTTATCTTTCAATAGACAAATTCATATCACTACTCAGAGCTCTGCAGCTTCCTGTAAAGAGTTTCACTTTTTCATAACCAAGAAGTCTCAATGCACTACTGACATGAGAACTACTACCCACACTTGATCTACAGTAGACATAGATAGTTTGATCTCTGCTTATACCCTCTTTATCAAATATTTGCTGCATCTCTTTGAGTGATTTGAAACTCCTCTTCTTCTCTATATCCGTGATATCTCTCCACTCTATAAATTTTACTTTAGGAGTCTCTCTATGCTGTAGTACATTATCTATCTTCTCTTCACCGGCTATCTCTTCCTTGTTGCAAGTATCAATAATAATAAATCTGCTACTCTCTCCATTTTCAATAATATCCTCTATAGCTTTTTTCACTTCATCTTTATCGGCGATATACTTTACATTGAATTTAGTGGGATCGAGTTGATAGTCGCTCTTTTTATGAATCTCCTCTTTGCCACACTGAACCAAGAGTTTTGGCTCCAGCATATCCATCTTTGCCGTGATACCTTCAATTTTACAGTTGAACTTCTCTACCTCATCTACCCTACCCTCTTTTTGGGCTACAACTATATCTTTTTTGATCATCTCTCGTTGGGCTTTTAACTTATCATAGACTTGTTGATTTGGATCGAGTCGCCTTATGCTCTCAACACCTCCATTCAATACTCTGATCTCTTTATGTCCTAAACTCTCAAAAAAACTATGAACAGCAGCTGCATTAGAGCCATAAAAATTATCATAAGTGATAATCATTTGATTATTTTTAATCCCTTTGCTCTGAATGTAGAGTAGAGCCTTTTTGTAACACTGCATATCACCTACTACATCTGGTTGGTATAGATTGTCTGCATACATTTCAACTGATCCTATGATATGGTTTTTTGTATAAGTTTCATTGCTATCGCCTGATACAAATATCACACTCTTATTGCCAACCAATCTAATCGCTTCTGCCGGCTCAATCAACTTGACTTCAGATCCAAAAAGTATACCTGATATAGATATCCCTAGTAGTAAAACTACACTAATAAATCTCTTCATACTACTCCTCTACAATAAATATTTTAAAATCCATCTAGTTCTAAATATACATAAATAATCTTTTTGTATAAATAAATTATATCCTAAAGATTCTTAGCATCAATAAGCTAATCATTTTTAAATTCTCTTTTTGCTATTATGTGTATCAATGTTTACTAAAACTAGACTTAAAGCTATATGGGAAAGATAATGCTGGAAAAAATCAAATCTGACGAGAAGATAGGCGAGCTTATAAAATCTGTATTTGATATGGATTTATCTATTGATGGAGATTGGGGATACACAAAAGAGTCTGCAACGATCATAAAAAGAGTTGATATGCCTATAGAACAACTAGAGCATACAGTTGCATCGATGCGTACACATCTGGAGATGAGTATAATGTGCACAAAAGAGGATCGATATGGTGGGATTAATCTCAATGAGAGAGATAGGAGAGAGCACCATGAAGGCTCGCAGCTCTATCATAAGGTCACCTATGCTACAAGTGCCATAAAAGAGAGTGACTACAATGCTTTTATCGAAGAGTATAAAGAGTTTTACGGTAAAAAAGATTTTGATATATCAGAATATTTTGACAGAAGGAGAGAGGCTACTCTCAACAAAATAGAAACCTACTGGTTTGAGATACTCTCTCAGTAAATCAGCTCTCTTATCATCAATAAACATCTACAAGGAGAACAAATGTTCAAAACTCCATCAACCTTCATACTCTTAATCTCATCACTTCTGATGATTACTACACTGCACGGCACTGTTTTAGACTGGGAGCATGACTACGATAAAGCTCTAAAGCAAGCAACCAAGGATAAAAAAATTGTATACCTCTTCATAGGTGCAGATAGGTGCAAATATTGTAAAAAGTTTAAAGAGATGACACTATCAAAAGATGAGGTCATCAAAACTATGCAAAAAAACTTTATACTTCTCTACATGTCAAGAGATCAACATAATATACCTGACAAGTTTGAACAGTTTGGTGTCCCTAGACACTACTTTTTGACCCATAAAGGTGAAATAATTCGTGCAGAACAGGGGATATGGGATACTCAAGGATGGTATAGTATCTTAGATGAAGTTATAGAAGAGAAAGACGATTTCTAAATCGACTATCTATAGGCTCTTCTAAGGCTTTTGCCTATCTCATCAGGTGTACTTGCAATTTTCATAAAATCCTCCATACTCAGGAGAGGAAGTGAAAGTGCAAGATAAAATGTAGGATCCAACATATAGACTACATCATCTTTGATGATTGACTGATATGGAAGGAGTTGTGCATTCCTCTCCTCTCCTACTTTAATTAAAAATTTATTTGTTTTTGTACGCATCTTATGCCCTACAAGTATAGAGCCATTTGGCAGTTCAAGTCTGTAGGCGATATACTTTTCACTATTTTCACCTCTTATATTCTCTATCAGATCGTCTCCATCGTCCAGCTCTACAAAGTCATCAAACTTTGACATATTTGGCATAAAGTTATAATCTCTAAGCCTATCAAGCTCCACAACCTCTTCAGTCTCATACATATCACCCAAAGCTGACTCTAGTGCTCTCAATAGATCTTTGAACTCCCCATATTTGTAGTTATCCCGTAGATATGCAGCAGCAAAATATGATGGATTTTGTACACGAATTTCACTGCTGCCATTCACTAGTATATTTAGTGCTGCTAGAAAAGTATTACTATCTCTGAGCTGATCATTTGTAACAGTCACCACAGTTTTTTTATCTAATATATCAGTCACGCTCAACACTTCAAAACCACTCTCCTTTAGACTCTTTACTAGAGAATCAACTGTTTGAGGTTGAGCAACATAGTATGCTGCTAATTTTTCAGGTCTGTCACCACCGATTGTCATCTTTGGAGTTTTGAACTCTTTTTTAGAGACTGCCGGATCTCTACCCTCTATACTCTCTGTAGGCTCCGATACTATTTTTTTCAAATCCTTAACCTCTCTAGTTAAGCTCTCTATCATTACTTTGAGTTCAGAGATCTCTGCGGTCAAATCATGTGATACTGTTTGGGGTTTTTCCAAAGATTCATCAATCTCACCCTCTAGTACAAAACCTAGTTTTTTAAATATTTCATATACTTCATCGGCAACCTCTTTCATATATGCCAACTGTGTTTTATCTTTTATGCCGGTAGTTGTAGTCCAATTTTCTACCGTTGCATAACCAACATGAAGCTCATTGGAGTCTTTTGGTATATAGAAATATATTGAACAGGGTGCAAAAACACCAGCTTGAGGCTCCCCATGATTGAAAATCGCATTGGAAAACTTAAAATGACATAGAGAAGATACCCAATATGCATCATATTTTTCAAAATCCATATCCAAGTCATCATACTCAAACTTGAGATCCAAAAAGCCTGCAATAACAAAGTTGTTTTTTGTAAATATAGAGTCATACTCCATAATAAAATCTTCTGCAAAACTATCGATATCATCTACATTTTCAAATTTCTTAACCATTTTCAGTAGTGCTCTGGTCGGGAGTGATCCACTATACTCAAGCTTCTGCACAAACTCTGGTTTCATCTCATCTTCTACCAGTTTATCAATCTTTGACAACATATCTTTAAACTTTTTTCTATCCGACTCATCAGTTTCACCGATAATATTCAACATAGTTTCCGAGTCAAGATATCCGTACCATGTAATATCACCTCTCTCTGCACTGTCAAGCTCTTTAAAAGCGAGAAAATTAAATGGTGTAAAGGCGCCGAAGTTGGGATTTTTAAGCAGAAGCTCTCTCATACTGTTTTTATCATAAATTCGGTAGAAATTCAGGAGATCAAGATTTTTATCTTTGAATTTATTATAGTAGTGTGTTTCGAGATGTTCATTTTTTGCGGCTATAGAGAAACCAATATCATCGAATCTCTTTTCAAGTCCTTTGAGCTCACTATCTGCTTGCCCTTTAGTGCCACTTAGCACAGTCAACACAGATGCTTGAGAGAGTGTAATGCAAAACAGTAAAAACAGAATAACTTTTATACTTTTTCTATAGTTCATGATTTATCCTTTTTGATCCATTTCATATATCATTTTTGACTCTATTACTGATGCAGATAGTTCCCTCTTTTACGACTTTAGCAAAGATTCCCCTGTCATTTTTGAGTAGTTTAGGAAGTTTTTTATCTACCTTTGCCAAGCTATTGCACAAGGTACAGTTTTGAGTTATCTCCAAAATAACTTCACCTATCTTAAAGTGTGTACCAACAGAGAGATGATATGGACTGCACTCCATCAATATATTTTCACCTAATGATCCATATGCCATATCAATACCCTCCTCTTTCGCTAAGATATAACTATCAAGGGCCGTGATCAAGATCGAACGGCTTGGATCCTTTCCGTAGAATTTATCTCCTACAACACCATTTTCATCAACTTCAATCTCTCTCATGGTGACTCTCTGCTCTTCTCCTTTTTTGGAGATAAATAGTTTCAAAACTTCTCCATTAACACCCAAAGTCTTTTTCACTTCCAAAATCCTATAAAGTTATTTTTGTAAATTGATCACTATTACGATTAGGCTACCCCAAGGAGACTGATGAAATATCATATAAAATACTCTGGAGTAATTTATATGATATATCTAAAACACAACTCCCATGACTCAAAAAAGCCAAGGGAAGAGATCAAACTACTTTATTTTCTTGCCTTCAGTTACTGATTTACCAGAGAGATCACTCCAAGTGATTTCAAGCTTTTCACCTTTTTTCGCTCCTCTAAATTTAAACTTAAACTGAGGATCTTTAGACCAAAATTGACTTGTAGAGACATCATATACTATCTTATCGCCTACTTTTGCCGTAATGTGAGTGATAAAATTCGCCTCAACGCCTTTTGCTTTTGCCTGATCATAAGTAAGCATACTATGTTTAGCCAACACTTTTGCACTTACAATATCACCTTTTAGTTTTGCTTTGATTTTCATATTTTTAGCCATAATTTTCCTTTTTATTCTCTATTTTATTGTAGTTGTTAAAAGCCAATTAGCCTTCACATCCACCTTTAGCAACATCAAGTGATTTAGATCCTATATAAAATTTACCATCAAGACCCTCTACGATAGCTGTAACTGTACCTTTCCCGCCATTCTCATCAGTAGCTTTGAGTTTTATTTTCATAAAATAGTCAATGATTCCATCTTCAGGAACATTAAATACTGCCGTTGCACTCTCTGGATTCATATTTTGAAAAACTGCTACAGATTTTGCAGCAATGTCAGACTTGATAGTTACAGGAACTGCCCCGCCACTGCTTGCTACTGCAGGTACATTAACATCTACACCCTCTTCTATAGGCTTGATATCACCAAAAAGTGCTTTGACTGCATCATCAACCGTATGTGCTGTCCAAGTATCCGGCTTTGTTGCTCTGAAATCAATAGCACTTATAGCACTCAATGTTGCAGGCAATGCAACCAATGCCATTACTCCCAAACCTAAAAACTTTCTTCTTTCCATTTCGTTTCCTTTAATGCATATTTGTACATTTTATATGATATACAAGAGATTTATATCTTGCATATCTATCTTATAGATTAATTGTGAAAAATCGTGTAGTTAACTATTTACTTTTACCTAACATATAGTCTACCACCTCTTTGAGCTTGGCATCATCTAGAGATGTTCCGCCTTTTGCAGGCATTCCATTGATGCCATCAATAGCATTGGCATATACTTTATCTATACCTTTTTCCATTGCTTTAGCCCAAGCTTTTTTGTCGCCTACTGCCGGTGCACCCATGGCATCTGTCGCATGACATACTGCACATGATGCCTCATAGGCTTTCTGTCCAGGAGCTTCTGGAGCCTTCTCTACAACAGGAAGATCTTTTTTCATTGATATGGGTGGCTGATAATCGCTGATTCCAGATCCACTTATTCTTGCGATTTCAGGCTCTCCATCAAAACACTCTTTCATACATCTTGTGCCATTTCCATAATTTTTAGTATCATTAAAATAAGCACGCACTCTATCTGGACCTTTTGGACCATCTATCTTAGGTTCAAAACCATCTTTGTTTGGCATGACAAGCTTCAAGAACTTTTCTCTATCTAGCTCATACTCATCATCTAGCTCTTCACCATCAATCATAAGCTCATTGATTGAGATAATGTAGGCAGATAGAGCATAAACTTCATCATTCGTCAAAGACATTGGTGCTGGGTGAGGCATTCCTGTTTTGATATACCACCAAAGTGTACTTGCTACAGGCCAATATGTTCCAAATACACGAATAGGCCCATCATCATCAGGACCTTTTCTCTGATTTGTCAATGATTTTTGACCCTCATAAGCATTACCATCTTGCATTGCAGGATATCCTGCACCACCACTACCAAAGTCAAAGTGACAAGAGGCACACTTCGCCTCATAGATCTCATCACCCTCTTCAACTGTACCTTTGCCTTCCGGCAAGCCTCTACCATCAGGCATAATATCGATATCCCAAGCTTTGATCTCATTGGCAGTTGGCTCTCTACCAAGTGCAAATCCTTCTCCATTGGCTTTTTCATTGATATGATAGTCTGAGCTTTTCCCATCAACTACAGGGTAAGTTACACCGCCATCGATAACTTTTTTTCCATTTTTATAGGTATTGGAGACACTTTTGTCTCCTGCCAATGCAACAGTTGATGTTACGGCAGCAACCAAAACCGTTGATAATAATATTTTATGATAAGACTTGAACATTGTTCACCTCTCCTTTTTCTGTAACTTCCCAAGTAGCAATACCATTTCTATGATATACTGATTCAATACCCATGACATCTCTCTCCTGCTTAACACTAGGCTGAATATGACCTGCATCATCTCTTGCACGACTTGAGAGAAGTAGAGGTTTGCCTTCATACTTGTAGATATAGCTAAATCTAGTCCAAGCCTTTTGCAGTACCAATCCCTTAAGACTCGCCTCTACCCAGTTCTTACCACCATCAAAGGAGATATCTACACCCTCTACAGTTCCCATTCCACTCCAAGCTAAACCCTCTATCTCAACGACATCACCCTTCTTGAGATCTCTCCATGGCTTATCAGGACATGGCGAAGTGATAACAGAGTTCACCTCATTAGCATAAAAGTGCTGAATCGCTTTACCGCTTGGTTTTAGAGCTGTATATTTTGCTGTCTCCTCTTTCGCATAGAAAGGCTCTGCAGCGAACTCCAATCTACCTAACCACTTAACACTGAGATTTCCCTCCCAGCCTGGAACAAGAAGTCTGATAGGATACCCCTGCTCAGGACGCAGTGCTTCTCCATTTTGTCCCCAGACGATCATAGCATCATCCAAGACTTTATCTACAGGAACTGTTCTACCCATGTGAGAGTTATCCATACCCTCAGCCAGCATCCACAGTGCCTCTTTTTTTAGACCAAGATCTTTAATAAGATCTTTGATGTAGACACCTGTCCATTCAGCACAGCTCATCATACCTTTGGCAAACTGAATTGATGGGAACTGAGGTCCTCTCCACTCTGGTCCACCATTGGCAGGACACTCTATAAAGTGGATTCTACTTACACTTGGATATTTTTTGAGTTCCTCCATAGTCAATACTAGTGGCTTTTCAACCAATCCATGTATCATAAGTCTATGCTCATTAGGATCTATTTCAGCAACACCGCCATGACTACGACTAAAGAATAGACCATTTGGTGTAATAATACCACTCAAATCTTGAATAGGACACATAGCAATAGAGGCATAGTAGTTTCCAGATGATAAAAGTTTGGTATATCTTCTTGTAACATTATGCTCATATGGAGATGGTAGACCATAAAGGTTGTTTGTTACAGGGTAACCAAATGTTGTCCCCCATTTTTGCTCTTCCATGATCGCAGGATCATCTTCTGCATTTATTTTCACCGGTGCCAATACGCTTGCTGCCGCTAATGCACTGATCGAATACGCCGCTGTTTTTCTAAAAAAGTCTCTTCTGCTTGTCTGTGTTACTTCAGTTTGAGAAGCATTACTTATCTTAGTCATATAACCTCCTTTTTTTATTGTAGTGTTCTTCCCTTCTTGATAGTCAGAATCACCATGATGATCAATTGTAATAGAAATAAAATTAAAATGTCAAGCAATATAAGTAAAATTTTCTTTTCTACTATTAAAATTGTTAAATATATACATAATTATTTAATTTATCAATTTTAATCAACAAAATAAATCAATTAGTTCAAAAAGATTTATGCTACTCTTTAATAGTTGTGTTATTTTCCAATAAGATTAATAAATTATAATTATAAGTTCTAGAGTAAATAGGAATGAAGGATTGTTGTTGTTCCAACAAGAAGAGAAATTCTCCTCTTCTGTATTTGACTATTTTTTAATGACTTTATCTAAAATTGTTTCAAATTTCTTCTGAGCATCCATAAGTACATCGATGGATTTTTGATCTTCTATATTGAGTGCTTCGATCCATTTATGAACATTTGTAAATGCCATGTGAACCTTTTTTTCACCTTTTTTCTGATACATATACATGGAACAAGGACCAAATGCACCTGCTTCAGGATGTTTTTGAGATACTTGATATATGACTGGTATCTTACAAATAGAGTAGACATCATAAAATGTATACCAATCTTTTTCATTTTCATCTAAGTCATAGTTGAGATCAGTAAAGGCAGCTGCTACAAATTTATATCGTGCTACCTCTCCCTCAAATTCCATCTGGAACTCATCTTTAGCCTCTTCCCAATCATCACCTTTTAACTCAAAGGTAATACGAGTAACAACATCATTTGTACTCTTTTTCATCTTGTAGTCAAGTGGCATATACTTGCCATTTGGCATCGCTTTTTTCAATCCCTCTTCTAGCTTTTTACCTAGGTCAACTATAGCAGGATTATCTGCTGGTGCTCCGATTATTTTAGCGATTGCGGGTGCACTCAGATAGGCTACAGAGATGGTTTTATCTCCTTTTCTTGTATAGATAGATGCTGTCATTGGTGAGTAGAGACCAACTTCAGGATAATCTTTTGCCAATGCCATTACTGTATCTTTTCTCCAAAGTACCATTAGATTATAAACATCAAAATAGGTATTGTTAAAGTCACGCTTATATGGTGAATTCATATCATTATTTGCCTCTACCATAAAACCTTCTTTTTCAAGTACAGCTTGTATTGTTTTGGGTGTCAATTTCCCATCACTGTTGTCCGAGGTAAACACTTTTACATCGTGTGCTTGTGTAGCTCCAGATGCTATTGCACTAGCTACCAATAGCAGTGATAACATCAAAATTTTTGAGATTGATCTCATTGTATTCCTTTATCTATGATAATGTAAATTCATACTAAATATTATCCCAACAAATAATCTAATATTTGTTGGGACACAATAGAATGTTGTTTATGATATCTAAACTTATTTTAACTTAGCATTAAATAAGATAACAGAATCTTGAAAATATAAATTTAATAATAGGTGGTGATAAGTGATAAAGAGGAAGTTAAATTAGTCCAACAGAGGGAGGGACCCTCTGCTATGAGATAAAATCTTAGAATCTATATCTAAGATAGAATCTAAAGTCATCCGCAGACTCTACGATACTAGGCAAGAAAGCCGAAGCTTGACCCATCTGCTGTGCCATAGCCATTGCTTGAGACTGTGACATACCGTTTGACATAAGGTTTCCAACAACTGTTTGTCCTGATGCAGGATCTGCCGTACCACCTAGTTGTGTCCACATTGCTGCACCCTCTTTTACATCGTTGATATCCATCGATGCGCCGGAAGTATTGCCAAAGAATCCTTGACTTCCTGTATAGTCATAATCTATACTTACATATCTTGCTTGAAGGCTCAAAGCTTTTGTGATCTGATAAGTGTAGTTAAGCTCCCATGCATCACCACGAGCAGCCATCTTGGAACCGATCATAGTATCTTCAGCATAAGTAAATGGTCTCCAATATTGAGAACCATGATTATACTCAAGTCCAAGTGTACCATAGTCTGAACCTTCACCCACAGGGAGGTAAGCACCAACCCAGTAGGAGTTACCTGTTTCACTATCCATAGAACCTAGCATCGCTTCACCTGCAAATGGATCAGTCTTGCTCCAAGCTATTGAACCAAAGAGTTTTACATCTGAACCGTATCCATCATCGGTAACACCATCTACCAGAACAGAGAGTGCTGCACCATCCATATCACCATATTGTTTAAATCCAAGTTGTTGACCTGTAGTCATATCAACTTCCATACCTGGAAGATCAAACGCTCTAAACCAATTTGCTTTAACAATAAATTGACCATCATTATATGGTTCAAAAATAAATCCGCCCAAGCTGATAGGGTCAAGTCCGTTGGGATCTTCAGCATAAGGTGTTGAGTTTGCGAAGAGAGGTACGGCATTTGTAGAGCCCTGACCCATACAAACTTTGAAGCTCATACCGGCTACACCTGTTATTTTACTAAGATCAATCTTTGAACTTAAGCCATCAAACTCAACATTGATATTATGTCCCAAAGGTGAACTTGCAGGATCATCTTGACTTAAACTTGATAGGAAACCATTTGTTGAAGGTCTCCTTCCTATAGAGAATGTCCAGTCTATTCCCTGACCAAAGGCATCATCACCAAGATAGAGCCAGTATGCTTGCTTTACCTTCAATGAATTATCAGATAAAGCTTCATTACCTGTCCAGTCAAACATTGACCCCATGCCAAATGCTCTGTTTGTTGACATATCTCCAAAGTCAGCACCAAATGCTTTATTCATGGAGAGTTGACCTTTGAAAATATTCTTTGCATCAGCTGCATACGCCATATTTAACCAAAGTCTCATAGACATAAGAGAGTCATTACCATAACTATTACCATCAGCCATATCATAATTGATATTATCAATTGATGTTCTAAGATCTACACCCCATTTGATGTTATCCCCAGAACTTTGTGCCTTATTTTTACTTACTTGTCTCTTGAGCTTAGCGATCTGCTTCTTTTGAGCCTCATTTTCACTTACTTGTTCTTTTTTAAGCTTATCTATCTGCCTCTGAAGATCTGCAATATCATCAGCAGTCGAACCGAATGCCATAGTTGCCGCTACAAGAGAGAGTGCTGCAATTTTTTTCATTATTATATCCTTGTAATTTGTTTTGTCCAAAAACTCAATCGGTATAATATAGTAGTTGTGCTGATTGAGTACTTAATTAAGACAAAACATTATAAAATAGAGAAATAGTTTATTTGAAATAATTATAACTATAAGTAGAGACCCCAGAAACCTAGGGTCTATTTTTTAGTATGAGTAGGTGATGAAGAATCTTATATCTTGAGCTGTGATATCAACTTTTTTTGATTCAATCCAGCCGGCACAGTTTACATTTGGGGTGTAATCATGCTGTGCATATGTATATCTTATCTGCGATGGAAGATATTTTACACCAAAGAGATCAAAATTCCAGTATGCTTCATAAGCATCACCACGAACAGCTATTTTAGAGCCCATAGCAGTATCTTCTGCCCAAGTCATCGGAGTCCAATATTTTGAACCATGGTTATACTCGAAACCGATCTTTCCGTTCTCAGTAATCATGTCTGGTATGATTATACCAGCCCAAATAGAGCTACCGCTCTGGCTTCCACCATCTTCTGATCCTAGAAAACTATAACCAGCTTTTGCACTATAGTTAGTATAAGCACCTGAGACAAAAAAGGTTGTCTCATCTAGGAAGTCACTGATCCCGTCACCGATACCAGATACCTTAAGACCTACAGAGAATAGATCTGCTGTACCGGCTGCAGCTTTTTTACCACTTGACATATCTAATGGTTTACCTGCATCTATCCATGCATTATTTTGGGCTATATTTAAACCTTTTGAATTAAAGATATGTGCCCACTGATACATTATCTCATATTGTCCATCATTGTAAGCACTACCCGGCATGACGAAAAAGTCAACATTTTTATCATCGCCATCCACTTCACCATATGGAGCCCATGGATTACTACCCAATCCATACACATTTTCCACTTCACCTGTATGTGCACGACCAAAGACAAACTTAGTATAAGCACCCGGCATGAAACGATCCCAGCTAAGCTTTACCATAGCTCCATTGACTTCCATATTTGTAATATGTGCCAATGGTGACCCCTGCCCTTCATTTTGCCTCATATTTGCCAAGAAACCTTTTGTTGAGGGTCTTCTACCTACTGAGAAACTGACAGGCTGCTCTCCCAACTCATAAGAATATACAAAATAAGCCTCTTTTATCCGCAAAACTGTATCAGTCGGCTTTGAACTTCCAGACCAATCCTTCAAGCCATTATCATCAACATAAAGGTGTGCTCCCCACATAGAGTAAACAGCTAGCCTACCTTTGAAGATCAAGCCACTCACGGGAGCAGCAGCCATATCAAGATATAGTCTACTCGTATATAGTGAGTTATTTGTAGCCTCTTCGCCAGTCTCATTATTTTTATAACTTAAAGAGTCAACAGCATTTCTAAATTCAATACCAAACTTTACATTGTCACCAGCATGCTTAGCTTTAACCGTATTGAGTTTCTTGCTAGTTTTTGTCTGCTTCTTCTCCAGCTTCTCAATCCTCTCCTCTAGTTCTGCATTTGTTGCCGCCTGCAAACTTGCCACTGTAGCTGCCACTGCCAGTGAGATTGTTACAATTTTTTTCATACTACTCCACCCTTGTTATAATTTTGTAATTATTATAGCAAAAACATAATTAGAATTGAATTAATCATAACTATCTATACTATAAGTATAAATAATCATAACAGTATTGATTTTATATTTAATAATGATTAATATTACCAATAGAAGAAGTTTTAAAAGATTCAGATAAAGATAAATGACTATGCAGGTTCAACTTATCAAATAATTAATAAAAATAGGACTGAAAATAAGATTAAATAATCGTAGCTTCAATTTATCGAAGAATCAATAAAAATAAATTAAAAAAGAGGGATTAAAAAAGAAGTGAATAATCTCAAAGCGGCAGCGACCTACATTTCCACAAGCGTAGCCTGCAGTATTATCGGCGATGGGAGGCTTGACTTCCAGGTTCGGAATGG
>JAYEOM010000049.1:0-3363 GCA_034722955.1 Campylobacterota bacterium
TTTTTCTGGGGATTTTGGGTGGGTGGGGTGATGTGTATCTGTTTTGCTCTCTTTTTTGGAAAAAGACTCTTTATTGCTACTGCTACTGTGCTACTGCCAAAATATAATTTGAAATCTTAGGGTCAGGTGCAATGGTGTTAAGTTAGGAAAAATAGTGAACAGTTGGAACTGTGGCTTTAGCCTCAGCCATTAGGTGGAGCTGAAGCACCACTTCCTAAAACCCTTAACTTAACACCATTGCACCTGACCCTAATATTTCTGATCTTCTCTGTTTTTTACTGAAGTAGGTAGTGTAGTTCATATTTAGTTGTCTCATAAATTTAGAGAGGTTATCTTGTTGCACCTCTAGCAGTTAAGGCTATTTACATCTATTTACAAACAGTTGCTATATAATTTACATAACTCCTCTATCATTACAGTATCTCAAATAGCGAGAGACAACAAAATCAAAAAGGGTATAAAATGAAAAAGAGAGTAATTGTAGCAACTATAGTAGGCGTTGGTTTGGTTTCGGCACTAGTAGCAGGGAAACCTATGATGGATGGTGAAGGATTCGGATACCAAGAGTACAAACAAGGTTCGCATATGAAACACCATAGAAAAGGTGCGAAATACCATCATAAACTTTTTAAACAGATACGCTCAGAGCTTGATCTCACCAAAGAGCAAAAGAAGCAGATAAAGAGACTACTATCAGAGCAAAAAGATATGATGAAAAAAGAGCGTAAAGCTATGAAACAGAAGAGAGAGATGCCAGATGCTAGTAAGTTTATGACAGCAAGTACATTTGATAAAGAGGCATTCAAAAAATCTATGCTAGAGCAGAGAAGCAAGAGAGTGATGATGAAGAAACAAAAATCAGAAGAGAGACTCAACAAAAGAGCTGAAGTTTTAGAGAAGATTTTTGCTATACTTACTCCTGAGCAGAGAACCAAGCTCATCACCCTATCACAAAAAAAGATGTATAGTTCGATAGCTCTTGATTGATATAAAAAAGGCTCAATATGTCACTGATAATGATGGTAGAAGACGACTTGGAGATTACATCTCTTCTGGAGCAATATCTTCCAAGGTATGGTTTGGACATGATAAGTGTGGATCGACCAAGTGTAGCACTAGAGAGACTTCGAATAGAGAAGTATGACCTCATACTTCTTGATCTGGGACTTCCAGAGATGGATGGGCTTGATCTCTGCAAGATCATCAAAAAGAGCTACCCTACTCTCCCCATCATCATCTCTACAGCAAGACATGATGTGAGTGACAAAGTCGTTGCATTTGATATAGGTGCCGACGACTATATCTCCAAACCCTATGACCCGAGAGAGCTCGTGGCTCGTATCCAATCTATCATCAAAAGATATACCAATATTTCAAGCAATAGTTCAGAGGAGGTATTTGTCATAGATAGTAACAAAATGCAGATCACCCAGGAGAATAGATTGCTCAGCCTTACACTCGCAGAGTATGAGATATTTTCTCTCTTATTGGAGAAAAAACAGCAAGTTGTAAGCCGTGAATATATAGTCAACAGTGTCAATGCCATCAAATGGGAGAGCTCAGATAGGAGTATCGATGTCATCATCGGCAGAATACGCCACAAGATAGGTGACTCTAGTAAAAATTCAAAATATATCAAATCTGTACGAGGTATAGGATATAAGTACATAGGAGATTAGATGTTTCGGCACTCAGTATTTTTCAAACTCAATATACTCTTTGCCATCGCACTCATTGCTACACTCATCGCAGGTTTTTCGATAGTCGCTCATATATCCAAAAAGGATAGAGCAGACTTGACATACAAAATCCGTATACTGATCAAAGAGATGCGACATACAAAAGAGAAACCTATAGAGCTCTTCAAGGAGTTTCATCTCCAAGAGATATATGGTAAAGAGCGACAACATATACTCAAAAATGCAAACTACCACAAGATGCATCGACTCTACACAAGAGATAAAAAATACCGTAAACGCTCTCGTATACTCTACTACCAAGGAGACACCTATGTACATATAGTCACAAGAGAGGTCAATCTCCTACTTAAAGTCCAACAAAATGTATGGGAACGCTTCTCCGTGCCACTACTCATCTTCCTCTCTATCATTATACTCTTGATAGTTATGTATGTGATGATACGGAAGTCACTAGTCCCTCTCAAAAAATTAGAACGAGATATAGTGGCATATGGTGATGGTGAATTCCCAGACTATATCCTGTCCAAAAAACAAGATGAGATAAGTCTTGTCTCCAATGCTTTCTATAATGCTATAGAAAAATCAAAAGAACTTCTCGACTCACGACAGCTCTTTGTCCGTAATATCTTCCATGAACTCAATACACCAATAACAAAAGGTAAGATATTGACAGAGATAGTAGAGGATACAAAAACCCAAGAGATGCTCGACTCTATCTTCTCTCGTCTCGCTATGCTCCTACAAGAGTTGGCTCATATAGAGAAGATCACTGCAGGTGACTATACTATAGAGCAGCAGCCCATACCTATCGTAGAGCTTATAGATCAGGCAAAAGACCTACTCTATATAGAGAGTGATATTCCAAGCAATATCCATGATGAAGTGATAAAAGCAGATTTCAATCTCATGAGTATAGTCTTCAAAAACCTCATAGAGAACGCCCAAAAATATGCTCAACACTTAGAGATCATATACCATGCAGGCGAACTCTCTTTCGTGAGTGATGGTGAACAATTGGAGTATCCCCTCTCCCACTATACGCAAGCTTTTACCAAGGGATCAAAAGAGGAGAAGGGCTTTGGTCTAGGTCTCTATATCGTTTCTGAAATCCTCACTAAGCATCAAATGAGACTAGGGTATAGCTATAGAGAGCAGAAAAATATATTTATTATAGATACAAATCCGACTATACGATATAGATAAGGAGATAAACATCCAAATAGAAGCCACAGGGAGGGTAAGATTTGCAAAATATAATTCGCAGGACTGGCCATGGTTAGTCCTACAGATATCTCAATGCAAATCTAAGGTAAACTTACTAAACTATGCAACTAGATGTGGGTAGGTACTAGGAGCATGTTTGCTTAGTGGACTTAGGCTACCCCAAGGAGATAAACACACAAATAGCTTTATGAGGTTTTTCATAGACAAGGCAATCGTTTGAAGTACTAGCCTTGGCTAATTGCCCGTAGGAAATGCCCTTGGGGTACAAAAACGATTAACGAAGTATATGGGAAACCTCATAAAGCCCGTAGAGAAGTCACCAAGAGGGCAATCTTCACAAAATATAATTCTCCAATTAGCTATGGCTAGTCCTACGAATTATATTTTGCAAATCTTACCCTCTTGGTGACTTCTATTTGTGTGTTTATCTCCTTGGGGT
>JAYEOM010000050.1:0-3360 GCA_034722955.1 Campylobacterota bacterium
AGTTGAGAGTAGGATTTACACTTCAGGGTGACGCGACCGACTCTTGTGAGCAGTATGCCTATATCGTAGATACAGGTGAAGTCTATCAGACTGGTAGTGAAGTAAAGTGTTTTTTTGAGATTGAATAAGGCTACCCCAAGGGAGTGTACAAAACAAATCTAGGGCAAGCTTATTTCATAAAATATGCAATTAGATGTCGGCTGGTACTTACAACTATAAGGATATGTAGATATGAAAAGAACAGTACAGGGGTATATCGATGAGATACCTCAGTGGTCAGATGGTACACCCTCCTCATCAGCTCCACTAACACATATGCAGTGGCTGATTTTGGTATTGGCAGCCGGAGGAAAGTTTTTTGAAGGTTTAGTGGTTTTGATGACCGGTGTAGCAGTACACCTCATCGCCTTTGAATTTAATCTAGATGCCATAGGAAAAGGAGTCATCGCTGCTGCTCCACTATTTGGTATCCTCATAGGTGCTACGATGCTTGGGGGTCTATCAGATCACTATGGACGAAAGAAGATGTTTCTAGTTGAAATGATCATATTTATCCTCTTTTTGGTTGGTCTGATGTCTGCTGACAACTTTTATATCGTTGTATTTTCTCTCTTTGGAATCGGCATGGCATTGGGGTGTGACTACCCTACGGCTCACGCTGTCATTACCGAGAGTATGCCTAGCAGGAGTAGAGGAAAGCTCGTTCTGGGTACTTTTGCCTTTCAAGCTGTAGGAGCTGTATTTGGAACTGGAATAGCTTACTTCACACTGGTAAACAATCCTGACAACATAGAAGCGTGGAGATATATGTATGCCATAGTGATCATTCCGGCGTTCATCATACTTATCGGTCGATTCAAAATAACCATGAGTCCTCACTGGCTCCTCTCGCAAGGTCGCACAAAAGAGGCAGAGAGTGAACTCTCCAGACTACTCAGTAAAGATCCCCAATACCCTAAAGAGATCAAACTCAATATTGTCAAGAGTGAGCGGTCAGATACCAAGAGAGAGGAGCAGAGCAGAGGGAGCTATATGGATCTATTTAGAGCCAAATATTTCAAAACAACCATTTTTGCCTCAGTACCATGGTTCTTGCAAGATCTTGGTACCTATGGCATAGGGATATTTACCCCGACTATTTTGGCATATACAGTTGGTCATAAACACGCAGAGCATAATGTAGCTGATATGATCGAGAGTGCGATGATGGCATCAAAAGGAGCTGCGATGCTCGATACACTGCTCATAGTCGGTATCTTGTTTGCTATCTTTTTGACCGATCGTCTTGGTCGTGTAAAGCTCCAATTTATCGGCTTTACAGGGTGTGCTGTAGGTTTGGCTATCGTGGCATTTTCACAGAGAGTGGATAACCATAGTATGCAGACGATGATGATATTTGCCGGATTTATCATCTTCAACTTTATGACCAACATGGGACCAAATTCGCAAACCTACTTGATCTAAGGTGAAGCATTCCCTATCAAGATCCGAAGCAGAGGAGCTAGGTTTGTTATTATCTTTTGTAGTTTTTTTTCATCATTGCAACTGGAAGATTACTACAGCTTCACTTTAGCTAGGGTTTTTTTGGCTAAGGTGTTGATTATTGTATCCCATATTTAATTTGATATAATTTTAGCATAAATATTTACGAAATTGATCATATATTTATCTCTTTCTTGCTACCATTGAAGCTTTCATACTTTTATTGCCTTTCATATCTTTGGTCCAATACTCTTCATAATAGACTATTTCACAGAGACCATCAAAAGCCTCCATCAACTCTCCCTCTTCTAATAAAAAAGAGCGATTGGATGGGGCTGTATCATTATCAGGGTGGTAGACAAAGGTTTCATAAATTAATATCCCATCTATCTTCAATGCTTCTATCATCTGAGGAAAAAGTTCTCTATTTAGAAAAAATGTACTGATGATAAGATCATAGTAATTTTTTGTAAGTCTGTAGCTGTCAAAATCCACCTCTATAGGATGAACATGAGGGATGTTTTGGAGTGAGGCTATAGCTACAGAGCTGATATCTAGTGCGTCCACCTCAAAGCCCAAAGATGCCAAATATCTACTATGCCGACCCATGCCACAGGCTACATCCAAAGCATAACCTTTTGTAGCCTGACTGGCAAAGCTAGTGACAAGTTTGATAGGGGTATTGGGTATCGGACTGTTTTGATATTTTTTGTTCCATCGTTTTTGGTCTTCTTGTGACATTTTTATCCTTTCTATCTTATTGCAATTGTGCTATTATTCTACCCAAATTTGACGAGGAGTCACAATGAAAACACTCACATTTATCTCATGGAATGTAAATGGTATCCGTGCTGTGGACAAAAAAGAGGCACTCAAATGGATAGATGAACATCAAGTTGACTTTTTGGGATTGCAAGAGATCAAGGCCGAGGCTGAGCAGATACCTGATAGTATATTTGATAGAGACTATAAACATGCTATAGTTAACTCTTCTATCAAAAAAGGTCAGTCGGGAGTGGCACTATATACTGATACTGATGGTATACACCATAGCTCTTGTGATGAGGTAGATATACTCTCAGAAGGGCGTATCAATGAGTATCATTTTGGCGATATAGCTTACTTCAATGTCTACTTCCCAAATGGCCAGAGAGATGAAGAGCGATTAGAGTACAAGATGGCTTTTTATGATAGGTTTTTAGCTCATATCAATGCTCTTAGAGACGAGGGTAAATCTATAGTGGTATGCGGTGATGTCAATACTGCTCACAATCCCATAGACTTAGCCCGTCCAAAAGCTAATGAATCGACATCGGGCTTCTTGCCTATAGAGCGAGAGTGGATGGATAGATGGGTAGAGGCCGGATATATAGATACTTTCCGTCATATCAGAGCAGATGAAGCAGATAGATATAGTTGGTGGTCATACCGTGCAGGTGCAAGAGCGAGAAATGTAGGATGGCGCATAGACTACTTCTTCGTCTCTGAAGACCTCAGAGATAGCATAGTAGATGCGGATATACTAGATAGTGTAATGGGTAGCGATCACTGCCCTGTGAAGTTGGTGTTGAAGCTTGAGTAGCCGGAGTTTCCAAATATCAAGCAAAAAGTTTCCCACTGTCGTACAGATGCTCGATCATATTCACAACAATAGAAGAGAGAAGAGTATCAAGCGAAGCTACTTCCAATCCTACCACAAAGCGATCATTGACCACTACAACCCCAAGGCAGACTATCTCTTCTCCAGACTCGTTGAAGACCCTAACTACCTGAGAGAGTATATCGCTATAGACCACCGTATCAAAAACCAACTCTTTGATGAGATCAGGGCTGATGAAGCGGCCGCTTTTTTTACTTTCCTAAAGAGACACTACACGG
>JAYEOM010000051.1:0-3325 GCA_034722955.1 Campylobacterota bacterium
TTTTTGAATAGTAGCAGCCAACTCACTTATATCGTTTGACTCTAAAATCTCTACACTATATCCATCTGCAACTATTTTATGATTGATATTGCCTTTCAAGTTTCGGCTAGCAAATATGATTTGTGCATCAGGGTACTGTTTGGCAAGAACCAAATCTCGCATTATATGACCTATACCTATGGTCGATGACGAGTCAGCACGGAAGAGTATTTTCATTTTTGTTCTCGATTCTTTTGTGCTAATGGCGATACTATTTTGCATGATATCCCCCTGTTTTTTTACTGCCTATATATTCGATTTTATTTTCATCTTTTAGTTGCTTTATCCATCTCTCTAGTGTCTTTTGAGGAATATTTAAAGATTTTGAGATATGAGATACTCTTTGATTTGGGTTTTTTCTTATATATCCATATAGAGAACTTATTCCCTCATTTATTCCCTCATTTATTCCCTCATTTATTCCCTCATTTTTAATTTCATCGTAATTTGAAAAAAATACAACCTTTAAAAAAATACCCTCTTTTTCTAAACCATCTGTATATTTGGCTTTGTACTCTACTCTGTTGGTCTCTAGCATTTAGTGCCTCTGCATCTGATCACTTCATGCATCACCTCAACCCGCTCCCAATCCTCCAAAGTATCAATATCTTGCACTAAATAGCGAGGCAAAATGATAGGGATACTATCTCTGCCAAACATAATTTCATCAGATTTTTTACCTATCCTAGTCCAATAAAACTGCCCTGCATCTTGATACGCCTCTTCTAGGTCTTGACTTCTTGCCATATAGTACTCAGGAGTAAACATTTCGCATCTTCCACCCTCATCTATCCTAAAGGTTCTCTGTATAGGGAAAGGCATAGAGGTAACAGAAAAGGCATTGATAGCATCACTATTTTTTAGTTTCTCATATCCCTCTATGAGATACTCCTTTTGTAGAAGTGGAGCTGTGGCGTATATAGTGCAAGCAAACTCATAATACTCGCCTATAGACGCTAAATACTCTATCATATGGTTGACCACATCAGCCGTGCCTGTAAAATCATCGCTTAACTCTTTTGGTCTCAAAAATGGTACTTCTGCTCCGTACGACTTTGCGATAGAAGCTATCTCTTTGTCATCCGTACTCACTACAACTTTGTCGAAAAGATTTGAAGCAAGTGCCACTTCTATAGAGTAGGCAATGAGAGGTTTGCCAAAGAAGTCTTTGATGTTTTTTCGTGGTATTCGCTTGCTCCCTCCTCTTGCAGGGATAATGGCGACGGCTTTAGGCATCTAAGACCTCAAATAGATTCTCAATCACATACCCCTGCTCCTCATCACTCATCTTCGGATAGATCGGTAGAGAAAAACACTCATCATAATATCTATCCATAACAGGAGTAGACTCCTCCCCATATCCTAGAGATTTATAATAGGGTTGCTTGTTGATGGGCATATAGTGAAGTTGTAACCCTATCTGCCTCTCTCTCATTTGTATAAATAACTCCTCTTTTGTGATAGCGAATTGTGTGAAATCTATCCGAACAACATAGAGATGATAGGATGATTTTCCATGATAAGTATAGAGGGGCTTTACTCTAGTGTCTCTAAATGCTTCATCATAGGCTTTGGCTATCTCTACGCGTCTATCGACAAATCTGTCAAGTTTTTGGAGCTGAGAGAGTCCCAATGCACACTGAATATCTGTGATACGATAGTTGAAGCCAAGCTCTCGCATTTCATACTCCCAAGGCTTCATAGCAGGGGTTTTGACCATTCCATGTGTTCTTAGGGTGAGTAGTTTGTTATAGAGTTTTGTGGAGTTTGTAGTTATTGCTCCCCCCTCGGCTGTCGTGATGTGTTTGACAGGGTGAAAAGAGAAGATACCTGCATCACTATGGAGACAAGAGCCTGCACGCACATCATCATAGCTCGCACCTATAGCATGTGCATTATCTTCAAGTATCACAATACCATAATGCTCCTTGAGATGCCTAAGCTTCGCTTGGTTTAACATATTACCAGAAAAAGCTACTGCATAGATAGCTTTGATCGTAGGATCTTTTTTGAGTTCCTCTTCGCATAAATCCAAATCTATATTTCCATCTACTGCGATATCTACAAAAACAGGCTTAGCCCCTGCATAGAGTATAGCATTGGCTGTAGCCAAAAAAGAGTTGGGTGTTGTCAAAACTTTGTCACCTTTTTGTAGTAGAGCGAGAGAAGCCAAATGCAGTGCAGCCGTACCATTGGAGAGAGCTACACTATATTTAGCTCCACAGTAGCGAGAGAGTGCCTCTTCAAACTCTTTGACTTTGGGCCCTGTAGTTAGATAGTCTGATTGTAGTGTCTCCACCACTCTATCTATATCATCTTGCTCTATCAGTTGTTTGCCATAGGGGATGAAATCCATCTTATGACCTCTCAACCATATCCAATAACTCTTCTCGTGTAATCCACTGCGTATTGTTGAGTGAATTGTACTCAAAACCTATGCCTATATCTTTGCCCTCTTCACCCAAAGCATTTGTACTAAAGTCAGTAACATGGCTAAACTGTATCGTAGGAGTGATGACATAGTAGCTATCAAACTCAACAACTCTATCATCAGCAGTGATCATCACTTCATGCATCTTTTCACCAGGTCTAATACCTATAGTTGTGTGAGGGAGATTAGGGGCAAGTGCTTTTGCTAAATCGGTCATCTTCATAGATGGAATTTTAGGGATAAATATCTCTCCACCATGCATCCTCTCAAAATCTTTGAGTACAAACTCTACTCCATCCTCAAGTGTGATTAGAAATCTTGTCATATTCCCATCTGTGATAGGAAGCTCTGTTGCTCCATCAGATATAAGTTGCTGAAAAAATGGCACGACAGAACCACGACTGCCCACGACATTGCCATATCGAACTACAGCAAATCGTGTTTTTCTCTTGCCTACTATATTGTTGGCAGCGACAAAGAGTTTATCGCTTGCTAGTTTGGTGGCTCCATAGAGATTGATAGGGCTAGATGCCTTGTCTGTAGAGAGTGCAATCACCTTCTCTACGCCATTTTTGATAGCAGCCTGTATGACATTCTCTGCACCATTGATATTGGTTTTGATACACTCCATAGGGTTGTATTCGGCTATAGGTACATGTTTGAGTGCTGCAGCGTGAATGACAAAATCCACACCACTCATAGCTTCGCTTAATCTCGCCTCATCTCGTACATCACCGATAAAATAACGCATACAAGGATCGTTATAAGTTTGCTGCATTTCAAACTGCTTGAGTTCATCTCTGGAGTAGATGATAATCTTGTTTGGTTTGTATCTCAAGAGTAAGATATCGGTAT
>JAYEOM010000052.1:0-11048 GCA_034722955.1 Campylobacterota bacterium
TAAGGATATACGAGAGGATTTTCAGGAGGTGTGATTTACCAGAACCGAAGTGCCCCGAAATCCATACACCGATGTTTTGCGTATTTTTACTTATGCTTGGACTGTATTCACCAAAGAACTCATCTAGTTTCTTGTTTAGGTCGTTCGTAATGACATACTCATCTACCTCTTGAAAGATGGCTTCATCTGTGAGATTGTCCGCCTTGATGACCCCCTCAATGTTTCTGTGTATATCTTTCTTAAATAAATTTCCAATCATTTTTTATCCTTACAAATTGAGTGTATCGAGGTTAAAAGCCCGATAGTAGTTATCATCTTTGAGCGTCCCGAAAAGAGAAAGGTCTTTGCCGTAAGTACCGGGGAAGAACATCACTGTTGGTCTCTCTTTGATACTGTTCTGTAAATTGTTCAAGATGGTATGCGAACGGATGTAGGGGAACACTTGACCGATACCTGTTAAAAATATCATTCCAGAAGGATTCTCTTTGGCGAGTTTCTCTATCTGTGGTATGAGCTTAGTTTCACTATCGAGGACACCCTGTAGTGTCTTAAAGAGCTTTGCTTTGGATAGACTGCTCTCTTTGGCAATAATCTTATCGAGTACATCTCGTTCTTCAAGCATATCCAGTGCCAAGTCAAACAAATTGATTTCATATACAGAGATACCTGCAAGAGAGAGTCTGTCTTTGAGCTGTTTTGTCTTTTGGACTACATCATTCTCCTGCACTGGATTATAGGGGACGATATAAAAAGGTATCTCCCCACCCAAGGCACTCATAGATAAGAAACTCTCTTTTTTTAAATTGTTAAAAAGCTTCTCGTATTTTGTTTCTAAAGATTCTAATTTTAATTTCATAGTTTTGGGTATCTCTTTGTCAGTTCATTTATTTCATTATTGCTATAGAGAAAAGCACTCAGGTATCTAGGATCATCCTGAACGATAAGTTTTATAAGCTCTTCGGAGAGGTAAGGCTTCTGTATATTTTTGGTTTTAACACTATCAATAAATCCAGCCTGCTCAAACATCTTGAACATTACCTGTTTTAACTTCTTCTGTGTAGCTTCAGAGATAGTATTGAGATTCTCAAAGCTGACGGCTTTGCTGTCATAGAACGATTCATAGTCGCTATTCAGCACTTGAAAGTCAAACAGCAGTAACTTCTTCCGCATCACCTCGGTTGCAAAGTCGTAGATAAACCCATAGAGTTTAAAACAACTCAGCATCGTAAGGCTCTTTGCATCAGAACTGGATGCATCTGCATAAAAGGCAAGCTGTTCGGGGGTAAGTGTATCCAATCGTTTTTGAAGTTCAATGAAAAGACGCTCTCTACCAGTCAATGAACCTTTCTGCAAAACATTCTCTTCAAGCACACTTTTACGCACAGTAGACCAGTCTCCTTCATCAAGACACAAACCAGCAATTACCTCTGATTCATAAGATGACAGTGCTGCTGTTGTGTATGATAGAATATATTTAGCCACTAATCTTTATACCATTCCTCTTTAATATTCCTAATATTAATTATATCCTAAAGGTTATTATAAGCTCTGTAGTGAAGATGAGTATTATTATACATTAATCAACATCTTGGTATTATACCTTCGTACAGGAGTGCCGTTTAAAGGGTATTTTTATGAGCATAAAAATAAGAACTAAAAATGGTAAGTTGATAGCTAATAACCCAATGTTCGGAAAGCCCCATGCAATAGGAGTTTCAAGGTGAAAATACGAGTCTATTACGAAGATACAGATGCTGGTGGTATTGTTTATCATACTAACTATATCAAGTATTGTGAGAGGGCTAGGTCTGAACGCTTCTTTGAGAGATCTATGACACCATTGGGAGATAATCATTCAGGCTTTGTGGTACGCCATATAGATGCTAACTTTTTGGCAACATCAAAACTGGGCGATACTCTAAATGTCACCTCCAAAATCATAACACTCAAAAATAGCTCATTGACTCTGCTCCAAGAGATCTGGAGAGATGAGTTGAAGATCTTTAGTATGGAGATACTACTGGTTTATATAAAAGATAAAAAACCAAGTAGAATTCCTAATGATCTCAAAGAGATTTTCAGTGAGTAGGTGTCACTTAAAATAATAATTTGGTTACAATACTATAAATCATCCAAGAGATAGGGATCATATACTATGAGCAGACTGTTAATAGACATCGGAAGTACCTACTTCAAGGTTGCCCAAGAGGGCAAGATAGACCAATACTTTAGAAACTTTGATACAAGTATTCTCAATGATTTAGAGAGTAAATGTGCAGCCACTTTAACACAATATGATAAAGATGATATCTATATCTGTAGCTCAGCCAATGGCGGATTGACGACACTGATCATAGGGCTTACAAACTCCTTTAGCCTCAAATATGCAGTCAATATCGCTTTCAATTCAGGGATCAATATCATCAGTACTCTACTCTATCCCAAAATCACTGAGTCTATAGCACCTACAGAGATGATAGATGTAGTTATCATCGTAGGTGGTATCGACTCGGTAGAGCATGTTTTTGATGAGAAGCTCATAGCATACCTCAGAGAGATTAACTATCAAAACATTGTTTTTGTAGGGAGTCAAAAGAGTGGTGACTTCTTGAGATCAGAGCTACCTGCTGTTGCTATATTGGAAAATATCATATCTGACAAACTCAAGATCCAAGAGGATGCACTCAAAAACTACTTGACTGACCTCTACCAAGCTGATATCATGGGCAAAGAGGATATCAAGCAACTCTACGCACTAACCAGCAACCAAATCTACTCTACTCCATACATCGTCAATCGTTCACTATCCAAGATACATGAACACCTCGAAGTGGCAGATCCCTTTATAGTCATAGATATTGGAGGAGCGACTACAGATATACACTATAGCCGTGATTTGGTCAATGATAATATCTTGAGTGAACACGGGTATGATAGATTGGTCTTCAAAAAGCTAGGAGTCTTTAAATCTCGTGAGAGTCTTGTGCATATCGCCAAACAAAATGAGTTTGTCTTTGAACTCTTAGAGCACCTCAATGTCACTGAGAATATCCTAGAAGAGCATAGTGATGAAGCGATTCGTATCCTGATGCAACTATCTATATTTCTCGTACTCTACAAGGTATCCAAACACCACGCCTCCTATATAGAGCTCAACCTTGAGATACTCAATAGCATCGTATTGACAGGCGGTATCACCAAAGTCTTGACACAAGAAGATGTAGATGACATCATCCTGTTTTTCTACAAAAAGATTTTGAATTTTCACCATACACCTACCATCTTTTTGGATAAGAAGTATGAGATTTGGACTTATGGGGTTGGGGAGTAAGAGATGAAACTCATTATCAATAAATTTCCACCTATAACACAAAGATGTGAGATAGATTTATCTAAAAAACTTACTCTTTTTGTGGGGGAAAATAATAGTGGCAAGAGTTATATATCGCAGTTGATTTGGGGGATTTTCAATAAGTTATCTTATGTGCAATCTCTTAATATGACAAATTTACAACAAATATCTACTATTTTTACAAAACATATTCAAGAGCAGACGGTAAAAAATGTTACTATCTCATCATTAAATCATAACTCTCAATATTGGCTTGTTGATACAGAGTCAAATGCATTTCAGGTGCAGGGCAAATTGGAAAAGTTTAAAAATTCACTTAGTTTTATCTATATTTTACTCCATCTATTGGATGGTAAAGCTAATCAGGAGATAAATATCTTTGGTATTTTGGCGGCCCAAAAAGAGATGAATTGGAATGAAAAAAGTACTTTAAATATATTTAGTTCAACCTCAATACGCTATATCAAACGCTCATTTTTTACTCAAAATAGTGAAATAGAGATAGATTTTTCTGATATAATAAAACCTAAGGAGCAAACATGTCTGTAAACACTATTCAAAACCTATTGGAAAGAGCTGTACGGGTAGAGCCTGACAAGATAGGGCTTGTAGATGGGACAACTAGCTATACCTATATCCAACTCAAAGATAAAGTAGACAGAGTTGCACACTACCTTACGAGCCTTGGACTGCCAAAAGGGAGTCGTATCGGTATCTACTCTACCAAGAGTTCACAGCAGGTTATTGCTATATTGGCGGTACTCTCTACGGAGTATCTCTTTGTGCCTATTACTCGACTACTCAAACCAGAGCAGGTGAAACATATCATAGATGACTGCTCTATCAGCTGTATCATTACAGATATTAGCAAGCTAGAGAGTATAAAGGCTATTGATTTTAGTGGCAAAGTTATCACATATAGAGCTACCGATGAGAGTGATGTCTCTTTTGAAGAGATTTACAAGTTTTATTCTGGCGATATAGAGTGTCAGCTGCATGGTCATGACAATGCATGTATCACATATAGCTTTGGCTCGTCAGGCAATCCACGGGGAATAGTGATAGATAACCGTGCATTGATAGATGGGGCGAGGATAGTCTCTAGCTATCTAAAACTACGAAAGAGTGATGTCATCTCAGGTATCCTTTCGTTCAATCTGGACTATGGGCTCAACCAGCTCTTTGCTACACTATATAGACGAGCTACACTTGTGATACATAAATTTCTTTTGCCATCAGACTTCTTTGGTCATTTGATCAATGATAAGATCACTGTACTGCCTCTGATGCCTATACATATCAGCCAAATGTTTGATGAGGATGCTCACCGTATACCGCAGTCGGCACACTTCAAAAACCTACATACGATCACTTCTTCAGGAGGAAATATTACACCATTGATGTTAAAAAATATCAATACACACTTCCCAGATGCTAAACTATATGCTATGCATGGATTGACCGAAGCATTTCGCTCTAGCTATCTAGATCCTAGTCAACTATCTACACGACCTACCTCTATCGGCAAGGCGATACCTGATGTGGAGCTATATATCATCAATGAAGATGGAGAGGCATGTAAACCTGGAGAGACAGGTGAGCTGATCCATAGAGGTGCTTGCATCTACAGAGGCTACTGGAATGACCCGAAAGAGAGTGCAACAAGATTCAAATCTATTCATATATTGGACAAAGTTATCCATCCGGAGGGACAACTAAGTGATGAGATAGTCATAGCTAGTGGGGACTTTGTATATGCTGACGAGGAGGGATATATATACTTTGTCTCGCGTAAAGATGACATGATCAAAACCAAAGGGTATCGTGTAAGTCCACATGAAATAGAGCGAGTTATAGAGGATAAACTACCCATTATCACCGCATGTTCTATCTTCTCTATACCCAACGACGAGATAGAGGAGGAGATAGTTCTCATATATAGTGCCAAGAGTGAACTTGCACGAAATGAGATACTGTTTGAGATGAAAAAGCATCTGCCTAACTATATGCTGCCGGAGCAGATCATCTACAGGCAGACTATGCCACTCAAGTCACTCCATGAAAAGCAGGTAGACAAAGAGGCACTCAAGAGAGATTTTCTGAAACTATTTTGATCATATTAAATTATAAATAAGGATATAGAGATGGCACTTTTTTTTGTAGATATTGAGGCTACCGGTCTCGATCTTGAAAATGATCGGATCATACAACTGGCTTTTTTGAAACAAGATGGCGATAAGATTGAGATTTTCAATGACCTCTGCTATACAGATCTAGATATGAGTTATACCGCTATGGGTATACACCACATAACTCCAGAGATGATAGCAGATAGCTACTGGCCCTACGAGACAGATAGCTATATAGCGTTCGAGAAAGATAATAACGAATCCAACTATTTCATTTCACATGGCAATGAACTCGATATAACCATGCTCGAAAATGAGGGCTTGGAGATGAAGATGAAACGCATAGATACAGACAAGTGTGCAAGACACCTTCTCAAAGATGCTGAGGATTATAAGCTCCAGACACTTCGCTATCAGTATGGTCTATATCAAAAAGAGGTCAAAGTAGCAGAAGAGCTTGGGATAGGAGAGATGAGGGCTCATGATGCTATGAGTGATGTATTGTGGCACTATCTGCTGTTTGGGTTGTTGCTGGAGAAGGTTGATAGTGTAGATAGACTTGTTACCTTGACGCAGACACCTATCTTGCTAGAGAGGATCACCTTCGGAAAGTACAAAAATAAAAATATGACTTTTGAAGAGTTATTTGCTACAGATCCGGGTGATTTTGTCTGGATGTACAACCATATAGCCAAAGATTGGGCTGATCTGGAGTATACAGTAAAACATTGGCTCAAAACAGATCCTAGATACTGGAAGATGGCTCAGGATGAGAGAAAAAAAAGCTCTTGGTTTGATACCTAAACAATAATAATTATCCTTTAAGAGTATCTACTGTATACTTTCCTGATATTAATTATAAAAGGAAAGTATAATGAGAGTTTTCGGATTGGTTATGACTTCAGTCATCACATCATCATTTTTATTCGGTGCTGCTTCGGTAGTCGATAGAGCAAAAGGGGTTGGTCTTGTGGCTATCCCTGAGAGTCAGGCAGAGCTTTTGAAGCTAACAGATCCTAATGGTACTATCACGCCAGAGAGAGTTGAGCTTGGTAAAAGACTATTTTTTGAACCTAGACTCTCAAAGAGTTCTATCATCTCATGTAACACTTGTCATAATCTTGGGCTAGGTGGTGTAGATGGTGTACCTGCTGCTGTAGGACATCAGTGGACAGCAAATCCACATCACTTGAACTCACCTACTGTATATAATGCAGTATTCTTTTCAGCACAATTCTGGGACGGCAGAAGCCCTCACTTGGAAGATCAAGCACAAGGACCTATGCAGGCAGTACCTGAGATGGCAGCACCTAAGTCACTTGTAGAGGAGCGTATCAACTCTATCCCCGCCTATGTGGAGGAGTTCCAAAAAGCTTATGGTAAAGATGTCAAAGTGGACTTTGAAAAGATTACTGCTACGATTGGTATATTTGAGAGAACTTTGGTTACACCATCAAGATTTGATGATTTTCTCAATGGCAAAGAGGATGCATTGACAGATGCAGAGAAAGATGGTTTATCTACTTTCATAGACAAAGGGTGTACAAGTTGTCATACAGGTATCGCTCTTGGCGGTACTATGCAGCCGTTTGAACTTGCTGCAAAATATAAGTTTGCACATGTAGGCGACTTCAAAGGTGATGCAAAAGGTATGGTAAAAACACCTACATTGAGAAATATCACAGAGACTGCCCCATATTTCCACAATGGTGCGATCTGGAACTTGGCTGATGCCGTCAAAGAGATGGGAAGTACACAGCTTGGCATCAAGATCTCAGATGAAGAGGCTGCCAAGATAGTGACTTTCTTTGGTGCATTAGATGGAAGAAAGCCAGCTATAGCTTATCCTCAATTTCCAAAGAGTACAGACAAAACACCAAAGCCTGATTTTAAATAGTCCTACTGAGATGATCAGAGACAGATTTACTGTTTCTGGTTATTGATTCTCCTTGGTACTCTTGAGCTCATTGACAAAACAGAGCATATTTGTGATAAAATCAAACTCTATACTGTCGATCTCTTCTGCATCACCTGATTCATAGATCTCTTGTATCTCTCCAGCAGCTGTAGCTTGCTTTTTGAGTCCTAGATTTGCCAAGACACCTTTGAGGGCATGAAAATCCTCTATAAGTGCTTCTATGTTTTTTATACTCATATGTGATTGGATATTGTCAATATATTTCTCTATACTCTTTGTTGCTTTTCCCAATAGTTCTATGGTGGTGTCACTGTCAAAATTTTTCTCTAAATAACTATATGCTTCTCTCTTCAGCTTCATAGGATCACACTTTTCAGATTGTGAATATTCTCTATCTGGAATACTTTTGATAGTCAATGTACTCAACTCTATATCTTTGACTCCGCCATCTACAAGAGTCAAAAAACTCTGTTTAACCTCATTTTTATCCAGTGGCTTCTCTATGAATGAATCCATGCCGGAGTCCTTGGCAGCTCTGATATCTTTCTCGTAGACATCTGCACTCATGCATACGATAGGTACCCGTTTATCCTGTTTTCGTATCTCTTTTGTCGCTTCAAACCCATTCATGATAGGCATCCTGATATCCATAAAAATAATATCATATTGTGTCAATATGGACTTTTCTACAGCCTCTTGACCATTTGCAGCTATATCACAAGTGATAGAGAACGAGATCAAAAGCATCTCTCTAATAAAGTCTCTACTCATCTCTACATCCTCAACTACAAGCACTCTCAAGTGAGAAAAATCTATCATACTGCTATTTTGATATGAGCCCATAGATGATAACTCTTCCAACTCAAAGAGAACATCTTTTGCATTGGTGGGTGTATGGATCAATCTATCAAAGCATGATGTACAGGTAAATGAATACTTCTCTAAAAGTGCCACACATTTGATAGAGGGATAGATCAGCCTCAGTGTTGAGATGATATCTGCTGCAGGAGAGGATAAGCTATTCATATCAAAAAGAGCCATATCATAATCTCTTGGATTTGAAACTATATCCCGTAAAGTATTTGATATATTATGGCTTGTACTATAGTGCTGAATTGTAGCATTGAAATCTCCGAGAAGATTTGAGATTTTTTCTACAAATTCACTCTCATCTGCAAGTATCAAAATATTTTTCTCTGAGAGTGTTTTGGAAAACTCTTTATTGTAAGATCTTTTTACTACAAAAGATACTGAAAAGATACTCCCCTCTCCCTCTTTTGAAGTCACATGTACTTCACCATCCATAAGCTTTATAATCTCCTTGGAGATAAAAAGACCCAATCCAAACCCCTGAGTACTATCTCCCGTAACAAAAGGATCAAAGAGTGCTTTTTGTATCTCTGTAGACATACCTGTACCTGTATCTTCGATATTGACTGTTATCTTTATCTCTTCATCTATCTCTACTACCTCTTTGAGATAAAATTTGATAGTACCTTTTTGTGTAAATTTGACAGCATTTGAGAGGAAATTCAGCATCACTTGCTTGATCCTGCGGTCATCAGCCAAAATAGTATAGTTTAGAAATGGTATATCAACTTCAAATGTAACATCTTTGTGGATATTTGCTTTGATGATATCTGCACACTCACTTAAAATAGTATGCAGTCGTACCTCTTTTTGGTCTAGTTTGATATCATTTTTCTCCAGCTTGACAATATCTAAAAAATCCCCTACTAGAGAGAGTAGATATTTTGAGCTATGGAGCATACGATTCAAATACTCCTGCTGTTTACTGTCTAAATTTGTATGCTCAAGCAGCTCCCCATACCCTAGGATGGAGGTCAGTGGTGTTCTCAGCTCATGACTTATGGAAGCCATAAAAAGATTTTGTTCCTCTTGGATACTCATAGTACTAATTTACTTGATTTTTTTGTCAAAATTTGTAGAAATCTTAGCTGTCAAGTCATCAATATCAAAAGGCTTGAGAATAAAATCATTAGCTCCTATACTGAGCAATTCACTCTCATTTCTCTCATCAACAGAGATAATCAATACAGGTATATCATCAAATTTTCTATTTTGTCTAATATGTACCAATAGATCTTGACCATTCATGATAGGCATACGAATATCCAATAAAATCATATCTATTTTTACTTCATCATACTCCAAGATAGAGAGGGCACCTGCTCCATCATGAGATGAGATAAGATACATATCTGAAACTTTTGTCAATATAGAACGAATCAACTGTATATTGAAGGCATCATCTTCAACGATCAATATATTTTTACTTCCTAAATATTTTAAACTCACTTTATCCCCTTAAATAATATTTTATACCAAAATATTATACTGAAATATAATAAAATTATGTTGGTGAGGGAACCTGTGTCAAAATTAAATCGATGATATCATCATTACTTATCTCGTTGATCTCTGCATTGTGACTCCTGATAATGCGATGACGGAAGACATCATGGAGGACTGCTTTGATGTCTCTAGCTACCACTTCATCTCTGCCATGTAGCCAAGCATATGCACGAGAACACTGATCAAGTGCGAGAGAAGCTCTAGGACTCACACCGACCTCTATAAATATATCCAACTGCTTACTATATCGTAATGGGAAGCGTGTAGCATATACTAAGGAGACGATATATCGTTCAATCTCTTCACTCATCTTGATAGTTGCGATCTCTTTTCGGGCTACAAAAATGGCATCCTGAGAGATCCTCTCTCTGCCTGTTATGCTTTTATTTTTATTGGTTTCATCACGAACCATCCTGATCATTCTGAGCTCTGACTCCATATCGGCATAGGTTATATGTACATGCATCAAAAAACGATCTTTTTGTGCTTCAGGCAGAGGATAAGTACCCTCTTGTTCTATGGGGTTTTGTGTTGCCATAACGATGAAAAGTTTGGGAAGTCTATAGCTCTTGCCTGCTACAGTAACTTGACGCTCTTCCATAGCTTCCAGCATCACTGCTTGTACCTTTGCTGGGGCACGGTTGATCTCATCAGCAAGTATGATATTTCCAAAGATAGGACCCCGTTCAAAACGAAACTTATGCTTATCGTTATCTTCATACATGACTTCCGAGCCAGTTACATCTGAAGAGGTCAAATCCGGAGTAAACTGTATACGCCTAAAGTCAGAGTCAATGATCTTTGCCATCGCTCGCACTGCTCTAGTCTTTGCCAATCCAGGAAGCCCTTCGACCAATAGGTTGCCATTGGCAAGTACACCAATGATCAATCTCTCTACGAGATGCTCCTGCCCTATGATAGAGTCGTTCATCTTTGCTTGAAGAAGTTTGATCAAATCATATGCCTTCATGGGTATCCTTGTCCATCAATATGGAGAATTTACTACTCTGTATTGAACTGTGCTTCCTTGATAGTAGGGCTCATAGTAAGTACCCGAACAGTTACGATAAGAGATACCATTACTGATAACTGTAGTACAGCTAGATGGGACAGAAGCGACGATAGTTCCGATAGCCAAACCTGCTACAGCAGCTGCAAGTACAGGAGCTCCTCTATGATAACCTCCACCATAATATCTACCACCACTTACATTTCTATTAACATTGACATTGACATTTCTATTTCTGTTTACATTTCTATTGACATTTCTATT
>JAYEOM010000052.1:11148-15605 GCA_034722955.1 Campylobacterota bacterium
ACATTTCTATTGACATTTCTATTTACATTTCTATTTCTATTTACATTTCTATTGCTATTCCTGTTGACATTTCTATTTCTGTTGGCACCACCACCGCCTCTGCCACCTCTAGCTTCTGCTCTGTTGAGAAGAGAGAAAGAGAGCTGAGTAGGTATGGTTTCATAAGCACCACTGTTGTATGACAAGCTCTTGACTTGCTCTGTTGTGATATCTATAGATGGGGAGAAGAGTCCTACAAACATAGCTGCTACTGCGAATTTGACTAAAAATTGTTTCTTTTGCATTATATGATCCTTTATTTAGTTTGCACTCTCTATTGAGATTTTTGTGACACCTTTTGGTAGTTTGAATATAAAATCATTATCAGAGATAGTGGTATCTAGATTCCACTTGATCGTTGTGACAGATCTAGGATTGCCTCTCCCTAGTTTATCTATCACAATAAAGCATTTTACCAATGGCTGATCACCAGTTGCAATCCACACATGAACCTCTTTTTTTCTATCTGCAAAGGCTACATAATCGCACTCTACACCCCCTAGCGTAGCAACACCAAAGTATCTACTCCTGCGCAATTTTGTTCTCTTGTGCATATCGCTATAGAGTAGTTGTGCCAGTGGTGCTTTGATACCATATCTTTCAAATATATCATCTAGTACTCTATCTATATTGTTTGCTGTCTTGAGCTCTCCATAGTAGCCAAAACCATAATCAATCATAGTGAACAGTCCACTGTTGAGATAAGAGCTTCTATCTTTGATATCGCCTTTTATATCTACACGAAATTTATCTGGTCTATCTACTTTGATAGCAACATTATGCTTATACTTGATGCTCTTCCCATCTCGCATATCATCGTTGATTACGATAGCATCAAGAGAGTACTTATCTAAAGAGCCTACATATTTGAAAGCTTTACTGATGATAGTATTGGCTTGTGACGAAGCCAAGATACCAGTTGTACTCAACAGGAGCGTAGCCCCTGCAACAAATAGAAATTTTTTTGCTAGTTTCATTTTGATCCTTTTGTTATTTGGTTTAGATTTTGCTTGGAACTTCCTTGTGGGGCTGAAGTCCCACCCCCAAGAGAAGATCTATTTTAGCTCAATAATATTGAGCGGTACTGCGAGTCAGATCAGACCCAATTCAGCCAATAGCAGCTTGATCTTGGGTGAAGTCTCACTCAATGAGTTGATGAAGGTACCCCATGCTTGATCTTCTCTATACCACTCCTCTATATGTCTATAAGAGTTGCTCTTCTCCTCCTCTGTCAAATCATTAGATCGGTCAATCGACCCTTTGATCTTTTCGAGATGTTTTTGATTGCTTTGGCTCATAGTTATACCCAGCCCATTTCAGCAAAGATAGGTTCAAGCTCCAACCAGAAGTTTTCAAACCGCACAGCGACATCATTGATCGCTTCATCCTCTTCTCTCCACTCTTTTAGTTTTAGCATAATAGCTGACTTCTGATCTTCATCGATCGTATCAGAATCTTTCACCTTTTCGATAACGGTATCTATCTTCTGTTTCATTTTACTCTCCTAGTAGTAATCATACTTTCCCGAAGTAACATCTTCGGTCAGTCTATCCATAGCTTTTTGCATCACAGACAATATCAGCTCAGCAGATTTGCGATCATCATTTTCCGGAATATCCCAATCAAACACCTTCATATTCTTTTTAAAAACAAGTTGAACCTCTTCAGTGATCTCATCATGCATCTTGGCTATCTCTCTCTCTTGTATATCCATGTTTATGATACTCCTTCTCGATTTAGTCTGTTATCAATTATTATATCATTTTTCTTAAAATATAATGAAGATATATACAATAGTTTTCATTATAGACTTTTTTCTTAACCAAAAGAGTCATACACTTAGCATCATACGACTACCTTTAGCATTTTGGCAAGCTCTGCAGAGATATCAAATGATTTACCCTCCAGATATGAAGATGCTACTGCATTGATCCAAGCTCTAGAGGTCTCTATGCCATGAACTCTTATCATATATTTTCCATCCTCTTCTATGATCTCATACTTGTTTACTCTCATAGCAAGAGGCTCCTTCTCTCCATCTAGCATAACTTCTATTTCGATACTTTTTTGTTCTGAATTTAGATTTAGTTTTAACATTTCACCATACTCCTTAAATTTTCTACTGTTATTGATGGCAATCTGAACACCCTTTGATAGTGCTTTGTCTTTCATCTTTTTTAACATAACTTCTCCTCATATCAATAGTCACAATCATGATAATAGAGAAAATATTATTTTAACATTAACTTTATAATATACTTGTTATAATAAATGAGATAAATTTAGAAAAAAATAGCTCTTTTACTTTGGTTACTCTTCTCCCTCTTAGCTGTCGCTAGTGAAATAGCAGAAGATCATGATTCTCTCTTGCCCAAAGTAATATTCTTAGGATGAAAAAATGAAACTATTTGCACCATGGGAAAAAGCTTTTAAAAAGGTTGCAACACCATTTGAGCATTTTATACATGCACAAACTACTACAGGTGTTATTTTAATGTTTATGACGGTATTAGCATTAATACTCGCAAACTCTCCACTATCAGAAATCTATTCACATTTTTTTCATATCAATATAGATTTAAATGTAGGCTCCTGGAAGTTGTCACATAGCATTCATCATTGGATAAATGATGGCTTAATGGGGATATTCTTTTTTATCATTGGGCTTGAAATAAAAAGAGAAATTTTAGCTGGGGAGCTCTCAAATATTAAAGTAGCTATTTTACCTATTTTAGCTGCAATTGGCGGGATGGTTTTACCTGCATTGATATATCTTGGCATTAATTCAGGCATGGATAGTGCTGATGGTTGGGGAATACCTATGGCTACAGATATTGCATTTGCGATTAGTGCTTTGGTATTATTGGGCAAAAGAGTACCTACCGCACTTGTCACATTTTTGGTGGCATTTGCTATTGTTGATGATCTTGGTGCTGTTTTGGTTATAGCTATATTTTATACTGAACAAATTAATTTTTTACCTTTAGGTTTAGCAGGGGTGACATTTTTAATATTAGTCTCTTTTAATAGATTTGGAATACATGCAGTTTTGCCATATTTTATAATTGGAACATTTATGTGGTTTTTTATGCTAGAGTCTGGTGTGCATGCCACAATTGCAGGTGTAATTACAGCCATGGCGATACCCTCAAAACCCAAAGAAGCCCCTTTAGATTTTGTAAGTCATACAAAAAAATTATTAGATGAATACAATAGTTATCCTTCATGCTCTGATCACAAAATGCACGAGAAACAGAAAGCAATTTTAATAAATATACAAGATAGAATATATGATATAGGAACTCCCGCTTCTAGGCTTGAGTACAATTTACACCTTCCGGTCTCTTTAGTTGTTATTCCTCTTTTCGCGCTTGCAAATGCAGGAATAGCTATCGATTTTAATTCTATTGGAGATACTATTTTGCAGCCTATATCATTAGGAATTATTGCGGGTCTTATTATTGGAAAAGTTTTGGGTATATTTGGAGTAGCATGGATTGCTATCAAGTTAAAAATGGCATCTCTTCCTCAAGGTAGCACTATGAGCCAAATCTTTGGTGTATCATTTTTAGGCGGTATTGGTTTTACCATGTCTATCTTTGTAGCTGATTTAGCATTTTTGGGAAATGATGATTTTATTTTTCAAGCTAAAATCGGTATTTTAACTGCTTCATTATTTGCAGGACTTTTTGGGTATTTTTGGTTAAGGTATGTAGCAAAAAGTAGTTATGCTTTAACTTGACTTACATAAATTATGTAATATTGCAATAAAATGGGTCGCAAAATCCCTTAATATAACATTAACATTTAATACCACTTTTATGATATAATGCAAAATGTAAATAGAAACAAGTGGAGATTGAACGGCAGGGGCGTGATTGTTTAAAATCAAAAAAGGAATAAAATGAAGTATGTGATGAAAGTATTGTTGTTGGTGTCAGTTTTATTATTTGTGGGATGTGGTGGCTTAGATGAGCCACAAAATGAACAGGTAATAGGTGGTGAAATTGTTGTTGATATGGGTGGAGATAGTGTAAAAAAGTCTCTACTTGATGCAAATATGCCTGGTGTTACGCAAGATACAGCGGTTTATGGCTATAGAGCTTATAAAATCCCTTATTATACTACCAATGAACAGGGTCAAAGTGTATTGGTCTCAGGTCTGATGGTAGTTCCTACAGGAATGCCTGAACAAGTCTATGAGATAGGACTCTCTTTGGTTAGTGATGACCACGGCACAATCATGGCAAATTATGAAGCACCTACTCCAATGGCTTTGAGTAGTGCTTCTCCTGAGGGTTCTGCTATTATCCTCACCTCTCTAGCAGGGTTTGTTACTCTTCAGCCTGACTATATAGGATTTGGAGATTCACTAGCAGAGTATCACCCTTTTGTGATGAAAAAATCTTTAGCTAGTG
>JAYEOM010000053.1:0-3213 GCA_034722955.1 Campylobacterota bacterium
ATATCAATCAATCTGATCTCACACTCAATGAAGTCTTTAAGAGGACACGAGCTTCTGTATATCTGGAGAGTGATGAAAAACAGATGCCGTGGACTAGCTCTTCGGTGATAGGGGATTTTTATTTTCAGATAGGTTCTACCTACTCTACTCCTATCCCACCTCCACCATCCCAACCAAATGAGATGAGAGATGAAGAGAGGGCGGAGCTGATACTATTGAGAGAGATGAAAAAGCAGCGAATAGAGGCAGAACAGGCAGAACTTGCACGACTTAGGAGGGAGAGTTTAAGAGAAAAAAGTGCAACAGAGAGTAATCATATGAGGCAAAATAGTCAAAACTTCAGCAGTAGCAAGCAGAAAAATCAGCCCTATGTCTGCTATGACAGAAAGTACTTGAATGGAACAAGCAAGGTAGTATATAGTGGATGTGTGAGATCAAGATTTTCCTGCAAGAGTATTGGGAAATATCATTTTGGAAAATACCTCAATGATAAAAAAGCACACTCTGCATACATGAGATGTTCGAGCGGAAAACCTAAATTTATAGACAGACAAGGAGTTATGAGATGATTTTAGATAAAATTTTGGGAATTTGTATCTTATCTCTCCCTCTATGGGCTTTTAGCTCAAGCTGTAAGCTTCCGGACAATCTGGTTCATCTAGAAGAGAAAATAGAAACCAAGCCTCTCTTGAACCATAGTGATATTAAAAGAAATGTGGCTAAGATGGAAAACCTCTGTAGATATCTGCTATCTTTCAGAGAAGGTAAATACTCTTGGAAGATGGTTTTGGTATATAATCCACAGAGATCTAGCGGTCCTTTCTGGTTTTTGCCTCACGATGATGAGAGGGATGCGTTTGATTCAGCCATCTACTCTACACGGAAATATGGAGGTGGATTTTTAGCAGTTCTGGCACACGATAATAGATATTTTAATGGACAAGACCCAAATAGAAATTTTGGAGAGAGCAAGCAGAGTGCAAAAACTTGCCGACAACAAAAGTCCCCTGCTCCCATCTATAGTAAAAATGTATTCAAGGTAATAGATACCTTTAGGAGTTCAGGATTGCCCTATCTAGCCCTGCATAACAATAGAGATGGCTGGCATGGCAATGGAGGATCAGGAGGCGTCTCCATCCTAAATTCGAGTAGAGTGGTAAAATCATATCCATCAGGGAGTATTCTCTTGGGGAAATGCAAGGGAGTTAAAGATGAAGATAGCTTGGTTTATATAGCAGGAACCAGCAGCAATCCACCACAATCAAAACTAAATGACTTGATAAATGCCGGCATTCATGTCAAGTATGAAGTTGTAAGTCAAAAGCATAATGACTGCTCAATGTCCAACTATATCATTCTCAACAAGGGTAGTGATTATTATAATATAGAGACGGAACTAGGAGATGGTGCAGCACAGAGAAAAATGATAGATGTGCTGATGAGTATCATAAGAGTAACCCCTCTAAAGCCATAGTAAAATCAGAAAAAATATTGCATATTTCGGGTTTAATTTCCACTCTTTATGATATAATACTTTCAGAGATAATTCAATGGGAAGAAGAGTACTGAGTGAAAAAATATCAGCTTAATTTTAAAAGAGAACATAGTAGTAACAGTTTTGTAACCAATCTATTCTATACTTCCACATTCAAATCAAATAAGGAAGATTAGATGAATAAAATTATATTGTCAATGGCAGCGATCGCTACTGTATCAACGGCGGGTGGAGATATCAAACCTGCTGAAGTTACTGAAGTACCAAAAGTAGAGACTGAAACAGGCTATTTCGATAGAATTCATGCCAAGGGTGATCTCAGATTAAGATATGAGAGTATTGAGAGAGATGATGCTGATGATACTTACAGAAATAGATACCGTTTAAGATTAGGGGTAAAGATTGATCTCATAGAAAATCTTCAATTTCAAGCTGGTATGCGAAGTGGTTTTGCAAACCCAACTTCAGGAAACCAAACATTCTATGATGACGAGGCTTTGAGTGACTACTTTTTGCAGTCGCTTAGATTTAATATTTTAAGTTTTAACTACAAGAGTGGAAACTCTACTTACAAAGTAGGTAGACAGCCATATATGATGTATAGACCTATCAAGTCACAACTTATTTGGGATAACGATGTTTCGATGAACGGGGTGAATTACCAGTACAAAGATGACACAAGGATCATCACTTTAGGTGTAAATCAACCAACTTTAGAAGAAGCAGCTATAGATGATGCAGAAGATGTCAACCTCTTTATAGCACAATATGTACACAAAACTAGCTTAGATTTTGCAAAACTTAATTTAGGTGCTGGTGCCTACATTTATGATGGACTAAAAGGCAATATGCCGCTTTTTGGTAAGAGAAAAGGTAACACCTTGGATGAACATGGTTTGTATGCAAACGATTATCATATTGTAGAAGGATTTGGTGAACTTAAGTTCAATGATCTGCTTGGTATGCCGTTTAAAGTTGCTGCAGGAGTTGTATATAACTTCGGTGCAGATGACAATAACTTCGGATATGATTTAGCATTTCAATTAGGTAAAGCTAAAGATATTGGTGACTGGCAAGTAAAATACTCATATACAGATCTTGAAGCAGATGCGACATATGGTGCATACTCTGACTCAGACAACTTCGGTGGCGGTACTGCTGCAAGCGGTCATGCGATTAGGGCAAAATACAAAATGGGTAAAAACCTATATATTGCCGGCAACTTCTTCTTTGATAAGCTTGACGAAAGCATAGCAAAAAATGATTATGCAGGTGAGCCAAACTATGAGCGTGTACAATTGGATGTGATTGTCAAATTCTAATATCTACTAAAACTATTTTCATAAACTCCTAGAGATGGGTATCCTTGCCCATCGCTCCTCTTGAAATCTCTCAAGCTATAGACTCCTATACATTACCCACCTTACTTTAACATTTATTTAATGATATACTTACTATAATAAATAAAGGAAATAACTTCAGAATGAAGAGTATGAGGTTGTAAAAAAGTAAAAAGGGGTTTGAAATGAAAATGAAAAAAATAGCTCTTTTGGCAGCATCAGTTGCTTTGGTACTTGTGGTGATGAGTAGTTGCGGATCATCAAACAAAACAAATAACGATAACAACAGCACAGGAGCAGATAATAACAATACAGAGATAGGGCTAGAGGCTGAAAACTTCTATGGGTCTGCTTTTAGTTTTATTCTAAAGGGGCTGG
>JAYEOM010000054.1:0-15178 GCA_034722955.1 Campylobacterota bacterium
CCTTATCTAGTCAATTATCTTTATTTTGTTTAGGAAAATTGCTCCTTTAATTTTACCTGATGAGTTTTCAGTATCATCATATATGCCAAAAGAACTTCATCATCTTTGCCTGTTTTGCAGTATGTATTGTAGTCTACAAGTACATCCGCAATGCCGCCGGTACCCAGATTTGTGGCTGAACCTTTTATGGAGTGAGTAAGGTGTTCGATCTCATCATACTCTCTGTCTCTTATGGCAGCTTCTATTTTGGGAATATGATCCTCAATCTGCACAATAAGGTCATGGACGAAAATATTTGCATCGGTTTGGGAGAGTCCCATATCCATCAATCTGCTATGGTTGAAGTCTGGATACTCTCCATTTGGAAGCTCTTTGGTTGTCTCTTTTACTCTCTCTTCTTGCTCAAACGATCTTTGGGGAGGTTGTTCTCTAGTAGTGGTTTTTACATCAACCTCTCTCCTCTTCCTCTCTTTTGTTTCGGATGGTTCTTCTCTCTCTATTGATTTTGAAGCATGTTTTTTTCTAAGTACTATGAAAGCAACAACTGCTATCAGTAGTATTAAAAGTATTGGAATTATTATATATAAGCTCATTTTTTATCCTTCTAATAAAATTTCTTCTAATAATCATAATATCTTTATACTTAAAAAAAAGACTTATATTGGTTTATTAACTACATTTTCCAGTATATAACTTTAGTGTCGTGACACAAATCACCAATTATCACAACTCTTAAAATATAAGGCTATTTGTGTGTTTATCTCCTTGGGGTAGCCTTATTTGGGAATTCTTATTAGATATTTGGCAAGGCGAGAAGAGAATACTCTTCTCGCCAATGTCTAAAACATATAGTTAAACTCTAAACGATATTCATTATATGAATAGTCCGGTTTTAATGTACTTGGATCAGTGTTGTGAATCATGAGTGTATCATCATTTGCAGTAACATGCCCAAAACGCAATCTCGTTTGGAAATCTTTAGTAATATTTGTCCATGTATCTATATGGATGACATTACTGTCTGCCGATACATAATCTTTGTTGTCATCAAAGTCTTGAATCGCATATCTAATACTTGCTTTCCATGTATCGTTGAACTTGTAGACTGCTCTTGCCATAAGAGTTTCAGTATTTGAAGTCCAGTTATACTGTGCCATTGCTCTTGTAAATCCACCTGTAGGAAATCCTCTCCAAGGTGTAATAATATCTGCTTCATCTCCTACCTTGGAGTAACCAAATCTAAAGAAACCTTTTTTGTTTGGCATCAATATGTCAAGTCTCGCATTGAAGAGAGTTGCATCTAGAGAGCCAAGTGTACTAGCATCATAACCTGAGCCAACCAATGAATCCGTCTTCCCTGTGAGGTTCGTATTTCCTGCAATATCTCCACCACCATCATCCATCTGGTAGAAGTATCGGATACCAGGTCTAACAGACCATCCGGTATCTGTGATAGGGATTTTATAGTGTGCTTCGACCACAAAATCTTGCAGTATATTTGGAATTTGCAAATAACTTAAATCCAATTTGAGATTATCAATATACTTTATACTCATATCAGCTAAAAACATATTATTATCCGGATCTACTCCTGCAGCTAAGAAGTTCTTTGTGTTCAAACCTTTGTGAACTGCAGCATCATCATTTCCTGTCCATTGGCTTCTGTTGTCCGTGTCAGTATTGTTAAAGGTAATTACATCATGTGATGTCTCGTGATCTCTCAGTTTTTGTGCACCAAACCATGCAAATCTAATCTTAGTTTTAGGAGCAACTTTAACTGCTGCACTTACACCATCAAAGGTATTGGGAATCATTTTTGTATCATTTGATTTGGTAAAGACAGACTCAAACAGTTGACGACCGGCTACCACATCTACTGTGTCATTGTTGTATTGCAGATATGCTTCTCCAAGTGCTTGCATACCATATCCGCCACCTGTAAAAACTTTATAACGACTAAAAGTATCTTTGCCTGATTTTGAAAACTGAACTTCATCTTTAGCCATTCTAAGAAATTCAGGATTCAAAGAGCCATAGTATCCCAGCATAAAGCTAAAACTGTTCAGGCTGGCAGACTTAAAGATCAGACTTCCTCCAGCACCACTGTTTTTATTGTCTTGAAGTTTGCTGGTCTCTACATCCCAATCCCAATAAAAGTTATTATTTCTCAAGCGTCCATAAAAAATACCTTCAGAAAAGAGATCACCAATATTATCTACGGCACCTGGCAATACATTGTATTTGAGTGTCATATTACCATTTAGCTGACGCTTAGGTTTATCTGATTTTTTCACCTCTACTACTGGTTGTTCTGCTGGTTGTTCTGCTGGTATGATAACTCCACCTGCTACTAATCCCGTACTCAAGAACAATGCAACTGCTGTAACTGCACTGATTTTCACTATTTCCTTGTCCATTGTATCTCCTTGTTATTTGTTTGCTTTAATGGATTGATAGCTTATGCTATAATCAAGTTGCGACTATATGTCACAACTATATTGATCCTTTTTTCCCATTTATACTCCTTAGATATAGTTTCAGGATATGAGTTGTGACTCATCAATATCCAGTTCTATTTTGCATCTTCTATTCTCTTCTTTATCGTATCGGCATTACTGTTTCCAACTATTATATCAGCACATAGATCTTTGTTATCATCATCTGCCACTATAACCAAAGGAATCGTACCCTCATCCCTAACTATATTTGCAAGTTCACATGGCTCACCAGAACAACATGCCAGACCATATATGGCATACTTGTAGGTATAGTGCCCTAAAGATTTTAAGAAACTATCATTATCATCAACTATTGTTACCTCATACCCAAATTTTTTGAATATTGCTGAGTAGATGCGTGCTTCTAGTCTAACTTCACAATATAGTAAAATTGCTAGAGCTATATCCTCTTCTGCTTTTTTCTCTTCAGAGACCCCTCTTGCTGCCGCAGAATCGCTATCGGTAAGCTCTTTTTTGTTGGTTATGCTCTCTGGTGAAACTATATCTTTTTTTATCTCCTCATCTGTAGATACCTCTTGAGATCTATCTATGTTTTTATTGGATAGAGTATCACTCTCATCTCTGCTGCCCTTTTGAACTTTTTGAGGCAATAACTCTGCGATTGTATTTTTTATTTCATTGAGGTTAAGTGGTTTTGATGCGTAGCTATCCATACCGATTTTTAGATACTTCTCTCTGTCACCTTTAAGTGCATTCGCCGTAAGTGCTACTATAGGTACATGTTTTAGACTATTTTCTGCCTCATACTCCAGTATGGCTTTAGTCGCTTCTATACCATTCATAACAGGCATCTGAATATCCATAAAGATTATATCAAAGTCAATCTTTTTTCTAAACTCCAGTGCTTCGGAACCATTTGAAGCTAGAGTCACATCTATGCCAAATCTCTCCAGTGTGACTAAGATTAGTTTTTGATTGATAAGATTATCTTCGGCAACCAAAGCATTTACCTTGCTAAAACCATCTGCTAACACAGTAGAACTCTTGCTGCTCTCTATAACTTCACCATGTAGAGAGCTATCAATAGCATAATTTATCTTTTTCATAGTAAGTGGTTTCTGTATTGTTGTTATACCACCATGCTTTTGAGGGTCTAGCATCTGTTTCAATTTGCCTGTTGTGATCAAGATAATATCTGAATCTAAATTAGAAAACTGCTCTATCTCTCCAACTCTCTTTACATATCGGTGATCTATAAACAGAATATCCGGAAGTTTTATACCTTTGGTATTGTTAAATATCTGATCATATGTATAAAACTCAAACTCTGCATCCATATAGTTGATATATAGCTTGAGATTGTTATCAACCTGGCTCTTCGAGAATACAGATGGAGTTGCAAGTCCTACAGTCAACTCCTTATGCTTGGTGTAGTCACTGCCAGCCTCTTCTAGATTTTTTTCTAAACGAACAGTAAAGAAGAACTCTGACCCACTACCCTCTGTAGCATCTACATTAAGCTCTCCACCCATAAACTTAACAATATTATTGGAGATAGTTAGACCTAGCCCTGTTCCACCATACTTTCTGCTTGTGCTAGAGTCCTCTTGTGAAAATGCATGGAAGATACTCTCTCTCTTTTCTTTGCTGATACCAATACCTGAATCTTTAACTCCAAACCTTATCGTTGTATACTTTTCATCAAAATCAATTTGATTCAAAATGAGATTAATCTCTCCACCAAATGGAGTAAATTTGATAGCATTACTGATAAGATTTATAATAACTTGAGATAGTTTTGTGGGATCCCCAAAGACATTATTTGGAATAGTAGGATCTATAAATACCCCAAGCTCTATATTTTTCTCATCAGATCTCGCCGCGAACAGTTCAGCTGCCGACTCTATCTTCTCATACAGATCAAAGCTGATATGCTCTAGTTCCATTTTGTTGGCATTGATTTTGGATAGATCCAGTATATCATTAACTATACACAATAGATTGTCTGCACTATTGACAATGATATCAACAAACTCTTTTTGGTCAGTAGACAAATCTGTATCTTTGAGAAGTTGTGTAAAGCCAACAATACCATTGAGTGGTGTACGGATCTCATGCGACATGTTGGCTAGGAAGAGATCTTTTGCTACATTTGCATCTTCGGCAATTAGCTCTTTTTCATGCAGAAGCTTGATGATAGAGCCAAAGTATGCATATATCTTCTTTTTATCTGAAAGATTTTCTAGCGAACCACTAGACTCCATAATCTCCTCTTTACTCTCTACAGTCAGCTCTTCTACCTCACTCATCATATCTTTGAGAGCTTTATCTTCGTCTCTTGATACGATATAGTTTCTTACAAGAGATATAAGGATAAATATCAAGCTTAGAAGGGTTGCTACAACACTAGCAAAGAGAATAGATTCATTATTCTGTACACTTTCTGCGATTTTATGTGACAGGAAATCGAGTGTATCTCTTTTTGCCTTTTCAAAAAGCTCCTGTTTGTCTCCAGTAATCCCAATCCACTCTTTAGCAGGAATAGTATATTGACCATCATTATAGTCAAGAAGTATATCAATCCTCATACTATCTAGGTTACTTATCATATCATCAGTTTCTTGGGATTTAAAGAGCTTATTTAGTGGTTCTAGTATAGGGGTAATATATTTATATTTTTCTATATCAGGTACTACAGAGTGCTTTATATAGTCATCCCATTTAGTAAGGTCATCAGATAAAAAAGGTTTTTTATTAGCTAAAAAATAGGTACCAAATATAGCTTCATTTGCAGAGTTTGTGTAGAGTCCACTCATGTCTGTAAAAAAAGTCAGATATGGTTTATTTTCATTATTACCATAGAGACCTATCTCACTCCAATACTCCTGTATAGGGTTGAGTATCTTCCTATGATATTCACCATTGAGCAGCATATATAACTTCAAATCTTTTGTTACATCGATATTGTAGCGAATATTTTGTAGTGTATTTCCTAAAAAAGCATCTCCGAGCAGGGTCATCGTAGGTATAGCAGATTTATCCGAGTCAGAGAGCATTATATTCACCCTCTCTCCTAGCGATAGCTGAGTAGACTCAATGTTCAACTGCTTGATAATCTCATCAGTAGCATCTCTATCTTTTTGACACTCACTCTTGAGATCCTGATGATCGTGGCTCATTTTTGCTGCACAAATCACCTCTTTTGTCACAGACTCTTCAAGTGATAGATATAGTTCAGTCTTGTTTAGATGTTTCTGTAGACCAATAGTCTCTATATAGTTTCCCCAAATATTTTGAATAAAATATACACCAGCTACAAAAATAACAAGAAGTGGCACAATGACAGTAAGTGAACTTAGGCTTGATTTATTAATTGTCATAGAATTTTCCTTTTCTCTCTATACAGATACCTATTTTAGATAGCAAGTTAATCTAAAATATATTATTTTAAAATATCTGTCAAAATGATTCTACTCATATCATTTGCATTTCTGTAAGCAATATCAGCTTTCTCTTGTACTATTGCAGGCATAAATTTATCGTCAAACATCCATATAGTATTGAAATATTTTAGATGCTTCTCACAAAGATCCAATCGTTTTTTAAATTCAGGATCTTTATAGTAGTCTGATTTTTTTAATTCTGCTATTGAGTTGGTATATATATTTACACCATTATTCCAGTGCTCCTCTATGGTGGGATCAGGAAGTCCCCACATTTTCATCATATAGTGTGCTGAGAGTCTGCGTGCTGATGCTGCTATCTCTATAGATGCATTAAGCTTTTGGCTATTTGATACTTTAGCTTTCTTTAAAAGATACTTTTTCATATTTGCTAACTCTATGATGACTGAGCGTATATTTGCATGGATAAAGAGTCCCTCTTTTTGCAATCTCTCTGCATCATTGTCTTCAAGTGCAGTGAGAAGTGCTGTTTTGACTGGTTTCCAAGCTTTCCTACTCGCTTTCACACTATTTTTGATATATTCATCTTTAAAGTTCTTATCCATGGTGTTTATGACATCTTCATACTCTGCTATACTCATCTTCAGTCTCTTATCTGGAGATTTGTAGGTTACCTCTGTAGCTATAAGCGAATAGGTCTCAAGCATCTTTCTCATGTTGGACATCTGTTCACCAAGTTCCAATGTTGAGTCTAGAATATTTTTAGATTCAGAAGCCTGAATAGTACTAAAACTCAATATAACTGCAAGTATAAAGTATTTTATTGTAGTAAATTTCATGACTCTACTCCTATTTTTTTAAGTCAACATATAGAGATGAGATCTCATCCATTTTGCTAGTAATATCATCGGATGTATTGAAGACTATCAGTGGCAAACCACCCATTTTAATATCCAAATAGAATTTATAGACTACATTCCATAATCTATCAACTCTTTTAAATTTCTTATTAATTATTGGTGTATTTACTTTGTTATTCATCAAGATTTTGTGATTTTCTGTAAAACTCTCAACAGCTTTGTTCATCTGATTGATGGTGTTTTTATCCCTAATACCTAGCTGATATGCGATATAGTACTTAGCAATACGCTGAGCCAACATACCCTGTCTTGCAGACAAATCTATAAGTTTTGAAGTATCTGCCTTGGATGTTTTTGATAGTGAATTCATTATATACTCATTACCCTCTAGCATGGTTTCGCTTAGGTCTAGAACATATTGTGCATTATCCGTATTGAACTCCTCCTTGGTTTTGGAGAGAATATCTTCATTATTCATCTCAACAAACTGAAGCAGGTTTACAATTCTAGGATTATCTATGGAGCCTTTTAGTTTATTGTGAGCATATTGTGACTCTTTTAGCGTTCTTGATAGTTGCTTATCTGCCTTGCTTACAGCGATATCTCCACCTTTGTAGAGATAATCTTTTGCTATTCTTTGTGAAAGCATTCTCTGCTTACCGGCTATATTAATCAACTCAAGGGTACTTAGTTTCTCCTCTGCTACGACAAATGTCGAAAACGATAACGCTACGATTAGAGCTACGCTTAATCTTTTTTTGTTAATATCTTTTACAGCCATAAACTATCCTTTTATTTATTATAATTTAATCTTAGCTTGCAACTTAATATTAAGCTACAAACAACTCTAATTGACTTATTATAGTGCAATAATTGTTAATTTTTATAATATTATGGGATTTTTTCAAAATTTGCTAAGTAGATGTGTAATATTAATACATATCAAGTTATATATTAGATGTAGGTGGGTTGCCTTTTTATTTTGTTGGGGTTATAATATCGAAAAGTAATATAGCCCCCTAATTGATACTCCCCAAAGCTTCTCGGCAGAGTCTTGTGATATCTGCAAATCTCCCCTCTCTTATGGTCTGTTTGGGTACTATCCAGGTACCGCCTACACATAGGACATTGTCTAGAGCCAAAAACTCATTTAGATTGCTTAGTTTGACACCGCCTGTTGGGCAGAAACGCATCGAAGGGAATGGACCGCCGAAGGCTTTGAGAGCGTCTACTCCCCCTGCTATAGTGGCAGGGAATAGTTTGCAGTGGGTAAATCCACTATTTTGAGCCATCATCACCTCTGAGGCAGTGGCTACTCCAGGGATGAGAGCTATATTTTGGTCAGCTGAATAGTGCATCAACTCTCGGGTGATGCCTGGGCTAAAGACGAACTGTGATCCACTATCTACTGCCTGCACAAAGCTCTCTGCGTGGACAACAGTACCGGCACCTACACTCATCTCCGGCATAGATCTGGCTATAGCCTCTATCGACTTGAGACCGGCATCTGTGCGTAGGGTGATCTCCATCACCTCTATACCGCCCTCTAGCAGTGCTTCGGCTAGAGGTAGGGCATCCTCTACTCTCTCTAGTGCTATCACTGGAACTATGGGTGATATACTCATCACATCTTGGCTCGTCATGCTCTCTCCTCTCCACTAGGATCAAATATGGAGGCTCCCTCTTCGGCACTGCCTACAGCAGCACGCGTAGAGACGAATAGTTCACGACCAAAACCGTGTCTATTGGTGGATAGATCAGGCTTGTGAAGCTTTCGCTGAGCCAAGAGTTCACTATCTACCAGCAGCTCTATGAGGCCATTTTTGACATCAAGTCTGATGCTATCGCCATCCTCTATATTTGCCAACACTCCACCACTCATAGCTTCAGGGGTCATATGGATAGCAGATGGTACTTTGCCTGATGCTCCAGACATCCTGCCATCTGTGATGATCGCAACTTGGTATCCTCTCTCTTGCAAGACACCTAGTGCAGGCATCAAGCCATGCAGCTCTGGCATTCCGTTGGCTTTTGGTCCTTGATAGCGAACTACTGCTATAAAATCCCTCTCCAGCTCACCGCGCCCAAAGGCACTCTGCAGTGCCTCTTGGGACTCAAATACTATAGCATCTGCCTCTATCAGGAGATGCTCCTCTTTGAGTGCTGATGTTTTGATGACACTTCGTCCTATGTTGCCATCTAGCAGTTTCAGCCCACCCTCAGGACTAAAAGGTGCATCTATAGAGGAGACAACCGCCTCATTTCGTGAAGTCTCTGCACCCATCTCAAAGTGTAGTTTTCCACCTTTGAGTGTAGGTTCTGTAACATAACGATCCAACCCTCTGCCTACTACTGTCTCTACATCTCTGTGGAGTAGTCCTGCGTTTAGGAGTTGATGGATGACGACACTCATACCGCCTGCCTCTCTGAAGTAGTTGACATCAGCTTTTCCATTGGGGTACATTTTGCATAGTAGCGGTATGACTTTGGAGAGAGCATCGAAATCATTCCAAGTCAGTATGATCCCTGCTGCTCTTGCCATAGCGATGAGATGAATAGTGTGATTGGTAGAGCCTCCTGTCGCCATCAGCCCTATGATCGCATTGACGAAGCTTCTCTCATCTATGATCTCGGCTATAGGCTTGTAGGTGCCTAGGATATCTGTCATACTTAGGATAGTTTTGGCTGCCTCCTCTGTCAATGCCTCTCTCAGTGGAGTGTTGGTATTGACAAAAGAGCTATTTGGCAGCTGTAGACCCATCATCTCCAAGAGCATTTGATTTGAGTTTGCTGTACCATAAAAGGTACAAGTCCCACTGCTGTGGTATGAGGCTGACTCCACTTTGAGTAGAGCATCTTCAGTTACATTGCCTTTGGCAAACTCTTGACGGACTTTGGCTTTTTCTATGTTGCTGATACCAGAAGGCATAGGACCGGCAGGCACAAACATCCCCGGAAGATGACCAAAAGAGAGTGCACCTATCAGCAATCCCGGTACGATCTTGTCGCAAACACCCAGATAGAGTGCACCATCGAAAACATTGTGAGATAGTCCTATAGCTGTACCCATAGCTATGTTGTCACGGCTGAATAGACTCAGCTCCATCCCCGGCTGAGACTGGGTGACACCATCACACATCGCAGGCACACTACCGGCCACTTGAGAGGTAGCTCCCTCTTCGAGCAGTCTTCGTTTGATGAGTGATGGATATAGCTTGTATGGTTCATGAGCTGAGAGCATATCGTTGTATGATGTTATGATGGCGATATTTGGCTTCTCCATAGTAGCTATAGAGTCCTTCTCGTGGCTATTCATAGGAGCCATCGCATGAGCTAAGTTGCTGCATCCTAGTTTTTCACGATTGACACCGTGTGCTTTCGCCTCTTCGATTCGCTGGAGGTATATCTCTCTACTATCTTTTGATCTCTCTACTATCTTTTGTGTTACGCTTTTTATTACACTGTTCATCTCTCATGCGCCTCTGGTTTTATCATATATCTTATCAAAGCTCATCATGCCAACTCCTGCCATCTCTCTCTATCAGTGCTATAGCGGCACTTGGTCCATCACTGCCTGCACTGTAGCTCTTCATAGGTACTATATTTTCTGCCCAGCCATCCAGTATAGTATCGGCCCATTTCCAAGCAGCTTCAACCTCATCTAGACGCATAAAGAGTGTCGGATTGGAGCGGATCACATCAAGTATCAGCCTCTCATACGCTTCAGGTTTACGCTCCGTATCCAAGGGAGCATTCAGCTCTAGATCGACTTGCTGTAGACGCATCTGTTCAGATAACCCCGGTATCTTATTCATGAGCTTGAGCTTGATGCTCTCGTTTGGTTGTAGGGATATGACTAGTGAATTTTGGGATATACAGCGTCCTTTGTTGGCAAATATAGAGTGGGGGATAGTCTTGAAGTTGATGACGATCTCTGAGTTTCTCTCTCTCATCCTCTTTCCGCTTCTGATATAAAACGGTACACCATTCCATCGCCAATTGTCTATATCTACACGGATAGCTGCGTATGTCTCTGTATCACTATCCTCTACACCGTTGCCCTCTTTATATCCGGGTACGGCTGCACCATCACTAGAGCCTTTTGCATATTGTGCTCTTACTGTTTTCTGCTCTATATCTATAGCTGTCATATGACGCAGTGATCTGAGTACTTTGACCTTCTCATCACGCACACTATCCGCATCTAGCGAACAGGGCGGCTCCATCGCTACTAGACATAGCAGCTGCATCAAGTGGTTTTGGATCATGTCACGCATAGCACCATAATCATCATAATAGCCCCAGCGTCCTTCGACACCTACACTCTCTGCGACAGTTATCTGTACATGGTCTATATTGCTAGCATCCCAAAGTGGCATAAAAAATCGGTTGGAGAAACGCAGTGCCATGATATTTTGAACTGTATCTTTGCCTAGATAGTGATCTATACGGTAGATCTGAGACTCTGTAAAGTATCTCAATACTTCATCATTGATCTTGCGAGAAGAGTCCAAGTCACGCCCGATAGGCTTCTCTAGTACTACACGACTACTGTCTATCACAAGATCCAAGTGATTGAGTGCTTTGCATATACTGCCAAAGAAATCCGGTGAAGTTGAGAGATAGTTGATCCTATCACGATCAGGATACTCCTCTAGCATGGTTTTGAGTTGGCTATAACTCTCTTCATCCTCCAGATCTACCTTGACTACAAAGAGCTGTTCGCAAAATGCTTCAAACTTCGACTCATCAAGGAACTCTTCTGCCAAGAACTCTAGCATCTTGCTCTTGACTAGTGCTATATGCTCTAGCCTTGTCATATCTCGTCTAGTGACTGTAATGATACGACTCTGATGGTTTAGATAACCGTTGTTGTTGAGGTGGTATAGTGCCGGCATCAGTTTTCTAAATGCCAAATCACCATGCCCGCCAAAGATAACTATATCACACAAATTTTCTGTTTCACTCATCTGTTTCACTTTTATAAGAGTTTTTGCAAAATATAGGGTTTTGCAAAAACTCTATAGAATTTTTGTCGCATTGTATCGCGTTGAAATTAAAACAGGATTATTGATGAAGTCGATACCCCCAAAGAGGGGCTTAGTGCAAAGGGTAGCCTTAGAAACGAGTTACTGTTTTTAAGAGGAGATACTCTTTTAGGAAAAATTCATCTGTGACACCGATCTTTTTCGCCATATCTGCATTGATAAGTCTATAGGTGAAAGTATATCTTGCTCCGTCAGCTCCTTCGGGGATAGAGAATGTATAAGTATTTGTACTCTTTCCCTCGATCCTGGTATCACTGATCATCGATTTTGCTAAGTGTGGTATAGTCAATTTCCCCCATTTGTCTCTCCATGATGTACCAAAGAGTCTACTATCCTCGCTGATAAATCTACTCTCTTTATCAAAAAACTTGACAGTTAGAGTGATCTCTCTGAGACCATAGCCTGTTGGGATACTATGGGGTGCTTTATTGTAGAGGGTGATTACAAAGTTATCTTTTTGCCTCTCACCTTTGATATCTACCTGTTTGACAAATATATCACTATTGTCTACACTGGAAAAACGGTGATCTCTTACCATCCGTTCTCTTGGTTGTTTACCATCTATAGGGAAGTTAGAGGCTACTCCCAGCTTTTTTTCACTCATATGACAACTTTTGCACCCCTCTTGAGCTTCACTATCTTTAGTTTTATCATACTCTTTGCCTGTAGCATAAACCTCTATACCGTGACTGTTTTTTGTACTGTAGTGACAAGCAAAACAGAGTGTGGGATTGTTGTCAGTAAAGTGTGCTCGCTGTGCTGTCTTGTGATAGGGAGATTTGGCATCATCTAGTGGACCAAACATAGTTCCCTGTTCTCCAAATTTGACACTATGTAAACCCCCTGAACTGGTATTTTTATCCCGATGCACCTCATCTACATTGTGACATACTATACAGTTGATACCATTTTTCATATGTTCAGCATTGAGTGCTTTGGTATATTTGGCTTGCTGCTCTGTGATACCTAAAGCAACCAAAATCTTATCTTCACTTTTCATATATTTTTTTGTAATTCTTGGATTGTGACATTTTGCACAGCTGATTTTGACCTCATCTAGGATCAAGTGGGGAGAGTTCTCCACAATATACTCAATAGATTTTTTATAGAGATCATTTTTGCTAAAGTGTGAGTTTGAGTGTCTTGATGTCTCCCATGTTTTTGATATAGTCAGATGACACCCCTCACAGTTTTTATTGGATGTCCATTTTTTATCTATCCCTGCAGAGAGTATCCCCACCAACATCACACTCATAACTATCCATCTCATCTGTTGTCCTTTTTGTTTACTATTGCAAAATCAATTTTTCTCATCTTCTCTCTCCTTTGCTGTGCCGGAAGGGCTCACAAACTGATCATTGAGTTTTTGGATTGATGCTCTGCTATCTGTCATGATCTCGTCTAGTTTTGCTTTTGATCGTTTGTTCCACCCCTTTCGATTAAAAGAGAACATAGAGTTCCACCATCTTGTATTGTGAGTGATCGCCTTTGAGACAGCATAATCCTCATCTTCCCAATGCCTAGCCAATCGGCGTGCAAAAAATCCGCGTATCTTCAAGTGAATACCAAAAAGTATTACAACTGCTACAGCTGAAGTGACTATGATGCTTGTTTGTGAATCAAAGAGAGAGTCAAAAGCATTAAACTTCAACTGCAACATACCTGACAAGACTGCCAATATGGTAAAGAGTATCAGATCACTCCATAGAACTTTGCGATTCCAGCTCTGTAGTGCCTGTTGCAGTAGATGGAGTTTTGTCTCTTTCATCTCTTTGGCAAAATCTTCGAGTGATTTGATGATACGGTATGCTCTTTCGATACCAACCTTATCCATACGATCCATGATGGCAGCCAAGTCAGTATCTTTTTTGCCTTTAAGTCTATCCGAAAGTGCTTTGTCCTCTATAGGTACAGCAGAGCCTTCATTGTAAATAGCATAAAAGTTTCCTGATATCAGCCCCTCTTTGGAGAGTGCTCTTTGCCAAGATCCTATCACATCTTCGAGGTTATCCTCTTTGGCAGTGGTGTCTATCTGGTTGAGTATATAGAGTGCTTTGTTGGCATCTCTATGTCTGATAGTTGTCGCAACGAGATGCTCTAGCGTATCACGCATCGCACCTGGTTCAGGGTGACGCGCATCAAAAAAGATGAGAACTAGATCTGACATCTCTACTATATGGTTGGTCATACGCAATATACCATCCCTCTGACTATCTGCATCAAACCCTGGGGAGTCTATCAGGATCTTGCCTTTGAGTCTCTTGGATTTGAGTGTCTTGAGCTGCAGGTAGAGATTGACACGATTGCCTTCGCCGGGGTCTACTCTATTGACCTCTTCACTGATATTGTAAAAAGGAAAACGAGGATCGGCATCGAGTGCCAACCCTGGCAGAGTAACTGGCTCTCCATTTTTACCATAACATATAACGGTAAATTTATCATCTATAGCTTGATTGCCACTCTGTTGAATATTTGCACCTACATAGTCGTTGATAAAGGTCGATTTTCCAGCAGAAAATGTTCCCAATATAGAGATCATTGGCCACCAAGAGATATGACTAGTGTAGGTCTCATCAGGTGTAATGAACCCTATAGAGTGTCCGATTTTGTCTAGTGCTTCATATCTGCTGATTACATCCAAGAGAACAGGATTCTCTGCTGAAAGGTACTCTTTGAGTTTTTTATATCGTTCTTGTGGCATCATATACTATATCCTTCTTGCACCATAAATTGCGAATCTCAATGACTATTGTACCTTATTGATTTTAGAATACTCCTATTTTAAAACTCTAATTGGATATAATCTCATAAAAAGATATATCAATGAACCAATCCTACAATCCCCAGACAGATATCTACATCCCGACACCAAGCCCCAATGACCCCGATGAACTAGGTCATTTTGGTATTTTTGGTGGACGATTTGTCCCTGAGACACTGATGCCTACACTCGAACAGCTGCGACTTGACTATGAATCAGTTCGTTTTGACAAAGAGTTCTGGACAGAGGTGGACTACTACTATAAGAGCTATGTAGGTCGTCCATCGGCTCTATACTTTGCCGAAAATCTCAGTAGAGAGCTAAATGCCAAGATCTATCTCAAACGAGAAGATCTCAACCACACTGGAGCACACAAGATCAACCACACAGTTGCTCAAGCCATCCTAGCCAAACGACTAGGCAAAAAAAAGATCATAGCAGAGACAGGAGCAGGACAACACGGTGTAGCTACTGCTACTGTCGCAGCTCTATTTGGACTGGAGTGTGAAGTCTTTATGGGTGCCAAGGATGTAGATCGCCAAGAGCTCAATGTCTTTCGCATGAAACTGCTAGGAGCCAAAGTACACGCAGTAGAGTCGGGCAGTCGTACACTCAAGGATGCGATGAATGATGCCATACGCCACTG
>JAYEOM010000055.1:0-14994 GCA_034722955.1 Campylobacterota bacterium
TAATATAAATGGCAAAAGTGTATTGTACTCTCTGTCTCCGGCATCACCTAATCCAGGGATGATATACTTATCGTCATTGAGTCCTTCATCTATCTGGGCGATATATATATCAAGTTCCTCATAGGCATCTGTTACACACTTGAGACCTTCCGGTGATCCTATGATATTGAGTGAGATGATCTTGGATGCTCCGTGATCTTTTAGTATCTCCATCGCATCTATGAGTGAGCCACCGGTGGCTATCATAGGGTCTACGAGAATGATCTGTTTTCCACGGCACTCAGGGAGGCGGTCATAATAGAGCTTTGATCTATGTGTTGTCTCATCGCGTTTGATAGCCAAAAATCCTGCCTGTGCCTCTGGAAATAGCTCCATCATCGCCTCTAGCATCGGCAATCCTGCACGCAAAACAGTGACAATCACAATACTGCTCTCATCGAGATAATCAAAAGAGTTATCTCCCTGCCAAGTCGGTACTATCTTTGGCTGCAAGGTAGAGGAGTTGAGTGCGGCATCAGCGAGCAGAAGAGTGAGGTTTTTGACCATATGCCGAAACTGTGATGCCTCCATTCGTTCATCTCTCAGAGTGTTTACAAAGTGAGTGGATAGTGATGTGTTGATCTCATGTATTTTGGAGTGATTCATCGTCTTCTCCTGCTTCGATATGTTTTGTCTCCTCTATTTCTGCTGCCTCTACTGTGACAGCTGTCACATATAGAAAATCTATAACTAAAGTCAAGTATCTTGCCGCATCTACGGCATTTTTTGACAAAGTGACCCTTTTGGAGTGAGTTCTCTATGAAGTGATTGAGTCTTACTCTTGCATCGATAGCCTTTTGGGTATCTCTGAAAAAGTCTGGAAACTTAAATGATAGCCAGAGGTAGAGTGAGATCTCTCTTACGCGATCTTCTGCATTGAGTAGCATATCATTGGTTTGTGCAAAAGCCGGTAGATCTCGCGGAGGGATATATAGTACCTCAGAACCCTTCTCTATGTTGCGTATATATCGGTGAAATACAGACTCTATATATGGAGAGGAGATGCTCGCCGGTGCACAGCTGAGATGGTATCTTGTCCTTAGATCCAGAGCGTACTCATCTACGATGGATGCTATCTCTAGCATCGACTCTATATTGGCCGCTTCAAATGGACCGTCAAACTCCATATTGTCTGCAAAAAAGGTGAGGATATCCATCAGAGTATCTCTCTCTAGTATCTCCCCTATGAGCAGTACATGCTCCAAGCTTGCCATCACACTAAAGGGGAGTTCTATATCAGTGAGTGGTGTATGAAACTGTCTGGATATAGTCTGTAGTGAAGCATCATCAAGTGTCCCTACAAAACCAGCCTCCTCTATGCCGTAGCGTCCTGCACGACCAGAGATCTGCAGTACCTCTGATGGAGTTAACTCTCTGCGTCTCAAGCCATCAAATTTATTGTCTTTGGCAAATAGGATCGTCTTTATAGGCAGGTTGAGTCCCATCGCTATGGCATCAGTAGCTACTAGGATATCACTCTCACCTTCACGAAACCGTCTCGCCTCTTCTCGGCGTACTTCTGGTGAGAGATTTCCATAGACTACAGATACACGATAGTTGGATGAGAGCTGTTGCTTGAGAGAGAGGACTTCACGACGGGAAAATGCGACAACAGCACTCTGTCTCTCTACTTTGTTGAGTGGAGTAGGGTTCTTTAGCAGTGTGAGTGGAGTCATCCTCTCGAAAGAGATCACCTCTAGCTCTTCTCCTAGGTAGTCACACAGCTCTATGACTGCTTGCAGTGCATTGGAGGATCCTGTCAGTATGATGGTCTTTGCCGGTGCTCCTATGAGTGCATTGGCCCAAGCCCAGCCTCTATCTCTGTCGTTGATCATCTGTATCTCATCTATGACACAGACCTCTACATCCACACTACTGTTGAGCATCTCGACAGTAGAGGAGATATGAGTAGACTCCTCATCTATGATCTCCTCTTCACCTGTGATCAGGGAGATATGCAGACCATCTGCTTTGAGAGTTTCATACCCTTCAAGTGCCAGCAGTCGAAGTGGAGCTAGGTAGTATCCTGTATCTGCTGATTTTAGTTTCTCCAGAGCAGCGTATGTCTTTCCACTGTTGGTGGGACCTACATGAAAGATGATCTCTCTCTTGAGGCTTCTAGCTAGAGGAAAGAGATTTTTGAAGTCTCGTATGGTCTTCGCTAGCAACTCCTCTCGCATGCGTCTCTCTTTGAGTGGTTTGAGGTATTCGCCAAAGTGATAGAGGATACGCCTCCTGCTCTTATCTTTGATCTTTAGTGTTCTGGAGGTTTTGATCTGAGGTGCCAGAAACTGTATGATGAGTGACTCTATCTTGGATTTGGGTATATCCAACCCTAACGAAAGTTCAAGCATATGATCATAGAGTGCATCTATGGCAAGTTTGAAATGGGTATGCAGCTCTTCGTTAATCCTGTTGAAATCTTCAGCGATCGGAAGCTCATCTCCTCTCCATATCGCTGAAAAGAGGAGTTCTTTGGTGTATGAGAGAGAGATCTTGTACTCTAGCTCCTCCCCAAACATAGTCAACATTTTTGATTTTTCGATGATGAAGTGATCGATACTCTCAAAAAGTTCATATCTATTATTGATACTAAGTAAAATCTTATCTAGCAGATCAAAGGAGAGTGGTATATGGTATAGATCTGTATCTGGCTGCATCTGTTTGATATGTCTGATCATCTGATCTTGGGAGAGCCAAGGGTGATCTTGTTGGGTGTGAGTTATGAAGGTATCTATGGACTTTTGTCTCTCTGTGATAGTTTTGCTCTTTTCATCTCTCAGCTGCTCGATGATCACTGCATCATCAAGCTCCCAGAGATCATCCATCGCAAGTGCTGCAGAGTGTGTTAGCAGTAGCTTGGTGAAGTCAACCTCACGCATCCCAAAATGATAGCTTTGATAAAACTCCATCTCATTGAGTGTATTGAACGATACTTCCAGTGCCTCTTCTAGTAACCTAAAGCGGCTCTGCAAGCGTATATAAGTCAGCTTCTGCCAAATCTTCTCTTCTGTTATTTTGGAACTTTTGGTCTCTATGAATGATTCGAGTATTCTGCTCTCCTCCTCTCTGCTATGCTCTATATCTTCGAGAAACATCAAGATCTTTCCTACCTTGTCTAGAGGTTTTGCTTTGATAGGGATCTCCTCTCTGCTCTCATCGATCGATAGATGACGAATGATATGTTCTCTGAGTACATGATCACCCTCACTCCATGCTCTGCGTAGTCCGCGTATCATCTCATCTCGCGAGAGTGAGGGAAGCTCAAGCTCCAAGAGCATAGAGAGTGCTACTAGTCTCTCGTCATCGAGTGTAGCTATCCCCTCATCAAAAGGGAGACCATCAAAGTAGTTGCGTATTTTATTGTTGAGTTTTATGAGGTATTTTCTTTTTTTCTTTGCCATAAAGCAAGTATAGCATATTTCATCAACATTAGTTAGTCAAGAGAGTAATAAATATCCAGATACTCTTCTGCACTCTTATCAAAGGATACATCACAGTGCATATTGTGTTGGGCTTTTAGTGTGAAATCATTGGAGGATTTATATAGTATGAGTGCTCGCTCTACCGCTCGGGTTAAACTATCTGGTTCTAAAGTCTCTATAGCTATACCTCGACCACAGATGGATGATGATAGGTCATCTATATCTATGATCGTATCATATAATCCACCTACACGATGTACGATAGGGAGTGTACCGTAACGCAGAGAGATCAACTGATTGAGACCGCATGGCTCAAACGAGGAGGGCATCAGTAGAAAATCAGCAGAAGCATACATATTGTGAGAGAGGGACTCATCATATCCAAAAAGTACAGATAGGTTTGGATACTCTCTAGCTATATCTAGCATCTTCTCTGCCATAGTTGGGTCTCCCTCACCAAGAATAGCAATATTGAGTTCCATATTTAAGAGTTTGGGCAGGGTTTGGATGATGATATCAACCCCCTTCTGCCCTGTAAAGCGTCCTATAAAGATAAATAGTGCTCTTTTAGCGTACTCCAGACCACTCTTTTTGCAAAATGTATACTTATTTATCTTTTTATATTTTAATGTACCAGAGTGGTAGTTTTGAGTTATTGTCAGATCACTCTTGGGATTAAATAGTAGAGTATCTATACCATTTAAAATACCATACAGTTTATGCTGATAAACTCTCAAAAATCCATCAAGTCCACATCCAAAGTGTGGTTGCAGTATCTCTCTGGCATAACGAGGACTGACAGTAGTGACGGCATCACTATATGCGATACCAGCCTTCATATAGTTTATATCTCCCCAATACTCTATCTCATCAGGCTTGAAGTAAGAGGAGTCCAACCCTAATATTTTCATCGTTGTTTGCGGATAGATACCCTGAAAAGCTAGATTGTGGATCGTAAAAACAGTATGGAGTTTGGGGTTTATCTCTCTTGACCATAGTGCTGCTAGAGCAGTATGCCAGTCATTGAGATGCAGCAGATCCACGGCATAGAGTTGAGAGAGAGTCACCAGTGCTTTCGAAAAGATTCCAAAACGCAGATCATTGTTAGGGTAGTCTCCATGCTCATTACCATATGGTGCTTGATAACAGCACAGAAGAGGCTCATATAGAAATAGGGTTTCTACTCCTTGGTTGTAGCCTTGATATAGAGCTATTTTATAGTAGTTTTTACCTAGTTTGACCCACATGAACTGATCTAAAGATGAGATCCCAAAGTGAGTACGATCTATAAAGTCATAGAGTGGCATCACAGAGAGTACCTCTATAGATTTGGCCAGAGCTCTAGGGAGTGCCTGTGCTACATCAGCGAGACCACCTGTTTTGGCATAGGGATAGATCTCTGCCGAAGCAAAGAGAAGTTTCATTTAGATCTTTGCCTTACGCAGTAGCTTTGCTGCCTCTTCCGGAGTAACGGGATTGATGAGCATGCCTGTAGATAGTTCAAAGCCTCCCAATCGATATATTCGCGGCATAATACGAATAGTCATGCGATAGTATTTTTTGAGGTGAGGGAAATAGATCTCATTTTCAAAATTACTATTGAGAGGTGCCATTTTGAAGGCAAGGTTGTAGTCAAAATCCTCCAACTGAAAATCTAAACGCTCAAAGACATCTTTCATGAGATAAGCCAAATCTGCAATATCATCACGGTTGAGATCATCGAGTGAACAGATAGTCCTCCTCGGTGCGATTATCACCTCAAAAGGAAAGCTCGAAGCGTAAGGGCAAAATGCAGTAAAATCACCTCTTTGGGATACTACTCTGCTCTTAACAAGTCGTTCATTTTCCAATATATCTTCTACTTTTCCGCGTCCATGTCTGCGGTAGTACTGTAGCTCTCTCTCCATAAGCCTGAGTGCATCATGGGGCATGATGGGAAGTGCTATGATCTGTGTATGCGGGTGCTGTTGCGTTGCACCTGCACACTGACCATGATTTTTAAAAACACTCACATAGATCAATCGCTTGTCATGGCGAAGATCGGCAATACGCGTTGAGATAGCTGATAGCCACTCCCCTATATGAGATACTTTCATGTTTGACATACGACAGTCATGTATAGGAGTATCGATGACAATCTCATGTGCTCCTACACCAGGTCTAGACTCAAACATACCATCTACTTGCGAATGATCCTCCAGCTCAATCTGTACCGCTTTGTAGAGATTGGGTACTATACGGACACTCCAGTGACTTGTATCTGCTTCATTGTCTCTAATGGCATAGATCTCCGGAGGTGTCATCTCCTCATGCCCCTCGCAAAATGGACAAGATTTTTCGAAACTATGTTTTGATTTTTTGGATAGTGTATCGGGTCGTCTCATACGCTCTGGTGCTATCAGAACATAGTGGTCATGTATTCTATCTCTTCGGATCTCAGACATATTTTTCCTCTATTTTATGCATCAGACAAACCAGTTTTCTGCATAGGTTGTCTCTAGATTTATTTCAAGCTCTCCATACCCTGGAAGTGTTTGGATAATGATACCGTCCCGTTCGATCTCAAAACGAAGTTGAATATTTATAGCATCAACTGCTTCAAAATCGATACTGAGTTCAAACCAAGTTTTGCAAGCGACTTCGAGCTGTATACCATGGGATCTCTTATTGAAAGCCTTGGTACTGCATAGTGTTGAGAGATGGATATCAAACCGTGTATCAAAAGGCTCTATACGGATATGTAGCTTATCACACTTCTGCAGAGCAGACATATCTCCCTCAAAGGCACAAAATATCTTCTTGTTGCTTTGACCAAATCGTATAGATTCGATCGGACCGCGAACTCTATCCATAGTAGAGAATAGTTTTGTCTCATCTACAACTCCACTCCCTACCCACTCAAAAAATGAGTTTTGTTGACCATCTATTGTCGGTTCAATAGGAAATTTAGGTTGCAGAAGAAAGTCAACGCCACTTCGATCAGAGATGATAGGAGTATATAGATCATTTGGTGGTGATATCTTCATCAATAGATAGATCTCTATGAGATGTGACCTGAAAAGTTCATCAAATTCAGCACCAAATTCAGTAACATGATCATCACCGTACCACCAAAACCAGTCAGAGCATTGGGCTGCAAGGAAGTGACTCTCTATCTTCTCCCTGACTCCACCCTCAAGACGCTTTTGGTGGTGTCTATAATCGCGTTTTGTCATATAGATCAACTCCCAGCCTCGTGTCTTTTCGGGATGCCCAACCCATGTGTTGAACTCTCCGTGTATCCAGCTTCCTGGTGCCAAGTAGGAGAGCTCTTTAGCCTCCTTCTGTGCTATTTGATCCATCCCCAACATACTGCACCACTTGGTTTGTGCAAGTTTTCGATAGAGAGCATCAAAGAAATCAAAACCATTATTATGATAGAACTCCCAGGCGTTTTCACCATCAAGGATGACAAAAACTGTACGGTTATTACCATCTTTTGCTATAGAGTGCAGGGCAGAGACAAAGTGGTCTGCTGCACGCCCAGCTTCCCAGAAACGATAGGTAAATCCCAATAGATCACTGAGACCATGATCGCGAAATCCTATAGTAAGTCCATTGTGTTTATATGGATAGTAGATTACATCGCGTTGATAAGTGCCTAGAGATTTGAACAGGATAGCTTCATCTGTAGCTATCCATTTGAGTCCCGCGTCACGGTATAGCTCGGTCGTTCTTTCGTCTACTGCCCCCTCCGCAGGCCAAAACCCTACAGGATCATGACCGAAAGTCTCTCTAAAGAGATGCTGAGCTTTAGATATTTGAAGCTTAGCATCATTTTCAAGAGATAGAGGGTGCTCAGGGATATTGGTACCGGGATGTGCTATCTGGGCACTATTCATATCTATAAGTAGAGGCAAGATAGGGTGGTTCAGAGGTGTTGTGGATAGTGATATGGTTCCATCTTGTTGAAGCAGAGCATAATAGGGGAAAATCATACCGATAAAATCACCAAGTATCTGAAGCAATACACTCTTCTGGTCACATCCAAAATGACCATTTGAGTTTAGCATCTTTTGGATAGTTGCGTGGTGTGTGCGTATATAGTTACCACACCAAGCGAGAATAAACCATACTCCCATATCGCAAAGCTCATCATCGTTATAGTACTCCAGATGATAAAGATGACGATAGGGCTCTATAGGCTCTATCATCGTATCATATGGTGCACTTTTGTACATTTTGATCATCCACTGGCGATCTGTCTCATTGATCTCAGATGGGTGCTGAACCCAAAGGGTAAAAAAACGATCATGTTTTACGATATCTTCTGCATAGAGATTGATCTGTTCGATCAGGGGAGGGGTGATGTTGAAAGTTGCTTTGAGTCCCTTGTGGCGTGCAAGCATCCAAGGCATATCGTAATAATCCTTGATAGCATGCAGAAAAACCCAAGGCATCTGCATGATACCTGAAGCATCACGGTAGTCAGGTTGATGCATATGCCATACAAAACTTAGATCTAAAGTATGACTCATGCTACTCTTTTGACCAAGATATTATCTTCTCTTCGTACTCTTGATAGATAGCAAGACCACTAGCTTCATCAGTTGCTTGGATAGAGAGATTGAGATGATCTGTATATTGATCAGGGATCATCAAAATCCAATCTGTCTCATTGAGCCAAATCTTGACACCATCAGCAGATGAGGAGCGCTTATCTTTTGCATCTTCTAGGAATTTACGCATCATTTTTCCCTTGAGTGCCTGTGAACATTGGATTTTTGTCTGATGGTAGTAGAAATCTGCTACCTCTTTCACAAGATCTGATAGCTTGGTATCGTGCTTGATGATCATCTCAAGTATCTTGATGGTAGCATACATAGAGTCTCTATATACAGAAAATTCAGTAAAAGCAAAATTGCCATCTACGGTAGCTATCAAGTCATACTGTTTGAGCTGCTCATATGTGAAGTTTGAATATTTACCCTGCTCAATTTCAAGATTATCATATTTGATAATATCAGGAGCCCATGTCGGTAGGAAGACTCGTTTTTTATTCTCTGCTGTCCCATCCATATTCATGAGTGCGAGTACTACTTGCAGTGCTGACTGCATAGATAGTATCACTCCATTATCACAAACTATGTCGAGTCTTTGACCATAGGGGTATATCAGAAATCCTGCATCTAGCTCTAGGCTCTTGACGACACTCTCCATATCTTTCGTAGATCTCTTAACAACAGATTGGAAGTTTGAAAGTCTATCGCTATCATAATAGTTGTTGAAGATCATGTTGTCAATACCGAGACTGTTTAGGATAGATGGTAAAACTTCAGAAGCAGACCCATGCATCGTATCGACAGCAACACGACAACCTACACAGCTAAAGTGTCTCTTCTCGAAGCTATCTATAACACTCCCTTTGTAGTTAATGCACTCTTCTAGGCGGTGAGACTCTGAGACTTGACCGATTTGGCTGAAATCAACGCGTCTAAATGACTCTTTGAAATATGCTTTTTCGATCTTTTTGGCCAAATCGCTATTGATTCGAAGGGCTTCATCGTTAAAGAAGGTGACAACGGTAGTAGTCGTATCTTCTCTATCTAGTCTGAAGTAGACTCCTGCAACATACTCTGGCATACGAGAGAGGTTAAATCGCAGAACAGATGAGGGGATACTCTTGAGGTCTACTACATTGATACCAGCTGCAAGCATACCACCTACAAAAGCTCTCTTGAGCATTCGTGAACCTTTGTGGTGATCTCTGCCTATGAGAACAGTAGAGCCTACCGGTATCTGTGCAGCAAAAGACTCTGCTAGTTTACTGGACATTTCGCAAGAGAACTCAATATTTGTCTTTCCTACTACCATCCCATTTTCAAAAATAGAATTTTTATATCGACTTCCCAAGATAACATTGCTGCTGACGATAGATGCAGCCTCTATATCTTTGTCAGGCCAGATTGTGACATCTTTCTCTACGGTGACAAGTTCACCTATTTTGCAACCCTCTGCGAGGATGATACCGGCTGTCATTTTGGAGTTTTTATCTATGAGATTGTTGTTGCAGATGACAGCCATATCTATCTTGTTGCCTTTATTGATAGTAACACTATCCCATATAACGGAGTTGCTTACTTTGCTATCTTCGCCGATAGTGACATTGTCACCGATGACAACATTTTTGAGCTTGGTTCTATCACCGATAGTGATATTTTTACCCAGCACTACTTTCCCGATGATCTCTACACCATCTCCTAGAGTGTAGGACTCTTCGCTATAGAGTTCACCATCTGGATAGCTGACTAGCTCTCCTGGCATTTTGAAGTTGACACGGTTGCTCATGATATCTTCATGAACTTCACGATAGCTATCTGGATTGCCGACATCTCTCCAGTACCCTTCAGCATTGCCTGCCATCAACTCTACACCCTCCGCCATCAGAAGAGGGAAGAGGTCTTTGGCAAAGTCAAAGTTTTCATTTTTGGGAATATACTCTAGTATCTCCGGTTCTATGATATAGATACCTGTGTTGATGGTATCACTAAACACTTCACCCCAACTCGGTTTTTCAAGAAACTTCTCTATGGTTCCCTCTTCATTGGCTATCACGACACCAAACTCTAGTGGATTCTCTACAGAAGTGAGAGTGATGGTGAGTTGTGATTTTTTACTCTCATGATAGTCAAAGATCTTTTTGAAGTCAAAGTCTGTTACCAAGTCACCACTGATGATAATGAAGTTATCGTCACCTATATACTCTTGTGCCAGCTTTACTGCACCAGCAGTACCATAGTCATCATCTGGGATAACATAGGTTATATTCATCCCAAATGCACTTCCATCACCAAAGTAGTCTTGGATAACCTCTGGCTTGAAATAGAGTAATACAATAAAATCTGTAATCCCCAAATCTCTGAGAGTTATCATTGTATTCTCCATCATTGGACGGTTGACAACGGGAAGCATTGGTTTGGGTCTTGAGTTTGTGAGTGGCTGGATCCGTGTACCGAATCCTCCTGCCATGACGACGGCTTTCATAATCTATAGCTCCTTTTGTGATATTAACTCTGATTATGTAATAAGAGACTCCATTGCATAGTCTGAGTTCTAAAGTATAAACCTAAAAAGATAGAGTATTGAACCTATCCCTTTTGTCTATCGATCTATTGTATAGCTAACTCTTTAAATAGTAACTAAAATTAGAGTTCTAAAAGTGAATTTTCACTGCCAAATGGTGATGCTACACACCCCAACTCTTCATCGCACTTCCACTCATCTCCATTGATGCTATAGCCGAACTCATAAGATTGGCCTCCATCCAAAAGTCTTCTCAGGTAAAAATCACCATTTTTCTTCTTTTTCATAGGTTCACTTTTCCACTCATTCCACTCTCCTGAAACAGAAGCACTCTCTAGATTGTCTTCTGCCGGCAGAGTAAAGGTAACCCAAGCCTTATTCCCTTTTTTATTGATTTTTATCATTTGATTCTCCTAGTTATAGTTTTAATCGAGCAGTTTAAGTGCATCGAGATACTTTTGAGGTAGTTGGTATTTGTTGGATACTACCTCTTGAATTTCCATAAGTTTAAACTCACCATGTTGGTGAACAACAACTTTGTTGGAGTTATTGTGTGACAAGAGGTGGTCAACAGCAGCGATAGTAAAGGCAAATGCCATGAGTCGATCACGGACTGTTGGATTTCCTCCTCGTTGAATATGCCCTAGTATACTGACGCGAGTCTCCAGACCGATCGTATCCTGAAGCCATTTGTGTACTTCTCCTGTCTGATTGGTGCCTTCTGAGACGATAGCAAGAGCATAATTACGCCCATCTTTTACCTCTTTTTGCAGGCGTTTCCCAACCTTCTCATAGTCAAATTGGGTCTCTGGGATGACACAGATCTCTGCACCACTGATCATAGCTGAGACTATTGCTAAATATCCACAGTCTCTACCCATCACTTCGATCAGAAATGCACGGTTGAAGGAGGAGGCTGTATCGCGGATCTTATCAAGGGCATCACGGATGACATTGAGTGCTGTATCTACACCTAGACAGTAGTCTGTACCGTAGATATCATTATCTATGGTTGAGGGGATTCCTACAAAGTTGAGTTTAAACTCTGAGCTGAACCTCTCCATAGCACGAAATGATCCATCACCACCAAGTACAACAAGACCAGTAATACCATGTGCTTTTAGATTTTCATATGCCTGTTTACGGTACTCATATTCAAAGAAGCGTTTGGAGCGTGATGAGCGGACAATAGTACCGCCACGGTGAAGAATACCGGCAACATCAATATGTGTAGCTGGCTTGATCTTGTTGTCGATCAAGCCCTCAAGACCATCATAGATCAGAAAAGGCTCCTCTCCAAGCTTGTATGTATAATCTACAAACTTTTTAATCGCAGGGTTCATCCCCGGAGCATCACCACCGGAAGACATGATTGCCAAAGCCATTAACTCTCCTCCTCTTTTCGGTCTAGATTGCGAAATCCAGGTAGAATTTTTCCTTCAAGTAGTTCAAGACTAGCACCACCACCAGTAGATATAAAGCTAAAGTTATCTGCCTCTCCGGCTCTATCCACAGCATCGGCAGTATCTCCGCCACCTACGATAGTATAGGCATAAGAGTCAGCAATGGCACTTGCCAATTTAAATGTACCTTTGGAAAATTTATCGATCTCATAGATCCCCATAGGACCGTTCCAGATGATAGTATTGGAGAGCTCTATCGCTTCACTGAAGAGTTTGACGGTTGCCGGACCGATATCTACTGCACTAAAGTTTTCAAGTACATCTTGTGCAGGAACAACTTTGACATCGATCGGAGACTCGACTGAATCTGTGATAACAACATCAACAGGAAGGTAGATCTTGACACCGTTTTCCCGTGCATGTTGCAGTACTACCCCAGCCGTTTCGATATACTCCTCCTCATAAAGTGAGTTCTGCATATCGTAACCCAATGCTTTCAGAAAAGTGTTGCTCATAGCACCGCCGATGATCAGCTTGTCGACCTTTTTCAGTACTGCTTCAAGCAGAGTGATCTTGGATGATATCTTTGCTCCGCCAATCACTAGTGCTATAGGACGGACAGGGTTCTCTAGTGCTTTAGAAAATGCTTCGATCTCTCGTATCATCAAAAAGCCTGCTACTTTTGTATGGACAAACTCTGTGATACCGTAAGTGGAGGCGTGTTCACGATGTGAAGTGCCAAATGCATCATTGACATATATATCACATATAGATGCCAATTGTCTAGATAGCTCTGAATCATTCTGCTTCTCACCCTCATGAAAGCGTATATTTTCTAGTAAAAATACACGCTCTAGTGAACAGGTTGCGATCTCATCTTTGTATCCGGCAAAGTTCTCTACAAACTCTACTTTTTTGTGTAGCAGTCTCTCAAGACGCTTTATAATATGTCTGAGACTATATCTCTCCTCATATTTTCCCTTTGGTCGTCCAAAGTGTGATACTAGAGTGATGGAGCAAGCGTTATGGTCAATGCAGTAGTTGATCGTAGGAAGAGCAGCACGGATACGACGATCATCCGTGATATTGTTATGAGAATCTACAGGGACATTGAAGTCTACTCGAATCAAAACACGCTTTCCGGTTACATCGATATCTCTGAGACTTTTGACACCATGCATTATCTTTAGATTGGAAGTCATCGTATCATATCCCTATATGTTGAACATTCGTTCGTAGTACTCTGCTGCCATTCGAGAAGAGTCAAAATCATACTCCACTTCGGACATCGCATTTTTCATGATACTAATCCACTGTTTTTGATCATTATAGTAGAGTGGAATTATTTTATCTTCTAGGATATCCATCATGTGTTTGTTGTCTAATCTATCCTGCTCTTCGATAGGCATAGTGTGGTCTAGTGCCGGAATAGTAAAAGAATTTTTGCCATCTTTGGCAAACTCCGGATGCCAGCCATCATCTATAGAGAAGTGGATTGAGCCATTCATAGCTGCTGTCATACCGCTCGTACCGCTTGCTTCTCGTGTGATTCTAGGTGTATTGAGCCATATATCACTCCCCTGCTTGAGAATTTTAGAGAGAGTCAACTCATATCCTACAAGAACGGCAATATTATCATAGTAGTGGCTGATATCTATAAGCTCATTGAAGATATCAATCGATCCATAGTCCGTAGGGTATGGCTTGCCTGCCCAGATGATCTGTACAGGCATATCACTACTGTTCACAATTTTGTTAAATCGCTCCAAGTCATACTTGAGAAGTCCCGGTCGCTTATACTCTGCAAAACGGCGTGCCCATACGATCGTCAACACATTAGGGTCAAACATCTTCCCGGTCTGGTCTGCAACTACATCAAAAAGATTCTTTTTGAGATGTTTTTTTCTAGCATACAACTCATACTCTTCATGCTCATCAAGTGCTCGAATCAGTGTCTTATCGGTCCAGTACTTTTTGTTCTGTGCATTGGTGATAGATATAATGTCACAGCGATTTTCGACACCTTCCCACATCTCATTGGCTACTTTACCATGGATTTTTGAGACAGCATTGGCTATTTTGGCACTTCTGAGTGCACCGACAGTGAGACTAAAGTCATCACCATCGTAATAACCGCTCATCTCTCTGACAGTTTCGAGAGAGTGTCCATTGAAGAAGCCCATCTCATGAAGGAAATGGATATTGTGTACCTCATTTCCAGCCGCTTCAGGTGTATGTGTTGTGAAGACAACATGCTCACGCAAAGCTTCCATAGATTGATAGTGTTTTTTATAAAGTTCATATACTAGAGGGAGTGCATGTCCTTCATTCATATGATATAGATCTACTTTATGGTTGAGTGCTTCTAGCACTTTGGTTCCACCAATACCGAGTACTATCTCTTGAGCAACTCTAGTTCTCTCGTTGCCATCATAGAGTTTATGAGTGATAGTTCTTGCCAAATAGTCATTTTCATCTGTATTAGTAGATAGTAGGATCATAGGAGCTGTACCGAACACTTCAGGACGAAGCAAAAATGCTTTGACTCTCACATCTTGACCATTGATATTGACTGTGACATGCAGATCCAACTCTTCTAGAAAATAGTAAAATTTCCTTGTATAGGTTGGTTTGAGTGATCGATCCTCGTTACGAGCTTGATCGTAGTATCCAAAACTCCAGAGTAGTCCTACGCCTACCATATTTTGTTTGAGGTCATAAGCACTTCTCATATGAGATCCAGCGAGGAAGCCCAAGCCCCCTGAGTAGATCTTGAGTGCTTGATCGATAGCAAATTCCATAGAGAAATAGGCAACACTCTTCTCGAAGCGTTGGTCTATATCATAGCTGTGTAGATTCATAAAATTCCTTGATTCGTTTATAATTTTTACTATATTATTTGTTGCCGACAAAGACACACATATCAACCAAACGGCTACTGTATCCCCACTCGTTATCGTACCAAGCCAATACTTTGACTGTCTTACCATCAATAACATTGGTCATGTCAGGTACAAAAGTAGAGCTGTAGGTTGATCCGATAAAGTCACTCGATACTCTCTTGT
>JAYEOM010000056.1:0-14953 GCA_034722955.1 Campylobacterota bacterium
TAGTTTCAAGAAGCGACTGAAAGGTTATAAAGAGATGGGGTATCGCTATGATGAAAGTGGAAAGAGTGAGAATAGGTTGTTTTGATAATAATGCTTATCGTAGAGATGTCTCTTGAGTTTTGAGTGTAAATATTTTAGTATTAGTATTCAACTCTAATGAGCAGTGAAAAGATATAAGTAAATAATTTCACTATGAAATATTTCTTCCACTTTTATAAAAATTCAACTATAATAAACTTTGAATAACAAAAAGGTTTCGTATGCAACAAATGCCAATCATTACCCAGATACCACATACAGAACAAAAAGAGTTTGATAACTTGATTAAAAAGTATCGCCAAAAGTATATTCGTAACTCTAAACTTATTGTAGATAGTGTCTATGAAGAGTCAAATAAGTATCATCAGAGTATATTGGCACAAAATGTAAGTGGAGCGATTCGTGACTTACGAGAAGAGGTTTGGCAACTATATCTTGAGGATGAAGTGACTTTCAATGCTATATTGATGAGAGAACTTTATCATAAGCTGGAGACACCTCAAAAAATATTGGATACACTTGTCAATGAAGATATTCTAAACAAAAAGGGAGATGACCTCTCTAGCTCTATCAAAGATATCTGTGGAGAGTATGCGGGGCGAGTTTTTCCCTATGTCTATCGTCTCTCATTGAGCAATACACAATCTAGGCGATCTAGAGCAGGAAGTACTTTTGAATCTATAGTTTACAAAATATATGAGAGCTTGGAGTATAGTTACGATTCACAAAAAAAGGTAGGTAGAAAAACCTTTGATGCTTTGGGATTAGGGAAAAAAGTTGATTCTATCTTGCCTAGTGTGGAGTGTTATGAGAAGAGAAGAAACAAAACTATCATAGGAACTATGAAGACCACACTACGAGAGCGATGGCAAGAGGTAGCTGAAGAGATCGAGAGAACAAAGATACCAGAGATACATCTCTTGACATTAGATGAAGATATCTCACTGAACAAAAGCAGAGAGATGTCTCAACACAATATTATCATAGTGACATATGATTGGGTAGCTCACAAAAAGGAACTTGCAGGTATGAAAAATATCATCAGCTTCGAAGAGTATCTCTTTGAGGAGCTACCAACCATACAAGAGTATTGGAGAGCAAATGACTAAATATATGTCAACATCTACAGACAGCATCAAAATCATTGATCTATTTGCTGGGATTGGTGGGATTCGGCTAGGGTTTGAACTCGCATCAAACAAGAAGATAGAGTGTGTCTTTAGCAGTGAGTGGAACAAATACTCTCGACAAACATATCAAGCCAATTTTGGTTTGGAAGAGATCTATGGAGATATCACAGAGGTAGATGAGAATGAAATACCAGCTCATGATATCTTGTTGGCTGGTTTTCCTTGTCAGCCATTTTCTCAGGCAGGACTTAAGAGAGGTTTTGATGATATCAGAGGTACACTCTTTTTTGATATTGCTAGGATATTGGAAGCGAAAAAACCAAAAGCTTTTTTGTTAGAAAATGTCAAACAACTCAGAGGTCATGACAAAGGAAGAACACTTGAAGTAATCATGCAAACATTGAGAGATATAGGATATACCAATGTAGAGTACAATCTTCTCAAAGCTAGGGATTTTGGCTTGCCTCAAAATAGAGAGAGGCTATATATCGTAGGTTTTCTTGATGAAGCAGTAGATTTCTCATTTCCAAAGCCTCTAGCTCTAGAGACAAGAGTGGGTGATATACTAGATGACGAAATAGCTGAAAAGTATACGATATCAGATAGACTATGGGCAGGTCACCAACGACGCAAACGAGAGAACAGACTCAAAGGGAAAGGGTTTGGTTATAGTATCTTTACCCATGATTCTCCCTATACGAGTACAATATCTGCGAGATATTATAAAGATGGGAGCGAAATACTCATAGAACAAGATGGCAAAAACCCTAGAAAGATAACCCCTAGAGAGGCTTCGAGACTCCAGGGATTCCCAGAAGATTTCAAGATACCAGTCTCTGATACACAAGCATATCAGCAGTTTGGCAACAGTGTTCCTGTGAGTGTGATAGAGGCACTAGCGAAGCAGATGTTGATACATCTATAGCGGTCAAAATGCTCAAAAAACAGTTCAGTAAAACATCATTGAAATATTGTCAAGATGTAGAGGTGATAGATGAGTGTTGGCAAGAGATAGAGCAGGGTTATAAGGGTAGACCTTATCACAATCTCAGACATCTTGACGCTCTCTATAAGGAACTCAAAATAGTTAAAGATGATATAGAGGATTGGGATGCTCTCTTTTATGCTCTCTGTTATCATGATATAGTCTACGATGTCCAAAGAAGTGACAACGAACTCCAGAGTGCCACTCTAGCTAGAGCAAAACTCAAAAACCTCAACCTCCCACCCAAGATAATAGAACGCATCTCTCAACACATCATCGCAACAAAAGAACATAGTAAAAGTGAAGATAGTGATAGCAATCTTTTGATAGATGCTGATTTGGCTATATTGGGCAGTGGCGATTATGAGTCATATCTGCAAGGTATCCGAGAAGAGTATGCTTGCTATAGTGATAGAGAGTTCTATGAGGGTCGTAGAGTGGCACTAGAATACTTTTTAATGCAAAAGCAGATATACAAAAGTGCCTATTTTTTTGATAGATATGAGGAGAAGGCTCGATGGAATTTGGAGAGGGAGTTGCAAAGTATAGATATGAAAAAGATTATAAAACAAGAGTTCAAAAAATCTATTTGGCTGGGCATAGGAAGAGCCTACTTCCTCCAACAAGAATATCCAGAGATTAATTTCTCAAAATACATTCTCTATGCCTCACTCTATAACCAAGCGTATGATACACAATCAGAGGGTGATAGAGCTTGGTATCTATGGCAACTAATCAAGTCATCACCTCAAAAAGAGAAATTAATTGACAAAATTTTACTAGCACTTAAAAGAGAAAAAGAAGAAAAAGTTTCTCTCTATCAGCTCTTTTCTCTAGCTAAATATTTTGTACTTGATGGAAATAAAAAAGCTCATAAGATCATATATGATAGATATAAAAAATCTCTAAAACATGGTTGTATTTGGTGTGGAGAATCTGATATCATCGAGTTGGATGGTATTGATGGTGTTTTATTTGTCGCCAAGATCTATGGTAAAGCATATATGAAAGATAGTGGATACTATAATAACTCCTCCTATGATATAAAAGAGTATCAAGAGAAAAATAGGGATATTAATGTTATAAAAATATTGAAAAAAAAGGCAAAAAAGAGTAAAGACCTCAGATTCTATATCAAGCTATTGAAAGAGGAAGAAAGTAATAAATATATTAGAAAAACAAACCGATATAGTTACAAAACAGTCAAAAAATATATTAGCAAAGGGAGGATAGTAAATCACTTTATAAGCAGACATCTAACTCAAAAAGAGATTAGGAAGTTAGCCAAAGATTTTTTGTATGAAAAAGAGTTAAAGAAAAAGGCTCTCTATTTGAGAGTTTTTTGTGATAGAAAGTTTCCTTATGGATATAAGATTTTAATGTATCTAGCAAAAAATACAAAAGATAGTAATAATAGACTTTTAGAGTATTCATTGTCTGCCTTAAAGCTGTTTTCATCATCAAAAATTAGAAAGTTTGCACTTGATAAATTATCTTCAACAGATAAACCTGAATACTATGTACCATTATTGATTCGTAACTATAGAGATGGTGATGAGATATTGTTAGAACAGATTGTTAGTAGATGTGACAATGAGGATGAGATTCATAATTTAGTCTTTGATTATTTAGAGATATATAGAAACAACCAAACACCAAAATATCGTAAAATATTTGAGATATTTTATGAAAATATGAATTGTGGAATACATAGATATGATATATTGGATATCCTTGAAGAACAAGGGGTTCTCTCAGAGAAATTAAAAAGAGAGATGGAGTTTGACAGTAATGAGGAGGTGAGAAGGTTGTTTCAGGAGATTGAAGCCTAGCTATCTTACTGAGAATTTTACAGAAAATATAAAACATGCTATAATCATAATTATTGAAATAAACTTGAGGAGTTTATATGTCGTTAGATGAGATTAAAATGCTTACTGTATCAGAGCGAATAGTTTTAGTTGAAGAGATTTGGGACACTATCGAGCAAGAACAAAATAGTTTACTATTGTCTAAAGATGAAAAAGCCATATTAGATGAACGACTAGCTTCACTTGATAACAGTCCTCAAGATACTCTTTCGTGGGATGAGATAAAAAGAAAACTTAGAAGCTAATGTATCCTATAAGTTTCAAATCAGAGGTATATGATGATGTAAAGACTGCCTATGATTGGTATGAGAAACAATATATTGGATTGGGTGAAGATTTTATCTTGATACTTGAAGATACCTATCAAGAGATTAGTCAATCACCAAAATTATATCAAAAAATTTATAAATCAGTGAGACGGAAATTGATGCGTAAATTTCCCTATGGGATATTTTTTGTGTTGAAAGAAAATCAAATTATTGTCATCGCAATTATGCATACAAAACGAAATCCTATGGATTGGAGCAATCGCATAAAATAAGTTTTGTACACTTCTTTAGGCTCATATTGTGAGCTCAATCCACCAACAACTGCCCCACCAAAGCAGCATTGATAGCCCACTCTCTGTCGTATATCTCATCAGCTTCTAGTGGCTCTTCTACTAGTTCTAAGCCTTGGGCTTGGGCTTTGATCTCTAGCAATGTACCTATACTGAGATTGAGTTTACTCTCTAGTTTTGCTAGGAGTGCTTCTACTCCTGCTGAGTCTAGGTTTTGGACTCTTTGACCTTGGAAGCTCATCTCTATCCAGACTATCTCTGCCTTTTTGACATCTAGTACACCAAAGACCAAGCCTTTGCTCATGTTTTGGGTGATGCGTATCTGATGCTGTACGCAGGATGGATCATAGGCGACACCTGTTCTCTTGGAGATTCTCATCTCATTTGCACTCTCCATCCAGCCTACTACTAAGTTGGGAGAGAGTTCACCCGATGTGTAGGCATTGGCTGTGAAGCTCACATAGTTGGCTCCAAGTTTGTTCAACATGTTGAGATCTATATCTATATACTCTGCTGTGCCTACTTTGTGTGGGATACTCTGTATATCACCACTATGTTTACACCCTGATATCTGTAGCCTAGAGTATGAACAGCTCTCGACTCTATGACTATAGGCTACACTACAGCTCAAATCCATATCGAGATGTTGTGCAGGGAGACCCTTGCCCCACTCCATAAAGAGACGCACCGTAGAGCCCTCCACAGTAAACCGACTCCCCATCAACGCAGATGGTATATCTTGCACCGTCTCTGATCTATCCCCTATCGCTAGTGGCATCTTGTAGAGCATAGGGTCGATATAGAGTGAGCTGTTTTCACTCTCTATCTCGCTATATCTTCTACTCATCTCATCCAAAAACAGTTGTTCTACCTCTGTTTGCATCTGCTCCAACTCTCTATCCTCATAGAGTGTAAGTGTTGCATTGGCTGGTATCTTTTTGTGTACTCCACCTAGTGCTTTGACACTTCGTATTTGTGATTTGTCAAAGTAAAATCCACTATAGATACTCAGCGTAGCCAAAAGTCTCGCTGGTATTTGAGCACTCACCTCTCTAAACTCTCTGAGTGTTTCACTAGAGCCAAACCAGAGCATCGTCGAGAAGAGAGAGCGAGCGAAAACACTTGGACGCTCTTTGAGCATCTCAAATACTCTCTCCTGATCCATAGCGTATCTCGCTTGGTTGAGTTCACCTTGCCATACACTATAGCGTTGGTTATAAAATGTATCCAAGAGTTTGGCTAACTTCTCAAATCCCTTTCTCTTACTATACTCCGCTAGACGCAATGCACGGATGAACCGCACCCATATCTCTCGTTTTGGGTGCATGAGTTCACAAGATTTTTGGATATTTAGCTTTAGGTCATTGAGCCACTTGGCTACCATCTTGCACTCTGTGCGACTATATTTGAGTTTGAGATCTTCTCTATATTGGCTCGATTTATCTGCGATATTACGATCAAAATAGTTATCATTTTTGACTCTTCTCTCTACGATAGTTTTAGGCTCAACAAGTTGCAGTAAACCAGTTTTTTTGTACCATAGATAACGCAATATATCTTGAGGTGAGCCAAAGAGTCTACTAGCCTCTTGACTCTTCTCACTCGCTATCAGCTCATCTATGACGAGCATCAGTGTCTCTTTCATCTCTATAGCCACAGTAGGGAGAGCAAAGTGCCGCATCAATATCTGCAAGCTATCTACCTGTGTAGCGTCCAATGCTGTCTTGGAGAGGAGTAGGTCTCTCAAAAGAGCAGAGATATCCTTTTCACTATAGAGTTCTAAGACTATGAGTTTGGAGCCTTGACCGAGATAGATCTCATCTGACGCATCAAAAGCCATACCACAATATGGACAGCCATTGTATCGCTCTAGTGGGAATGTCCCTTCAGGGATGAAATCCCCACAAGGTAGAGTCACTCCTCTACCGTGTGGTAGGAGGTTGGCTATATATGTCCAGATATGGTCTATACTTGACTCACCTGTAGGCGTATCCCAGCCTCGTACGAGTGGCATCCAGCTCTTATCCACACCCATCACCTCTTTGAGTCTCTCTAGTATGAGCTTCTTCTGCGTGACTGATATCTGATTGATAGCTTGGAGCAGAGACTCTGAGAACCCAAACCCTAGCTTAGCTACATTTGCCACGAGCAGAGAGGTGGTGGTATTTATCTTGTACGACTCAGAGAGTTCTCTCTGGGAGTCTATATAGAGTGCATTGTTTCTCAATGTTACTTTGATTAACTCTTTTTTCATTGTAAATCCATTTATATTTTAGTCGAGGCAATCAATAGACTTTGTTTTTCAGGGTAGGAAAGTGCCTTTACGGCAGAAGTAAGTCTATTTTGACCTCGATAGAGATGGAAATCAGAGAACTGCGTTTTAATCCAAATAAAATGCCTCTCGGCAGGAGTAAGTTCTCTTTGTCCATCGTGTAAGGCTAACCCAAGGAGATAAGCATCCAAATAGCTTTATGAGGTTTTTCATAGACAAGGCAATCGTTTGCAGGACTAGCCTTAGCTAATTGCCCGCAGGAAATGCCCTTGGGGTGCAAAAACGATTAACGCAGTATATGGGAAACCTCATAAAGCCCGTAGGGAAGCCACATAGAGGGCAATCTTCACAAAATATAATTCTTGCACCCAAGGGCATTTCCTGCGGGCAATTAGCTTTGGCTAGTCCTACGAATTATATTTTGCAAATCTCACCCTCTCTGTGGCTTCTATTTTGTGTGCTTATCTCCTTGGGCTAGCCTAAACAGGGGTAATCATATATCTTCTATTCATGTGTGCGACATGGAGAAGGAGTAAGAAGTAAGGTATATTTGACCTTTCTGTTTATGTGGAATATCTCAAAAGTCCTTAGCACATAGACTCTCAAATCAACAAATATTCCAACTCTTTTATTGTTGATAGGAGAAATATATAATAATATTTTGACATATTTTGTCCGATAGAAAAAAGATAGGGGTTTTGTAGTTATAGTTGATATGAGTTATATGAGGTCTTCCACCCCAAAGGGGGCAGAAGCATCAACACTTAGATGGCATCAATGATAGCATTGTGAGTAGCTGAAGGTCTCATAGCCTTCTCTGCTAGCTCGTCATTTGGATGGAAGTATACCTATTTTTTACATATATCAAAGGTATGGACTGTCCCTCTAAAGAACCTCTACAACGAATTTGGTGATGACAAATCCACCCATAACAAGCCATACAAACATTGTGCCTGCGGTATAGATCGGTGCGAGGCCTAAGCCTTTGAACTTGGAGAAGAGTGTTCCCATGCCTAGAGCGGTCATAGCCATAGTGAGCAGGAAGGTATCGATCTCGTTTATGATATCTACTATATTCTGAGGAGCTAGATGCAGTGAGTTGAAGCCTGCAACCATCACAAAGTAGAGAGCAAACCATGGTATGACCAGCTTCATTTTCCCGCTTGCCCCATCACCTGCTTTTTTTGATTGCCAAGTTAGATATACTCCTAGTATGATAAGCATCGGTGCGATCATAATAACACGCGTCATCTTGACGATGACTGCTGCATCTGCCATCTCTTTTGGAGAGCTAGGCACAGAGGCAGGCACAGCAACAACTTGTGCAACTTCGTGAATAGTCCCTCCTACATAGATGCCGAACTCTCTAGTTGTCATATGGAAGAAGCCTGTTGCATTTTCGATGATAGTGGTGTAGAGTATAGGATAGAGGAACATAGAGATAGTACCAAAGAGTACGACCATCGAGACCGCTACGGCAGTTTTGTACTCCTCTGCTTTGAGTACCGGTTCTGTAGCTAATACTGCAGCGGCACCACAGACTGATGCACCAGATGCTGTCAGTATAGAAGTATCTCTATCCATACCAAATACTTTGGTACCGAGCCAGGCACCCAAGATCAGTGTCGATGAGAGCATGATCAGAGAGACAAGAAATCCATCCATCCCCACCTCCATAATCTCTTGAAAGGTGATGCGAAATCCATAAAAGACAATAGCAAATCTCAGTATCTTTTTTCCAGAAAATGTGATACCTCCTTGCCAAGCTTGGGGTGTTTGGTTGTGCAGTGTGTTAGCGTATAATATACCAATCACTATACCTATCACCAGGGGTGAAAGCCCCAGTACTCTGACAGGAGCAAGATCGGCTATGTATGTTGCGGCAGCAGCAAAGATAGCAACAAAAAGGATACCGCTTATGGTGCCTTTTCGTTTTTCTTTTGAGAAAGACATAGAAATCCTTCAGTTTTTTTGATAATTAATCTAAAAGTATACTATAAATTTGATATAATATAAAATCAAAATAATCGATTAATATAATCAAATTTTATGAATCACGAAAGAGTATACTATGAAATTAACCCTTCGTCAAATAGAGATCTTCCTCAATGTTGTCAGATCTGGTCACTTAACCAATGTTGCCAAAGAGATGAGCCTTAGTCAATCAGCAGTCTCTATGTCGATAAAAGAGATGGAGAGTATATTGGGTCGACCTGTTTTTGACCGTATCAATAAGAGGTTGATCCTCAATGAGGTTGGAAGGGCATTTTACAAAGAGGTCGATCCTCTCTACAAAAAACTCTCTGATATTGAATATGAGTTTAAAAACTCACTCAATAAAGGGGTGATTCGCGTAGGAGCGAGTACAACAATAGTAGACTATCTCATGCCACCGATCATCTGCAACTATATGAACAATTACCCTGATGTCAAGATCTCACTCAAAGAGGGGAATAGCAAGGAGATAGTAGATCTGATCAAAAATGGAAATATAGATATAGGTTTTATTGAAGGTGTTGTTACAGATCATGAGATCATATCAGAGAAGATTGGTATAGATGAGTTGATCGTAGTGACAGCCGACAAGTTACTAGATGAGATCTACTATATTGATTCGCTAGCAGATAAGCGTTGGGTTCTTAGAGAGGAGGGGAGTGGCACTAGAGAGGTTTTTTTAGACTATATCAAGGAGAGGGTAGACTCATTAAATATCTTTTTGGAATTGGGACATACAGAATCCATAAAGAGTATCTTGATAAACCATAGCTGCTTGACATGTATCTCCAAGATAGCAGTCAAGAGAGAGATCGAGCAGGAGAGACTCTATCGAGTCAAGCTGCACAACTTTAAGTGCAAGAGAGATTTTTTGATGATTTACCATAAAGACAAATACCATAGTGGACTGTTTGAAAAATTTTCATACTTTACTAGAAAAATGATAACTCAGATGCTTGCTACGGGCTAAGAGTCTATCGGACTCCCTTTATATTTTTGAGTGCCTCTTCGTATTCATGAGGATGGTTGAGGTTGCCAAATGGCTTCTCATCTTCAAAGAGAACAAAATGGCTCTTTGATGCCTTCAGAAGGGCATTGAGCTTATGGTTATTCTCTGCTATAAAAGTTTTGGCTATAGGGATGATAGACTCTCTATAGATACCGCAAAGTGGTTGTCTGCCAGCTGGACTCTCTGCGACAATCGCATCTAGTGTGGAGTCACAGGAGGCATCATAGAGTGCATCAATCACACCTTTGTCAACAAAAGGAGCATCTACACTAAGGACAAAACACTCATCTTCACCGATAGTATCAAATATTGAGATGAGTCCTACAAGCGGTGAGCTTTGGGGATATATATCAAAGATGAGTTCTGAACTAAATCCAAATTTCTGCTCTTTTGTACTGATGTAGACTTTATCAAATAGTTGCTTTAAGCGGTGATACTGGTACTCCGATAGAGTACTATACTCTCCAAAAGGGAGAAGGGATTTGTCCTCTCCCATTCGAGAGCTTTTGCCTCCGGCGAATATGACAGCAGTAGAGATCTCTGATCTTGGATTAGGTGACATTGGGGTAAGCCTCCGAGGATCGATCTGCTCTTCTGTGTGTCTGCATAAAGAGTGCAGCAAAAGCGAAGAGTGCGATGATCGCCTCTATCAAGAACATCGCCTCTCCATATATCTGACCAGCAAGCAGTGCACCGACTGAACCACCTAGACCAAAAGCGATACCTAGAAAAAATTGCTGTGCCAATCTCTTCTGTTTGTATAGTGTAAAGACATAAGAGATAGCAGCAGTATGATATAGTGCGAAGCTGACGGCATGGAGTGATTGGGAGGCGAATGTCATAGGTACTGAGTCAGGGAAAAGGTAGAGAAGAAGCCATCTAAAGGCTGTGATAAGCGTAGCTGCTTTCAAGATATTTAAAAGATTTCTCTGTAGCAGCGGACCTTGAAAATATAACATAACGATTTCACAAATGACACCAAAGCTCCACATCCAGCTAGTGATCTCCAAGGAGACACCATGAGCTGTTTCATATATAGTAAAAAAGCTATAAAACCCTCCAAATCCTACCTGCATCAAGAATATGCTGATCCAAAACCATGGATAGAGCATTAGTGAGAAGTTACGATTGTCTTCTGTCATCTCCAGGGTAGTGTTGCGGTCATAATAGGCGATCATTACGCCAGAGAGTAGAGTGAGAAGTGCAACTGTAGCCAAATAGTAGAGTGCTTCATATGGTAGAGAGAGTACTTGACCCAGCCAGATAGCAATCACCATAAAACCTATAGAGCCATAGAGTCGTACCTTTCCATATCGATTTTTGGAGAGTGTATGCAGAGAGATCGTCTCTACATAGGGTAGAGAGATACCCATAGCTGCACCAAAAAGAAGGTTGGCAGAGAGGTAAGCCCAGAAGTTCTCTACCGTCACCAAAAAGATCAATGACCCAAAGAGTATAAATATTAGAGAGAGTAGAAAGACCTTATGGTCAAGTGTGATAAAACGCCGAAAGACAAAAGGGATGAGAAAACGCATAAATGGTGCGGCGGCATATACCACACCCACTTCGGCATTGGTGTAGCCAAAGGAGAGGAGAACTTTTGGCATAAAGATAACATAGATACCCACAAGAGAAAAATAGAAAAAATAGAAAAGTGCTAGAGGGATCTCTAGAGGAGGAGATAGCCGATTAGATCTCATCTCCTTTTAGGACTTCTCTGTATCGATGAGTACAGTTCCCGAAAGCAGATCGTGCAGGCATTTTCTATCTCGCCTAAAATATGCCATCATTAACCCGACAATAGTAACAATTGAGATGATCTCAAAGTAGTAACGAAGAGCAATAGCCAGGGGGTGTGCTTCTCTACCGGTTTTGCTATCTACAAGTCTAATGTTGTAGGCTCTGCACCCCGGTGTCTGTCCACTTTTCCAGAAGAAGAGAGAGACTACGATAAAGTTAGGGATCAATATGGTTATCCACCCCTCCACTTTGTTCTGAGAAAACTCCTGAAGTCCATCCATCACAAAATAGGCTACAATATACATGATGGGCATCAGTAGCATAAAGGAGTCGGTTATGAAAGCTTTGGTTTTGTTACCTATGGAGGCATAGGGCAGCTTATCTTTTCGTTCTATCTTGCTCTGCTCCTCCCCCGTAGTATAGGGTAGAGGTTTTTTCTGTTTAACATCTCTAAAGCGTCTCTGTTGTGCCATTAAAAGCTCCTATTTATAAATCTCCTTGGGGTAGCCTTATATCTGTGATCCAAGGCTCATACTAAAGATCGGAAGAAGCATCGCTGCTACGATCACCCCGACAACCAAACCGATAAAGAGCATCATAAATGGTTCTAGCAGGCTGAGCATAAGTTTGAGGCGATCTTCATTCTCCTCTTGGTAGAGTTGAGAGATATTACCCAATATATTGGCAACTTCACTAGACTCTTCTCCTAGGGCTAGAGCCTGCATAAAGTTGCGTTTTAGGGGTACACCCCTAGATAGCTGTAGAGCATTGGAGAGTCTGTTACCCTCCAAGACCTTCTTGGAAGCATCCTCAAAGAGTGCTCTCAATGCACTATTGTTAAATGTAGTTGCCGCTAGCTGTACACCCTGTGCATAAGATACACCAGAGCTAAGCATAAGGGATAAAATATAGCTAAATCTCCCTAACTCATAATTTTGAATAAGTACTCCAATGATAGGCATTTTTAGCATAACCGTATCGATACTTTTTTTAAAATAACCACTCTTTTTGTATGAGAGCTTGAACCCAATAATCATCAAAGCCAAAATGACCAATATCGCGATATAGTGTTCAATGAGAAAATCACTAGTGTTTAAGACAAACTGAGTGATAGGGGGGAGCTCCTGTCCTGTATCTTTGAAGATACCAGTGATCTTGGGTACAACAAAAGCGATCAAAAATCCACTCATACCTATAGCTACGATAAAGATAAAGAGGGGATAAGCCATCGCATTTCCAACCTGTTTTTTGATCTTGCTCTGTGCAGAGAAGAAGTTACCCATATTGGTCAAGACCTCTACCATTTTGCCACTTTGACCAGCGATATTGATACTCTGAAGGAAAAAGTCAGGCAGTGCATAGACTTTCTGGGTATTTAGTGCGATATATAGAGACTTTCCCTCATCTATCATGGTCTTGATAGCACCTAGGAAATCACTATATCGCTTCTCATCTTGATGCTGGTTTTCTAGTAGTTTGATAGCAGTGATGACAGTCATACCAGAGTTGAGGTATGAGGAGAGCTCTTTGGAGAAACTACTGAGTATGGGACCGGGCATTTGTCTTTTCGAGAAAGCCTCCATAGATAGCTTCTGTGTAGGCAGAAGTGTTTGGTAGTAGATCGATTGAGTGCGAAGTTTCTGCTTCGCCTCTTTGATACTGCTAGCGGTGATGGTTCCCTTGACACTCTTGCCTGAATGGTCAACGCCTTTATATTTAAAAAGCATTCTGCTCCTATACCTATGTTAAGTTTATATATTAGGTATTTAATGATTTATATTGAAGACCACTAGCTACTGGTATTCAGAGCTATCCATATATTTAGGAAGCTATTCAAGGTCTCTAGTCTTAGAGAATTTTACAACTAGAGACCTTTTAGACACCTGAGCTTTACTTAATGATATGAATATGTTACTAGATGTGGCATAGATAGGTGAAACAAGGAGTTGTCTAAAAGTGCTCTTGATAAAGGAGAGTATTATAACTCTCTTTCGATAGAGTTCAAGATAGAGATAGGAGTATAATGGTAAAAAAAACAGATCTACACCCTTTTATTGTCTTTGCAATAATAATATTTTATGCATTTATTGAAGGCTTTAGAATGCCAAACCTTTGGTCAATCAACTATTATCTGCCGAGCTTTTTTGATGGCTTTTATCGACGAGCATTAATTGGAACAATATTAAGCTTTTTGGGTGACTTGAGATTTAATTACTATACGATTGCAGTAGTACAGTTTTCCGTTCTAATCTCATTGATAGTATGGATCTACTATTTTTTTCAGAAAAATATTTTGATGATGTTGGTCATTTCACTCTACCTAGTATCGCCTGCTGGAGCATATATATTTCATGAAGTAGGCTATATTGATCAACTGTTGTACTTGGTATTGTTCATTTCAATCTCTATATTTAAAAAACATAAAACTCTTAGTATAATACTATTTAGCAGCTCAATACTCATACATGAGTTAACCCTATTTGTTACTCTCCCGATCTATTTTACATATTTATATTTGTCAACAGACGACTTAAGAAAATCTATTTTATACACTTTGCCTTCAATCACTCTCTTTTTGATTATTTATATTTTTTTTCAAACAGTTCCAGAGGATAGAGTAGAACTCTTTATGGAGAATATTTCAAATTTTTCCAATTATGGATTACGAAGTGACTTTTATACAGTCTTTACAAATACATTTACTGGGTCAAGAAATAAAAGTTACTACTACTTAAATAGTCTAAATCAAATCCTGCTACTGCTCTCTGTGGCAAGCTTAACATCTTTGATTGTTTACACAGTAAGTAAAAAACAGATACTGTTATCACTATTGGTTCTCTTAGTTGGACTTTCGCCATTGGCTTTAGGGTTTTTTGGTTGGGATCCATATAGATGGTACTTTTTAAGTCTATCATCACTCACTACAATATTTGTAGTTGTACTTTTGCATTATAAAATTACTGTTACTGAAATAGCATCCATGCAATCAGTTGCTGTTTTATATTTTATATTTTATATTTTATTGATTTCAAATATCTATCTAGGATATTTTGATGGATACAAACATAGACATTTGACTATCAATTCAATAGAAAAAGTGAAAATTGAATTTATGAAAATTCCTAATAGATAAGAGAAACAATGAGAGTATATGGAAAACCTCATAAAGCCCATAGGGAAGCCTAAAGTTTTTTACAACATCTTATTGCTTCTTCTCTTCCTCTCCCTTCAATACCATCACAGAGGCTGTCAAGCCAAAACGAAGCTCAACCCCTTCTGGCAGTCTGTCCAATTTGATGCGAACAGGAATTCGTTGTGCGAGACGGATCCACTGAAATACAGGCTGGACACTT
>JAYEOM010000057.1:0-3129 GCA_034722955.1 Campylobacterota bacterium
CTAGGTTTAAAGTTTATTTGTACACACAACTATTTATTCACACTAGGGGTCAGGCGTTGAATATATACTTTTTTATGCTATACTACAAAAAAAGTAAAAAGGTCAGTCAATGCCAAGAGGTAAAGGAGAGATAATGCCATAATAACAGCACTAAAAGATGGGTATACCCAAGCGAAGATTGCTAAGTTTATTGGGGTTTCTCGATTTTTGGTTTTTAAGATTTTGAAAGGAAGTGGTGTATATTCAACGCCTGACCCGTAGAATGCTTCATTAGATTGAGAAAGTATCAAACTCGGCCAAGAATCTTGACAAGCTGACTATTATGTACTATAATATGTACAATATTGAGGACACAAGGAGGCTATAGTGCAAGTAGTAAACTTCACAGAGGCTCGTAATAATCTAAAATCACTCTTTGATGATGTCTATCACAACTACGAAGATGTGATAGTCAATCGCAAAAATGGAGAGAATGTAGTTATCATATCATTGGATAAATATAATAGTCTCAATGAAACAGAGTATTTGATGCGTTCTCCAGCAAACAAAGAGAGATTATTGAAATCCATTACTAGCTTAAGAGAAGGTCAAGGTAAAGATAGAGAACTTATAGAAGAATGAACCTGATATTTACAGATGAAGCTTGGGAAGAGTATCTCTATTGGCAGACAAATGATAAGAAAAATTTGAAAAAAATCAATAATCTTATCAAGGATATAAAAAGAGAACCTTTTGATGGTATAGGCAAACCCGAAGCACTTCGACATGAGCTTAGTGGCTTCTGGTCTAGGCGTATTACAGATGAGCATCGTTTGGTTTATGAAGTCTGCGAAAACTCTATCTCCATCGTCTCTTGTCGCTACCATTATAAATAACGAATTTTAGGGTGAAGAAACCAAACTTTATAGAAGTAAAACCAAACACATATGTACTTTCTATCAAATTATCAATAGAAGATAAATCGCTTTCTGGATAGGTTAATTCGATAATTTTATGAAGAATAGCCAAGCAGACATCCATAGAGTCATTGGGGTTTTGGATGGATAAATCTGAAATATCAAAATAGTGGATTGCTTGATTGTCAAAAATAAAACTCTTGATACCACTACCTATCTGACCCGAAATAAAGAGGGGAGTGAAAGTTTGCGGATAAGTTTCAATAAAAATCTCAATATATAGCTCTTTTAGTTCTTCTGATGATCAAGTATTGGTTGGATGGATATTCCTGGACATCTCCAAAATCATCAAAATTAGCAGTTTGATTATACAGATGACTAGCTTTTTATCACCTTGTCAAATCCATAAAATGCCCCTCCAGTGATCAAGGGTGAATGGCTCAATCATCACACTCATAAAATGAACAAACCCTACCATAAGCCACTTTCAGATAGACTATTTCATCTATAAAATATAGGCATTATCCATGGCACTTTTCCAAAACTCCGTCCTTAGAAACTATCTACACCATAGAGACAAAGATATAGCACTACAAGCTTATGAACTCTACAAACAGACTTTTCTGCCCAAGATTACTAATATCAAAATCTCCAAAGAGGAGCAGTATCAGTATGGTTTTCTCGATGATCTCTTTGTCAAAGTGCTAGGCTACCGACTCAACCCTACACCAGATTACAATCTCATAGCCGAACAAAAAAACCTAAGCGACTCCAAAAAAGCAGATGGTGCAGTACTCAAAGATGGCAAGGTGATAGCAGTCATAGAGCTCAAGTCTACCAAAACCAAATCTATGGAGAAGATAGTCAACCAAGCCTTCAACTACAAACACAACCACCCCACTTGTAAGTACATCATCACTTCAAACTTTGAGAAGTTGCGTTTTTATGTGGAGCATTCAGACAAGTATGAGGAGTTTAATCTTTTTGAGCTGAATCAAGAGAGATTTGTCTTGCTCTATGCACTCTTAAGCAAAGAGAGTATATTTGATGATGAGGCACTGACCCTTAAAAATCAGTCTAAACTCCAAGAAGAGAATATCTCTCATGAACTCTACAAAAAATACGCAACACTTAGAACCAATCTTTTTGAAAACATCATACAAAACAACCCTCACATAGACAAGCTCATACTACTAGAAAAGACTCAAACTATTCTTGACCGTATGGTGTTTATATTTTTTGGAGAAGATAGGGGGATACTCCCTGCCAATACCATCAAATCCATCATAGACCACCACGATGGAGATATAGAAGACCGTGAGCTTTGGCACTTTTACAAGATATATTTCAGTGCCATCAACAAAGGCAATGCAAAACTAAAGATACCAGAGTACAACGGTGGACTTTTTGCAGAGGATGCACTACTAGATAGTCTCATCATAGACAAAAATGTACTCGATGCCTCTCCTCTGATGCTAAGTGCCTATGACTTCAACTCTGATATAGATGTGAATATCTTGGGGCATATCTTTGAAAACTCCCTCAATGATATAGAAGAGCTCAAAGCTCGCATAGAAGATACAGATTTTGATGTCAAGCACTCCAAGCGTAAAAAAGATGGGGTGTTTTATACGCCTGAGTATATCACCAAATACATCGTAGATAATACTTTGGGCAGATTGTGCCAAGCCAAAAAAGAGGAGTTGGGATTAGATGATGTTGATATAGTTCTCCCTAAAAACCCTAAAAAGCTCAACAAGGGTGAAGAGAGACAAAAAGAGGCTCTTGAAGCGTATCGTGTCTATCTGCTAGGACTCAAAATCCTAGACCCTGCTTGTGGAAGTGGTGCATTTCTCAACCAAACACTCAACTACTTGTTAGCAGAACACGCTTTTATAGATGAGAGTATCAAGACGCTGATGGGTGGCTCTGTACTTGGCTTGTACGATGTCAAAAAGGGCATATTAGAAAACAACCTCTATGGAGTAGACATCAACGCCGAAGCTGTGGAGATAGCCAAGCTCTCACTATGGCTCAGGACTGTAGAGAGTGGCAGAAAGCTCAACAAGCTTGCAGACAAGATAAAGGTAGCTAATTCTCTTCTAAATATGCCATTCAAGGAAGAGAGCTTTGATATTGTGATAGGTAACCCACCGTATGTGAGACAAGAGATGATAAAAGAATTCAAACCAGCTCTCAAAGAGAAGTATCAAACCTTTGTCGGTACGGCTGA
>JAYEOM010000058.1:0-43129 GCA_034722955.1 Campylobacterota bacterium
ATGTAGAGCTACTTGATATGGTAAAACTAGGGTTTACAAATGCAGCTCTTCTCTCTACTGATGGACAACCAGCATACCATCCAAAACTACTGCTAAAAATATATATCTATGGCTACCTCAATAAAATAAGAAGTAGTAGAAGAGAATGCTCTTATAATGTTTAGTTACAATTTCAGACGATTACTTAATCTCATAGGGATAGCTCTGTTTAGAAAACTAATAATTGCCCTAAAAGTGGGATTTTGAATCAAGATTTTAGGGGTGAGACTGGGTGAGTTGCTTCACAGTCTCAGGACGGAGTGGGAACGAGCAACACCATATCATTAGCCATGGTGTAAACCGTAGTGATATATTTAGACGATAGTGACTATGAGATGTTTTTAAAGATAGTCTGCAGTGGCAATAGATCAAGTAAAAAATAGAGTCTCACAGGAGCTGTGGCTTTAGCCTCAGATATTAGTCGGAGTCGAAGCAATACTTCCAATAATCCTTTAGAACAATCAATATCTCTATTAAAAACTTAGTGTATATTTCAAATAGTAAGTATTGCCTATCATTCCAAATTCACTCTGGTTTGAACCATTTTGTATCATCGCTCCTAGCACGAAGGCGTTGTTGTCATTGAGAGTGTAGGTCAAGGCGGGGGATATAAATCGTGAATTTTCATCCAACTCTCCACTACCGAAACTCTCGATATAGAGTAGTGAGCCTGAGAGGTAGATAGTGAAGTCATAATAGATCGTTGTACCGAAATAGAGATGTGACATATGGAGATGGGATACCAGCTGAGTATCTATATTGGCTGCTATCTCCTCGTATGAAAAAGTCTCTGAGCTGTAGAGAGCTTCTACTGTCAAGTTAAGTCCACTTTGAAAAGCATAATCTGCACCTATGATCCCCTGGAAGAGCTTTTTCTCATCTTCAAGCATGGAGGTTCCGCTATTTAGAGAACTTTTGATAAATGCCCCTTCGCTTCGCCACTCTATACCTGTATCTCCCAAGTCACCCTCTATAGCATAACCAATCATATCTGTCTTGTTTGATCTGATAGCACTCAGTGCGATATCAGTTTCACTTAGTGACATCTTGTATCTGACTGCGTATTTGAAACTATTATCTTCTCTCTGACTAGCTACCACACTGAGTTGTGATGTCTCACTCAGATATCTGGTGTATGAGAGTGCAGCCACACCAAATGTCTCATCAGGCTCCAGAGCATAAGTATTTCTAGGGTTAAAGAGATTGGTCGGTGTCCATATGCGCCCTACTCCCATAGTGATATTTTGCAAACCCGCAACTATACGGTTTTTGGCATCATCATAGCCACCATAGAGACGATATAGTTTGGCATAGATCATACCCTCTTTATAGTCATAAAAAGAACTCTCTGTTTTAAATGGAGTATCAGATCGTATCTGTGAAATATACCCAAAAGATGTCGAAGCGACATACTCTCTGCCTAGATAGTTGACAACATCACCTATTGCTGTCACAAAGTAGTGACCATCTTTCCAGTCAGATCGCAACCTCATACGATCATAGTTATATAGATAATTGATATCCTCATATGGAACAAACGAAGCTTGAGAGAGGGTGAAGTTGGTATTTTCAAACCGCCACTCCATATCTGGAAAAAGCCAACTTGAGAGTAGTATGATGAGAAGAGTATACCGTCTAATCACAAGACCAACCCCCCATCATCCAGCAAGATGATACGCTTTGCACTCTCTACTACATAGTCATCATGTGAAGCAAAGAGGATAGTTACCCCCTCTTTTTCATTGAGCTCTCTCATCATATCCATCAGCTTTATAGAGTTTTTACTGTCGAGATTGGCTGTGGGCTCATCAGCTAGTATGATCTTGGGTTTTGAAGCCACTGCTCTGGCAACTGCTACACGCTGCTGCTCTCCGCCACTGAGGAGATTTGGCACTGTTTTGAGCTTGTCTGTTATCTGCAAGAGAGAGGCAACCTCATAGACCCTATCTCTGATCTCCTCTCTATTGGCACCCTGCATACGCATGATGAAACCGATATTATCCTCTACACTCAATACAGGTACGAGGTTGTACGCTTGAAAGACAAATCCCATCTGTCTCAATCGAATCTGAGTCTTCTCCTTGGCAGATAGATATGCGATCTCTCTGCCGTTTAGCTCTATACTACCCTCGGAGATAGTATCAAGCAGACCGATCGCATTGAGCAGTGTAGTTTTACCACAACCAGATGCTCCGCTGATAACTGAAAATTCACCATCTTTGATCTCTAAATTTATCTCTTTTAGGGCATGAACTTCTCTAGGTTCACCCCGATAAAAATACTTATTGACATGGCTTAGTTTGATCATTTTGCATCCCTTATAACCTCTACGGGGTTCAATTTTTTGATTTTTTGCAGTGGCAGCACTACGCTCAATATAGATGCAATAATTATTGCAAAAAAGGTCGATATGAAGTAGCTTTTTTCGATCGTTGCGTAGAGAGTACTGCTCATCCCGAAAGACTCCATACCATCAGCAAACATACTAAGATCCAAACCATATATCTTTAGATAACTTAAGATTGACAACCCGATAATAGTCCCCAAAATATAGCCTGACAACCCAAGCAGTACCGCTTCTATCATGATCTGGATGCGTATATAGCGATAAGCATAACCGATACTCAGCAGTATCCCAAACTCCCTGATGCGATCAAGTATAGAGACATACATGACACCCAATATGCCTATAAAAACAACGACCATCACGATACCAAAAGTGATAGCATTGAAGATATCCATCATAGACTGCATCTGTTTTAGCTGCGGATAGAGCTCCATAAAGGTATAGAGATCCAGATCAGGGAAGATCTTTTTGATATCACTCTTGAGTAGAGAGGTATCCGCACTATCACACCTCACTGCGATCTGTGTTGCACTCTGGGGGTCAATAACCAGCAGTGTCGATACCCTCTCTATAGGCAGATAGATACCTCTCTCATCCAGACTCAGGTTGCTAGTTTGGATGATCGCCTTGACGCGAAGTGCGATCGATTGTATCTCCAGCTGGCTATCTTGTGTCGTAAAGATCACTTTGGAGCCGATCTTAACTTTTAGTTTTTTGGCAAGTCCTTTTCCTATAAAGAGACCATTTTTACCAAAATCCAGTGACCCGCTCTTGAGAAAATCTTCAAATTGTCCGAACTTCTCCTCTGCTTGGATATCTATACCTATCACTCTAGCTGGGTAGGACTTTCTAGCTGTCTTTGCCAATCCATCCACTTGGACTCTTCGCAAGGCAGAGCTCACAGTAGGCAACTGCTGTAACTCTTTTACTTTTGCTTGGGCATATTCTATACGATACTTTATATCATTTTCCAAACGGTACTTGTGGGCATAGAGGCTGATCTCTCCACTATCACTACGCATCGATCTATCTATCATATGCAGAGACATACCACTATACAACCCCTCTAACCCCACCATCACACCCATACTCAAACCGATCATCAAGATCAGCAATATAGCTCGGCTTTTTCGCAAAAATGCATTTTTGTAAGCCACTTCAAGTATAGTCTTAAACATGATGCATCGCCTCGATAGGTGTATATGAGCGGACATAGGCCATAGGATAGAGTATACTCAGCAGATTGAGCAGAAAGACCAGTGCTGCATTCCAAGCCACAGTCCAAGGATCAAAGAGTGTGGGAACCTCATCTGAGATGACACCATACTCTCTGTATAGATCACTCATACCAGGTATAACAATAGGTGAAATCTCAAAGTAGTATGCAGTATAAGCCCCTAGTGGTATCGCCAGTGCCAGAGCTGCCAGAGTCAAGATCATGATCTCATAGAGCAGGAGTCTATCTATATTGTTATCACTCAAGCCGATGCTTTTTAGGATACCGAACTCTTTGATCCTCGCACTTACATTGATAAAACCGTAGATCATAATCACAAAAAATATCACCAGAAAAAAGAGTCCCATAGAGACATAACCAAAGATACTATCGATCTTCATCAACTCTACCATAGATTTCATCAGCTCCTCCCAACTGTAGAGTCTCATATCTTTTGGAAGCAGTCGGCTGATCTGCTCTGAGATATGATCATTATCTGACATCGTGCTAGCCATAGAGACTATATAACTAGAGCTATTTTGAGAGAAAAAAATCTGATCGAAATATGCTCTATTCATAAAAGCACTCTGTGCATCAAAATCATACATACCTGTCTTGAACAGACCACAGACTTGAAACAGCTCTGCCACAAAAGAGTAGTCTATAGCACTACCCACAAAACTCACCTCATCACCGATCTTCAGCTGTAGTTTTTTTGCCAAGTCACTACCCATATAGAGACAAGCACCTCGGGAGTCATAAACCCCCTCTTTGAGTGCTTTTTTTAACTCTGATAGTTTTGTCTCCTTCTCAAAATCAACACCAGTTAGCATAATGGCAGCTGATCTCTCTTTGGATGAGCAGATACCATAGGTCTCTAGTCTGGAGCTATATGCCTTGAGTCCATCTATACCGTGAAATATTTCAAAAATATTCTGGTTATCCTCTATGAGATAGTCATAGCCACCCTCATCACGATAATCCTTTTGATATATCTGCATCGATCCGGTATAGACCTCTAGTGCATTTTTGAGCATACTGCTATGAGATCCATCCATAAAAGCAACATAGACTATGAAAAAATAGGCAGAGAAAAAAGTCAACAAGAGTGTAGTTATCGAACGACCCCTGTAGTAGAGTAGATTTTTAAGTGCCAATTCAAACATAGTCAAGCTCTATCTAGAGAAACGCTTTAAAGCACTTTTGCTAAAGTACTGATCACTGATGCCTGTGTCAAATTGAGCATTCTTGACTATGAGTGTTGTGAGATGGTTACTTCTGTTACTAGGCTTAACTTTCCAAACTGTTGGCAGATGGTAGTTGCCAAAACGCTTGACACGACTATAGCTAAATACTCGTACCTCTCTACCATCTTCATCATAAAATCGATCTTTGACTTCTGTATAGTGTGTGGTATCTATCTGACACACTATCTTGCCCCATACTACAGCAGCATTGGGCTTGGGTGTTAGCTCGATAGTTGCGATACTCCCTTTTTTGCTGATGAGTTTCGCACTGTAGTCATCTACTATCGAACTCTGCTTTACCATATCGTCATTGGTGATATCACTTCCCATCCAGTTTTGGAGCATCATCGATGGCGGTATCTTGATGGTTCTTTCGATCTTTGGGATATACTGCCACATCTGCCCATTGAGATTCAGAAATGTTATACCTCTGTCTCTGGATGGGTCTGTTATCTTTACAAAACTTTTTTTCTTCCCTTTTGCCCAAGTCTCCATCTCCATAGAGCGAGAGTGTCCTCGTGACTTTATTACCATCTTGATCTTCATATATACACTTTTTCCACGCATATTTTGATCTACTTTTTTGATAATCTCACTCGCCTCATTGGCAAAGAGTGGCACTGATGCTGCCAATACAATCCATAAAAATATTCTCATCCAATCTCTCCTGATTTGGTCTGCTTTGTCTCATTGTATCCAAGATAGATACTCATTAATATTTAATATGATATCTGAAAATTATCTATTTGTCTCAAAAAAGCCAAAATAGATCAAATTTTGGTTCAAATGAGGTTCTATTAGTAAAAAAATATACAAAAGAGTGTAGAATAAAAAAGACAAAAAAGGTTTACTATGTATTACCACACCAAGAATATCGATGATTCACTCTCTACTTTAGAGACAGACTCTTCCGGCTTGAGTAGTGATGAAGTTCTCAAGAGAGAGAAGAGATACGGTCCAAATATCCTCCCATCCAAACCTGATCTGACACTCTTCCAGCACTTCATACAGCAGTTTAAAAGCCCTATTATATATATCCTGCTCTTGGCAGCTTTGATGGCTATGATCATCGAGGAGTATACTGATGCCGGCTTTATATTTTTGGTTCTGATCATCAATGCTGTGATCGGAACTTATCAAGAGTATTCTGCTTCTCAAAAAGCCAAACTGCTTCAAAATCTCATCAGAACCAATGTCATGGTACTCAGAGATGGTGATATCCATGAGGTCGATAGCCGAAATATCGTACCTGGAGATATCCTGGCATTTGAACCAGGTACAAAAGTGGCAGCTGATACCAGACTCATAGAGTCAAAAAATCTTCTAGTAGATGAATCTCTGCTGACAGGCGAATCACTCGATGTCCATAAAGATGCTCTTTTTCTGAGTGATAACTCTGGTCTCATCCTGCCTGAGAGGATAAATATGCTCTTTGCAGGCACCTTCATCTCTAGCGGAAGAGCTATGGGAGTGGTGGCTTCCATCGGCAAAGAGACTGAGGCTGGAAAAATCGCACAGATGCTCAGCAAAAAAAGCAATGCCAAGATTCCTCTGCATGAAAAGATGGAAAAACTCTCCTTTACCATCTCTATCGTCATAGGTATAATGGTACTCATCCTTTTTGCAATAGGTATACTCAAAGGGATGAGCTTCTATACACTTCTTCTCTTCTCTATGGCTCTGGCTGTCTCTACGATACCAGAGGGGCTGCCTGTCGCCATCACCGTAGCTCTGACATCAGCCTCTGTAGCAATGTCCAAAAAAAATGTGATCGTACGCAAACTGGCCGCCATAGAGGGTCTGGGCTCATGTACACTCATAGCTAGCGACAAGACAGGAACGCTGACGCAAAATCGCCTCAGCGTAGAGTATTTTGTCTCGCCTAGTCATGTCTATGATACCAATACGATGAATGAAGCACACAATAAAGTCTATCTAGCCTCTATCCTATGCAATGAGATACACTACGAAAAGTCAGCAGAGGGAGAGATAGATTTTTTTGGCGATCAGGTAGATATAGCATTGGCACGCTTTGCACAAAATGCTGATGAGTCCTATATAACCGGTAAAAGATTTTATAGAAAGATTGATGAGATACCCTATGAGCCAGAAAATAGATTTTCTGCGGTGATGATGGAGCAGGATGAGAAAATTTTTCAATTTAGCAAAGGCTCTACAGAGACACTGCTGGAGCATTGTAGTGTCACAGAAGAGGAGAAGAGAGATATCTTAGAGAGTGTAGATGAGTGGGCACTCAAAGGGTATAGAACCATAGCACTAGCCTACAAAGAGTCCTATGATGAAGAGAAGATCAATCTCGAAAACTTTATATATCTGGGCTTCGTAGCTATCATAGATCCAGTTAGAGAAGAGAGCCCTAAGGCGATCAAAAAAGCACAGGGTGCTGGTATCAAAGTAGTGATGATCACCGGCGATCATCCCAATACAGCCTTCTGTATCGCACAAAAGCTTGGGATTGCCTCCTCTAGTGAAGCAGTTATGAATGAACATGAGTTATTGGCCTGGGAAAATAGTGGAGCCAGAGCTGAGGAGATCAAAGATAAAGCAGTTTTTTCACGCGTGACTCCAGAGCAGAAGATGAAGATCGTCATCGCATTTCAGGCACTAGGACACTATGTGGCTGTCACAGGGGATGGTGTCAATGATGCACCTGCTCTCAGGCACTCCAACATAGGTGTAGCGATGGGAGAGAGTGGTACAGATATCGCCAAGGCTTCCAGTGACCTCATTCTGACCGATGACAATTTCGCCTCTATTGTCAACGGTATCAAAGAGGGGAGGCGTGCACACGACAATATCCGAAAAGTGATCTATCTACTGATATCGACAGGCTTTGCAGAGCTTGTTTTGGTTATGCTCTCCTTTGTTACAGGACTCTCTTTGCCACTGCTCCCTGTGCAGCTCTTGTGGCTCAATCTTGTCACAAACGGTATGCAAGATGTGATGCTAGGATTGGAAAAAGCAGAACCTGGACTTCTAAATAGAAAACCCAGAGACCCAAGTGAACCGATCTTTAACAAGATAATGATCAGGCGGATTTTAGTAGGTGGTTTCTATATAGGTATAGTCTCTTTTGTCCTCTTCTACTTTCTGCTTCAAGGGGGTGAGAGTATAGAGAGTGCCAGAAATATCACACTTCTACTGATGGTACTATTTGAAAATGTCCATGTCTTTAACTCTAGAACAGAGATCAACTTCTTGTATAAGATGAGATACAAAAACAGTGAAGCACTCATCATCGTAGTGATCTTTACCCAGCTTCTGCATATCGCTTGTATGAATATCCCTTTTATGCAAAATGTGCTATCCCTCCAGCCTGTCTCTCTCGATATATGGCTGATGCTTGCAGCCCTTGCCCTAGGACTAGTCGCCTTGATGGAGACCGACAAGTGGCTGATGTTAAGGAGAGGGTCAAAGAAGAGCAGTATATAGGATTATGGGAGGCTCCCAAGCACAAAGAGAGGATTTTGTGATGAACAAGCATGACCATGAAAGGAGGAAGTCATACTTGATAACTAATGCTCTAGCCACACAAAACTAATTGATCAATCCTCCCAAGTATTACAGTTAATAATATGCAAAAAATGAATATGGATGAACTCAAAACTGTATAAATTATTCACAATTTTATTTTATATTAATATAGGTTAATAAATTATACTTATCATCACAGTTAAACTGGATATACTCTTGATATGGAAGAGTATCATATCAAAAACATTGCCGGACATCTTGCTAAAGCTTTTTTGAGTAACCCACTTACGCCTATCTTGGCATTTGCTATTTTACTGTTGGGATATATCTCACTCGAAGTGATGCCACGAGAGGAGGATCCTCAGATACAGGTCAGTGGCGGATCAGTCATAGTCGCTATCCCCGGTGCCACACCCAAGGAGATCACCAATGTCATCATCAAGCCACTGGAACGGAGGATCAGGGAGGTCAAAGGGGTAGATAATATCTACGGTACTGCGATGAATAATTTCGGAATGGTCAATGTCCAGTACCTCATCGGGCAGGATAGAGAGTCATCCAACCTAAAACTCTACGACAAAGTGATGCAGAACATGGATCAACTCCCCAAGGGTACGCTCCCCCCTCTAGTCAAACCTTTTGATATCGATATCGATATTCCTATTTTGACTGTAGCTTTCTACAGGCTCAAAGGGGCTCAAACTGACACTATCAAACTATATCAAACTATCCGTGAGATACAGCAAGATGTCAATGCTCTGGAGAATGTATCCAAAACGACACTCAAAGGGGTGAAGCGCCCTCAGTTCAATGTCCTGATAGATCTGCACAAACTTTCAGGCTACCACATATCTCTAGGACAGATAGCCCAAGCGATCAAAGCCATCTCGACAAATGCACCCCAGATCGATACATCTACATCCACAGGAGAGCTCATCCTCTTTGGTGTCAAAAATGCCATCGACGACACAGATGATCTCAGAGAGTTGATCGTTGCACAATACCAAGGCTCACCTATATATCTCAAAGATATCGCCACAGTAGACTATAGCTATGATATTCAAAATTTCAAAAGCTCTCTCATCACTTACCGCGATGGTGTAGATACCGATCAGGCAGATCATCAAAAACATCAAGAGGATCAACAAGAGGAGGAGTCTACCCATTTTCGTGATGCCGGAGACCAGATCACTATGACCGTCTCCAAACTCAAAGGAACCAATGCCGTACTAATAGCTGAAAACACTATAGAGGAGTTGCAGAAATCCAAAGAGGAGTTGAGAAAACAGGGTGTAGGCTTTATCATCACTCGCAACTATGGTACCCGTGCCAATGAAGCAGTCAATGAGTTGGTGCATCACCTCGTGATCACTATCTTTATCATCGCACTTATACTGATTCCTTTTTTGGGATGGAGGGAGTCTCTAGTGGTCACTATCGCCGTACCTATGATCTTGGCGGCTACTCTCTTCATAGCCCTTATGACTGATCAGACGATCAACAGAATCACCCTCTTTGCCTTCCTGCTGAGTCTAGGTCTGATCGTCGATGATGCTATTATTGTCATCGAAAATATTCATCGCCATCTCCAGCTGCCTGAATCTAGGGATCTAGAGTTTGATGACCTTATCATCCGTGCAACAGATGAGATCGGTCCATCAACCAATATCGCGACTATAGCGATCATGCTCACGATGATCCCTATGGCTTTTGTGGGTGGTATGATGGGACAGTTCATGAAGCCGATCCCACTCAATGTTCCCGTGGCACTGGCAGTCTCTCTTTTTGTTGCTTATGTTTTCGCTCCTTATCTCGCACGCAAACTGATCAAATTCAAAAAAGGAGGGCATTGAGTTATGAAAAAGCTGATCTACAAAATCATCAGCAGCCCTCGCAACAAATGGATAGTTACAGCGATCGTCCTCCTCTCTATGGCAGGTGCCGTATTTATGATCCCCTCTAAGCTTGTACTAGCTAGGATGCTTCCGGGGAAAAGTGCCAACACCTTCACCATCTATGTCGATACCGCTACCAATACATCCATCAAAGAGACCAAATCTGTCACAACATGTATCGTAGACTATCTCAAGCAGGAGAGAGAGATCACCGATATGGAGGTTTTTCTAGGTCAGGGGGCACCGCTGGATTATGCTGGTCTAGTCAAGGGGTCTGCATTTAAATCTCTCAAAAATCAAGCTGAGATCGTCATCAACTTGACAGACAAACATGGGCGGGAAGAGCCATCCTATATGATGGTACACCGCATTCGTCCCGAGATCAACAAAGCCTGCGGATCACTCACACCCAACACATCTATCAAATTTACCGAGATGCCTTCTGGACCACCTACCCTAGCCACCATTGTCATCGAACTCTACGGCAAAGACGATACTGTATTGAGGAAAACAGCCGAAAAAACGGCACTGATTCTCGAACAGACTGATGGATTGGTCGATATCGATGTGATGCAGGATGACCTCTATACCAAGTATGACCTTATATTAGATACAGAGAAGATCGTCAAAAGTGCCTTGGGTATAGATCAGGTCAACCAGATCATCTACCTTGCATTCAAGGGGATGCCCATCGCTGTCAAAAATACACGCGATCAGCAAGACCAAGTTCCTATCTTTATGAGACTCAACAGAGAGACGCGTATGGTTGAGTTCGACTCCAAAGGGTCACTCATAGACAAGCTATCCTCCCTCAAACTGATGAACAAAATGGGAATGATGGTACCGCTCAGTGAGATCATCACCATTCAAGCCTCAGAGTCCAGCCCGACTATATTTAGAAAAAACCTCAAAAATATGGTGACGATCACAGCTGAATGTGATATGGTCAGTCAAGTTTACCCACTGCTGGAGGCACGGGAAAAGATGATAGAGCAGCTCTCTGTAGATTATATTGTGGCAAAAGTCCCAGGCATCACCACCTATATGTTTGACCTTGACCTCATCGACAAAAAGAGTGGTGCAGAGATGCTCTTGAGATGGGATGGGGAGATGAAAGTTTCACTCGATACCTTTCGTGACTTGGGTGGAGCCTTTATCGCAGCACTGGTGTTGATGTTCCTTCTCATTGTCGTCTACTACAAATCCTTTGCCCTGAGTGGCATCGTGCTGGTCGGAAGCTTTCTATCTATCATAGGTGTCATTATCGGACACTGGATCACCGACAAGATACAACTCTTTTTTACCGATACCCACTTCTTTCTGACTGCCACCTCGCTGATCGGATTTATCTCTCTGATGGGGATCAGTGCACGGAGTTCACTGCTCCTGATCGACTTTGCCCGTTCACTGATAGCAGATGATGGAGTAGAGAAAAAAGAGGCTATCGCGACTGCTACCGCCACAAGAGCCAAACCTATCCTGCTCACTGCTGTAGCGATCATCCTAGGGAGTCTGCTGCTTGCTACAGATCCGATCTTTGGAGGGTTGGGAGTCGCCCTCATCTTTGGAAGCATAGCTGCCACACTCGTCTCACTCTTCTTTATCCCTATATTGATGGATAACTCTGATGCGATGATGCCAGATAGTGAAGACAAGATACTTATAGAGGAGGAGAAGAGTACATGGTGCAGGCTGAGTGACAGTATAAGGGCACTCTTTCCTCACAAGAGGAGAGGAGAGGAGAGAAAAGGGGAGTTGTAGCTAATTTTTGTCAACTGTTTTGCAAAACTCAACTTTATCAACACAATCTACAACCATAAGGATATAACTGCTCTTTAAAACAGCAGAAGGTATCTCAAGATCACTTGATATATCTGAAATACCGCTTTTTTTGTAAACAGTCTCCCCACTGCTCTCCTTTACTAAAATAGTCAGAGGCATCCGTTCACACCTTATATTTGATATTTTGACCATTTTACTTTTTTTATCTACCTCAAGCTTATCAGTGCATTGAGTATCATTATTATCCGAATCGTCAAATGCCCTTATACCCATTACAGCCGTTTTCTCGCTGATATTAAATCTCTCAGGAGAGATCTCTTCGAGCTTCATAGTGATCGTATCGAAAAATTTTGATCCTTCATCCGAGCTTGTATCCCCGAGCAGATAGTCATCGATCAACAACATACTATTTTTTCCCATAGATATATTTGTATTATCTTTAAGAACTATTTTTACTTTTCCATCTTCACCGGTTATAACTCTATCAAGCTTTACCAATATTTTTTCAATCGGTATTTTTTGCCCTGATCTCTCTAGATGTGTATCTCCCGATACCAACTCTACTCTCCCTATATCTGCATGAAGCAAAAGCGTAGAGCTTATCAGCAGACTTATAAATAGTTGATTCATCTTGTAACCTCCTATCAATGGCTAGATGCACCTATCACATTATCATTATACTCTATATCTATCTTGGCATACATACCTGGATAGATTTTCTGCCCCTCTTGGTCGAACTTGACACGAATGGTAAATGTATGAGTCATAGGATTGGCACTAGGAACTACTGATTTGATACGACCTCTTGTCTTAAACTTGATCGAAGGGATACGCACTTTGACAAAATCCCCCTCATTGACCTTCAGCAGATCAGCCTCAGATATCTGACCCTCTATCTCCAGATGATCTAAGTCCACCAAGACCATCGCTAGCATACCTGGAACTATCAAATCCCCTACCCGTATACGCTTCTGGACTATGATCCCGTCATTTGGTGCTTTCACCTCCAGATAGTTGGCGATAGTTGCCATCTGTTTGACCTTGGTAGAGGCATTCTCTACCAAGCCTCTAGCAGCTGCGAGCCCCGCTTGGACATTTTCTGCTGAGATATCCAAGTTGTTCCAATCCATACTGCCATCTTGGCCCCTGACACGCAAAAGAGCCTTCTCTCTTCGGATACTATCCATTCGAGTACGATACATATCTACCATGATCTCTGCTTGTTCCAGAGCCAGATCTGCCTGATTTTTCATGATGTCAAACTCTGCGGACTCCATCTCAAAGAGTGTATCTTCACGATGCACTTTATCTCCAATATTGAAATAGATATGTTTGACATAACCCATATAGCGTGCACCTATCATCTTCTGATTGTCCGAAACTACAGTACCTGTGATATATAGATCTCCTGCGGCTATCTGTAGTGTTAGCAGTAGAGAGAGGGTTATTATCTTGAACATTGTATGCCTTTATTATAAAAATTATTTATTAAGTATAACATATTTTTATAGAATGGGTTCTAAATTACAATTATATTGAGACAAAATAGTACGCCTACTGTATCAAGTTTGCAACTCTCTAGGATCGACGATCTTGCCTGCTATCGCAGAGGCAGCGGCTACTGCTGAGTTGGCTAGATAGATCTCTGAAGTTCTTGCACCCATGCGACCGACAAAGTTTCGGTTGGTTGTTGCTACACATCGTTCACCATCACCCAAGATACCCATATAGCCACCCAGACAAGCACCGCAAGTTGGATTGGAGACTACAGCACCAGCCTCTATGAGGATATCTATCAACCCCTCATGCTGTGCCTGCATCAGGATCTTTTGTGTTGCCGGTGTGACGATCATACGGCTACGCTTGGCTACTCTTTTACCCTTCATGATCTCTGCTGCTATACGCAGATCTTCGATACGACCATTGGTACAAGAGCCTATCATCACTTGATCGATCGATATATCATCTGCTACTGCCTGCTCTACAGGCTTGCCATTGGATGGGAGGAATGGGTAGGCGATGACAGGAGAGAGGTTGGCAACATCTATTTCAATAACTTGACAATACTCTGCATCCTCATCAGATATGAATATCTTCGGCTCTGCACGCAACCCGTCATTGGCTCTCACTCGTTCATCCAGATATGCTCTTGTCACCTCATCGACGGCTATGATACCGGACTTGGCACCTGCTTCGATAGCCATATTGCACATAGAGAAGCGATCATCCATCCCAAGATGAGGGATCGTATCACCCACAAACTCCAATGCTCTATAGAGAGCACCATCTACTCCCAAGATACGGATCAGCTCAAGTATGATATCTTTACCATATATATGCTCTCCTGGCTTACCACTCAAGACGACTTTGATACTCTCAGGCACTTTAAACCAGTTACCTCCAGTGACCATACCAAATGCCAAATCTGTACTCCCCATCCCTGTAGAGAAAGCACCCAATGCACCATGGGTACAGGTATGCGAGTCGGCACCTATGATCACATCTCCAGGGATCACCAAGCCCTTCTCAGGAAGCAGAGCATGCTCTATACCCATATCTTTCTCATCAAAAAAGTACTTCAAATCATGTTTGTAGGCAAACTCTCTAGATATCTTTGCCTGATTTGCAGATGCTATATCTTTGGCAGGGATATAGTGATCCATCACTATACTGAAATTGTCCGGTCTTGCCAGCTTCTCTGCCCCACTCTCTTCAAATGCCTTGATCGAGATCGGTGTTGTAATATCATTACCGATAATCATATCTATATCAACTCTGACGATCTCTCCTGCCTTGACTTTTTGCCCTGCATGATTTGAAAAGATCTTCTCTGTAATGGTTTGTCCCATTTTTTATCCTTGCTATTGTTATACTTCTCGCAAGAAGTATATTGTTGGTTAGGGTTGAATTATAGCCAAAAAAATTTATGGTAAAATTCCATTATCCAGAATTATCCATCCAAGGTCTTTTTATGAAACACTATGAACTCCAAGCCACTGCTCAACGATTGAGTGATTTTGCCTTTATATCTCGTGCTAGACGCGTAGAGAACAACACTGTAGAGCTTACTTTCGACAAAGATCAAAGTTATTTTTTCTCTATGACTAGAGGGCATAGTTTTGTCTACAAGGCACCTTCTCAGCGACCGATACAAGGCTACAATGCACCATTTGATAACCTGCTTCACTCTCTAGTATCAGCGAGCAAGATCATATCGGTAGAGACACCAAACAGTGACAGGGTACTCCGTTTTTCACTCTCTCCAAAGAGCAGTTACAAAGATAAAAAGATCTATCTTCAGTTTGAATTTACCGGCAAAAATACCAATATTCTCTTGATAGATAGCGATGAGGTGGTGATAGAGGCTCTTAGGCATATCGATGCAGAGAGTAGCTTTCGTATCATTCGACCCGGCGTAGAGCTTTTAGCTATTCCTCCATACGAGCGAAATGAAATCAGCCAAGATATCGTCGATATAGATCACTATCTTGAAGAGAGATGCAGAGAGATGCAGAGAAGTAAATTGACCCAATTGAAAAGACAAAAACTCTCTATCATCACTAAAAAGAGTAAAAAACTAGGTCAGCTTTTGGAGAAGCTGCCTGACCAAAATAGGCTATCAGAGCTGGAGAGAGAGCATCAAACATACGCCCATCTCATCCTCGCAAACCTATACCAGATCAAGCCATATGACAGCAGACTTAAAACCTATGATTTTGATGGCAATGAGATCACTATCGCACTCCCCAAAAATATCAAAGTCACTAGGATGAGTGACCACTTTTTCAATTTGGCAAAAAGAGCAAAAAACAGAGCCATCAATATACATATAGAGAGAGAGAACCTAGAGAGCAAAAAAGCCTTCTATGACAATATCATCTATGCCATAGAGCAAGCTAAAGATCCATATGAGCTAGAGCTTCTCGTACCCAAACGAGCCAAAGCACAACGCAAAAAAGAGAGACTCAGAGAGGGTGAACTCTTTTGGATTGAGGATTACAAAGTATTCGTAGGACGCAACAGCAGCGAAAATCAAAAACTACTAAAACTTGCCAAAGCCAATGACCTTTGGATGCATATACGAGATATTCCATCCAGCCATGTCATCATCAGAACAGACAAGCAAAACTTACCCCAAAGTATCATAGAGGCTGCGGCTAAACTATGCGTAGATTTCTCAGTCAAAAATCCAGGAGAGTATGAGGTAGACTATACGAAACGAAAATTTATCAAAGTCCAAGAGGGATCAAATGTCTTCTACAACAAATATGATACAGTGCGTATACGCAAAGAGGGTATTGAGATACGAGAATAACAGAAAGTTTAGATATAATCGGTATCTGTTATGAGAGAAAATATATTGATCTCGGATTATGCAATGATAGATGCTAGTTTAGCAACTCTATTGCATATTTCGGGTTGATTATTCAGGATAAAAAATGACGAAACTTTTTACAGACTATCAAGCACGCTGGATTACGGGGATTGCCCTTCTTGCACTCGTAGGAGTTATCGGCTGGATTGATAACTTTTTTATTATGTGGAGTTTTTTGGGAGTCATCTATATGTTTGCTTTCTATGAAGCGATGAAACTCTTCAGACTCACTGGACCATCGATGTACTTTTGGGCTCTGCTGCTCTGGATATTTGCCTACTTCTACCCAAATCCTGACGATCTGTTTTTTCTATTTATGATCCTCTTTGGCGGAACTCTGGCATATAACCACAACTTTAACCCAAAACTTATACTCCCTTTTCTCTATCCTGTGAGCGGGATTCTCTTTTTTCTTATACTCTATCAGGATTTTGGTATTATGGCGATGGCATGGTTGCTTGTGACAGTAGCTATGACAGACATGGGTGCCTTCTTTGTAGGTAAACTTATCGGAAAGACTAAGTTTTCTGATACATCCCCCAACAAAACTATAGAGGGTGTCATAGGTGGTATTCTCTTTGCTACACTTGCAGGAACCTACATAGGACTCTATATCGCACCTTTTTGGGTAGCTCTTTTTGTGACACTATTTACATCTATATCCTCGATATTTGGTGATCTGTTTGAGAGTTATCTCAAGCGAGAAGCTGGAGTCAAAGATAGCGGAGACCTGCTCCCCGGACATGGTGGCATACTAGACAGAATAGATGGCTATCTTTTTGCTGCTATCATTATGGTCATCACGCTGAGATCACTCCTCTAATGTCTGATTCGATTGTTCTGCTGGGCTCTACAGGATCTATAGGGGTCAACACCCTAAAGATCGCTTCGAGGTATGATATCTCTATAGAAGCTCTAGTCGCAGGAACCAATATCTACCTGCTCAACGAACAGATCAGAGAGCATAGCCCTAGCTATGTAGCTATAGCAAACGAACAAGATCGCAACTCTGTAGACCATCATCATGTTTTTTGCGGCGATAGCGGTATCCTAGAGCTTCTTGAGCATACCAAAAGTACGACCGTAGTCAATGCACTGGTAGGATATGCAGGATTGGCACCTACACGCAAAGCGATCGAGCTAGGCAGAGAGGTCGCCCTTGCCAACAAAGAGTCACTGGTTGTCGCAGGTGAATTTATCGACATAGAGAAGATCACCCCTATCGACAGTGAACATTTTGGGCTCTGGTACCTACTGGGAGAACGCCCCTTTAGCAAACTATATATCACAGCTAGCGGTGGTGCTTTTCGTAACTGGGAGAGTGATGCTATTGCTACTGCTTCATTCAGTGATGCACTCAAACACCCCAACTGGTCTATGGGCAACAAGATCACAATAGACTCAGCCACTATGACTAATAAGCTCTTTGAGCTGTTAGAGGCCAAATGGCTCTTTGAGAGTAGCCAGATCGATGCTGTTATCGAGCGGAGATCTATCATACATGCTCTAGCTCAGTTTTCGGACGGCTCCACAACTGCACACTTTGCAGGTGCTGATATGAGACTCCCCATCGCTTTTGCTCTGAGAGGTCAAGTAGAGGAGGAGATCTTGCCACCACTTGATCTCTTGGGGATTGGGGCATTGGAGTTTGAGCCTATAGAGTCAGACAAATACCCCATCTGGGAGATCAAAGATCATCTCCTTCAAAATCCTCATCTAGGAGTAGTAGTCAACGCTGCCAACGAGGAGGCTATCAAGGCTTTTGAGAGTGGAAAAATCACTTTTTTCGGAATGGCAAAGAGAGTACTGGATGCATACAGATCTTTTGATACTATTCATGCCAACAGTATAGATGAGATCATTGAGATAGACCGAGAGGTAAGGAACTTCACAATGGGCAGAGTAAAGAGTTAAGAGAGGGGTTACAATGAAACTACTTATTTTACACGGCTGGGGTGGCAGTGACGCTCCGCATTGGCAAGCTCAACTCGCTTCAGCTGTCGCAAAGGAGTATGGTACTGTCAGTTTTCCACTGCTTGACAACTGTCACTTTCCGAGTAAAAACCGCTGGGTCAAACAGGTCAGGCAGATACTAGAAGATTTCAAACCAGATACTATCATCTGCCACTCTCTAGCCAATACTCTTTGGTTTTGGCTCTGCGAAGAGTATATCACTCCTATAGAGAGACTCATCATGGTCTCTCCCCCTAGTCTCACGACCAAAGAGGAGATTATCAAAACATTTTTCCCTTGTGTGATGCCCAGAGATCTAAAGGCACACAAGATAGAGATGATCATCTCTGACAATGATCCATATATAGAGGTAGACGAAGCAAAGAGTATTGCAGATCACTATGCCATACCCATCAAGATCATCAAAGATGCAGGACATATCAATGCAGATAGCGGATATGGCAGATGGAGATATATCGAAGATCTAGTGATGGATAGAGAGTCATGATACTCAGTATCGAATCGAGTTGCGATGATAGCTCCATAGCTATCACAGAGATCAGTACCAAGAGAGTCATATTTCATCAAAAGATTTCTCAAGAGAGAGAACATTCACGATATGGAGGCGTAGTCCCAGAGTTGGCAAGCAGACTTCACGCAGTAGCACTACCTCAAATCCTGCAGCAGACAAAACCCTATTTTTCCAAGCTAAAAGCTATCGCCGTCACCAATCGACCAGGACTCAGCGTCACACTGCTAGAGGGTATCTCTATGGCAAAAACCCTTGCAGTACTGCTAAATATCCCACTGATAGCCGTACATCATCTCAAGGCACATATCTACTCTCTTTTTATCGACACTGAAGTGATCAACCCACTCCTGGTACTTTTGATCTCAGGAGGTCATACGCAGATCATCCGTATGGAGAGTTTTGAAAAGATGGAGATACTCGCCACTAGTATGGATGATAGTGTCGGCGAGAGCTTTGATAAGTGTGCCAAGATGATGGATCTAGGTTACCCAGGAGGTCCGATCATAGAACTGTTGGCACGAGATGGAGATGAGAACCGTTTTGATTTTCCCATACCTCTACGCAACTCCCCACTCATAGCCTTTTCACTCTCAGGACTCAAAAATGCCGTACGCCTACAGATCGAGGAGTCCAAGAGATCCAATGGCGGAGAGGTGAGCCTGCAAGATCAAAGAGATATATCAGCCTCTTTTCAGAGAGCCGTTAAGCTGCATCTGCTACAGAAGAGCAAAAAGATCTTTGCCAAAGAGAAGAGTGGAGATTTTGCCATCGTAGGCGGAGCCTCTGCCAACCTATACCTCAGAGATGCGTATGAGATACTCTGCCAAGAGTATGACAAGAGACTCCATACAGCCCCTCTGGAGTACTGCTCAGACAATGCTGCTATGGTTGGCAGGTATGCTATGGAGGCTTATGAGAGAGGGTACTTTATCGATCCTGATCTGATAGATATAGAGGGTACAAAAAAACAGCAGAGCGGCACACTACTCTAATGACATTTCACGGCTTTCCCAGAGAGGGTTTGACTTTTCTAGATGAGATCATCACCAACAACTCCAAAGAGTGGCTAGATGCCAATAGAGATCGCTATGAGAGACTCATAGTTGTACCCAATAGAGCTTTTGTAGAGGAGATGGGGGAGCATCTACAGATACTTGTCCCTAGTATCCATGCTATACCCAAGAGCAACAAATCTCTATTTCGTATCTATCGTGATGCCCGATATCATCTATCAGATCCTATCAAGACGCGTATAGGTATCATCTTTTGGCAGGGTGCAGGACATAGGATGCAGAGCAGTAGCTTTTATATGCACTATGAGAGTAGAGAGATCCTGATCGCTGCTGGTATACGGAACTTCAAGCCGCCACTGCTAGCTACATATAGAGAGTATATCCAAGATGCCCATAGACGAAGAGAGTTACACCATATCCTAGAGAAGCTCAAAGAGAGGGGCTATCTCCTGCCGGAACCTCACTACAAGCGATACCCTAGAGGATTTGACGGGAGTGAACCCCACTCATACTTGGCACTTCACAGATCAATGTTTGCCTATACTACACTCAAACCAGACTCCAGATTTCATTCAGAGAAGATCATAGATGACTCGTTTGAAATCTATGAGGATATGCTAGAACTTCATCAATGGGTTTATAATTTGACACTCTATAGTGGATAATTAACGCTCCTCTTACCATTTTTTAGATAAAATATATACTATTTAATACACATTAATACACAAATTTGGAGTTAACCTATGGCAGAATATGGTGCTAGTAATATCAAAGTCCTCAAAGGACTCGAAGCTGTTAGAAAAAGACCGGGAATGTATATCGGTGATACATCGATCAAGGGTCTTCATCACCTCATTTATGAAGTTGTAGACAACTCTATCGATGAAGCGATGGCTGGATATTGTGATACGATCAGGGTCACATTGACCAAAACAGGATCAGCTATTATCGAAGATAATGGACGAGGTATTCCAGTCGCTGAACACCCGACAGAGAAGATCTCTGCTGCTACTGTTGTATTGACTGTACTGCATGCTGGTGGTAAATTTGACAAGGATACCTACAAGGTGTCTGGTGGACTGCATGGTGTAGGTGTCTCTGTTGTCAATGCACTCTCTCAGGATCTCCATCTGACTGTTTTTAGAGATGGTCATATCCATGAGCAGGATTTTGCAAAAGGAATCCCTTCAAAAGCTCTCGAAGTCACCGGTACAAGCAGAAAGAAGGGAACCAAGATAGAGTTTTGGCCTGATGAAAGTATCTTTACCGAATCTGTCTCTTTTCAGTCTACTATAGTGATGAAACGATTTAAAGAGTTGGCTTACCTCAATCCAAAGATTACCATTATGTTTACTGACGAGAGAGAGGGGATCAAAGAGACTTTTCATTTTGATGGAGGTATCAAGCAGTTTGTAGAGGATATGAATACAAAACAGGCACTCAGCTCTGCTCAGTTTTTTGAGGGAGGTGCTGATGATATCGAGATGGATATCGCATTTATGTATTGTGATGCTGACAGTGAAAAGCTCATCTCTTTTGTCAACAATATCAAGACATCTGATGGTGGTACTCACGAAGCCGGCTTTAGAGCCGGTCTTACCCGTTCACTCTCTCAATATATCTCTAAAAATGCAAATGCCAAAGAGAAAAGTACCAAGATCACAGGAGATGATAGCAAAGAGGGTCTCGTGGCTGTGATATCTGTCAGGGTTCCAGAGCCACAGTTTGAGGGGCAGACTAAAGGCAAACTGGGTTCGAGCTATGTTCGTCCCTTGGTACAGAAATTTATATATGAACGACTCAGCAAGTTCCTAGAAGAGAACCCTATCGAAGCTAAAGCCATTATGGGTCATGTGATATTGGCTGCCAAAGGGAGGGATGCCGCCAAGCGGGCGAAAGATCTTGTCAAACGAAAAGACTCTATGAGTATCGGGACTCTCCCCGGAAAACTGGCTGATTGTCAGAGTAAAGATCCAGAACTCTCAGAGATCTATCTAGTGGAAGGGGACTCTGCAGGCGGTTCAGCCAAGCAGGGGCGAGATAGAGTTTTCCAAGCTATATTGCCACTCAAAGGTAAGATACTCAATGTCGAAAAGGCACGCCTTGAGAAGATCCTCAAATCAGATGAGATCAAAAATATGATCACTGCTATGGGGTGTGGTATAGGGGATGAGTTCAACGAAGAGAAGCTCCGCTATCGCAAGATCATCATCATGACCGATGCAGATGTCGATGGGAGCCATATTCAGACTCTGCTGATGACTTTCTTTTTCCGTTTTCTTCAACCGGTCATCGAAAAGGGGTACCTATATCTCGCTCAACCACCACTCTATCTCTATAAAAAAGGTAAAAATGAGACTTATCTCAAAGATGATAAAGCTCTCAATGATTTCCTCATCGAACATGGTATCTCTGTAGTAGAGAGTGAAACTATGGGTCGCAATGACTTGATAGACCTCTTTAAGATGGTAGCCTACTATAAGATGACACTCAATGAGATCGAAAAGCGTTTTGCACTGCCCGAGGTACTCCGATACATGATCGAAAATCCAGATATCGTAGGGAGAGACAACACTGCACTATCCCAAACTATCAAAAAGTTTATCTCTGATCTGGGGTACAATATCCTCAATGAGGCGATCAATGATGAGAAGATTCATCTCTTTGTCCAGACCAATGATGGACTTGAAGAGTTAATCATAGATGATATCCTCTTTACCAACCCACACTACAATGAAGCTGTATATATAAGCAACAACATCAAAGAGCGTATTACTGATGAGTTCAAAGATAGAGATCTACTGGAGATTCTTGCTGCCATCGAGGGATCAGCTAAAAAAGGTGCCTATATACAACGCTACAAAGGTTTGGGTGAGATGAACCCTGAGCAACTCTGGGAGACGACCATGAATCCAGAAGATCGAAGACTACTACAGGTCAAAATCGATGATAGTGAAAATGCCAGTGATACATTTATCCTATTTATGGGTGATGAGGTTGAACCAAGGCGAAACTATATCGAAAGACATGCCAAAGATGTCAAACATTTGGATGTCTGATGCTCATATCTGCAAAAGAGGAGAGAGTACGCCGATTTAAACTTGCTCTTAGAGCAGGTATCCCTATTCTTCTCTTAATCCTTCTACTCTTCTATACTACATTTTCACAAGGTGGAGTTATAGCCTTGACTATACAACATACCTTGCTGATGGGAGGCATGACATTTATAACCGTATACTTTATCTATTTTCTACTTGAGCTTGATTTCAAAGAGACACTGCTAGATCAGACAACTGAAGGGTATAACCAGACAGCTTTTCTAAATAAGCTACATAGACACCATCCCAAAACTATAGCTATTTTCGTTGTTAATAATTTTTCAACTATCGATGAAAATTATGGAACCAGTGCGTCCAATACTCTGCTGTACACACTAGTATCCAGACTCAACAACTCTATAAATGCTCAACAGATCAAAGAGGGCTGCATCAGTAGAAATATCGGTGCAGAGTTTTTCATAGCACTTGATGCAGAGAGTTCAGATGTACAGATGATGCTAGAGGAGTTTGTCAGCAATAATCAAACTATAGATACCATCGAACTAGACTACCGCTTTGCTATCATTAGTCATAGCAAACTGGATCCAGAGAAGACGATCATTCAGCTAAGAGACTCACTAGCATCACAAGAGTTCAGATCAAATGAAAAAAAAGATCCCGTAAAGGATGCCAACTCACTATCTTATCTTGAGAAGTCCATCATAACGGCACTAGAAAAAGAGTCTCTGCTTCTCAGTTTTCGTCCGCTTTTTAATGTCAAAAAAGAGGAGATTGATACTTATGAGATTTCGATAAGAGTCAAAACTGAAAATGGCAAAGAGATTCTACCTAGAGACTATCTCCCCATTATCAATCGTCTAGGTCTTGGGCGTACTTATGATTTGGCTATCTTCAAACATGTTTTGGATATCATATATTTGACTGATGATAATATATCTTTTAGCTTTAACCTATCGCCATTTTCTCTGAGAGATCATGATTTTTTAGAGCATATTTTTAGTATGCTTAGGGAGAGAGAGATCGATACAAGTCGATTGATCATAGAGATTTATGAGAGAAAAACACACCATAACCTCAGCAAATATCTTCAGACACTCTCCAAGATAAGAAAAAAAGGTATTCGTATCTGCATTGATAACTTTGGATCATCAAATGCCTCTTTGGAGTATATGAAGCATTTCAAGTTTGATATAGTACAGTTTGATAGGGATTTTGTCATCGGACTTGACGACCCCAACAGCCTCTCTATCTTTAAATCTCTCATAGATATGTCCAGAGGATTGGGGATAACAACTGTAGCAAAATGGGTAGATATAGAGAAGCAGAAACAGCAACTCAAAGATCTGGGTGTTGACTATCTACAGGGTTTTGGTATCGGCAAACCTATGACAGAACAACAGCTCATAAAATACTATAACTAAAGGAGCACTATGAAATATGGCGAACAAGATATCCGTACATTTGATATCAATGCAGAGGAGAACTATTGGCCCAATGAACACAAAAAGGGCTATATCATCAATATCGAACTTCCTGAGTTTATGTGTCGTTGCCCTCGCTCAGGATATCCTGACTTTGCCAAGATCAAGCTCTCCTATACCCCTAGAGATAGAGTGATCGAACTCAAAGCTATCAAACTATATATCAACAGCTTTATGGATCGCTATATCTCCCACGAAAACAGTGCCAATGAGATCTACGATACACTCTACAATAGACTATCACCTAGATGGATGAAACTCACAGCAGATTTTAACCCTAGAGGCAATGTACATACCATCATAGAGATAGATAGCAACCATACATGACAATTTGACAGACAATCAAACTTCACCACCCTATATACTGTATCATAAGGGATCCCATACACAAAAGTGTATCAACAAGGAACCATATGATAGTATTCCACGATGTTACAAAGCGTATCGAAGAGGTACTCTCTGCTACAGATAGAAAAAAACGAATTTACAATAAAGAGATTGCCAAAGCCCTGCAGCTCTCTCCTGAATATTTCGCTGTTATAAAAAAGAGAGAGAAGATCCCCTATGAAGCTATTGCTACCTTTGGCAGAAACAGAAAAATAAGTATCAACTGGATTCTCTTTGGACAAGAGCCCAAGTTTATTTGAATATAAGTTTCAGGCAATTGTTGTATAATATAAACTTATTAAATCTCCTCTCTGTACAGTCTACAGTTCATAGTTGAGGTAACCAAACAAACAGGTGGAGGATTAGCAGTGGCTCATCAATATGCAGACTACAGAGATGTCGATCAGGAACTATTAGAGCGAGATATAGATAGTATAAAAGAGACTATCGGAGTAGTAACGGAAGAGGATTATCAACATCTCTTAAAGTTGGAGAGGTGGGGAAGAGGTTCTACACTGTCAGGTTTCCTCTTGATCATCATCATAAATGCTTTAGATATGACTCAATATGCTTTGCCCTCACTGTTGTTTTGGATGGTTGGGCTTCTAGCGGCACTTCTCATAGGTGTTGGCAATGTCGGAAGATGGGCAAATGTAGCACACCCTGTACTGCATGGTGCTTATGACAAGGTACCCAATATTCCAGAGAAATACACAAAAAAAGGCTTTGCTAGCAGTACGAGAAGATGGATAGACTGGCTTGACTGGATCAAACCTGATGCTTGGGTTTTTGAACACAACATTATGCATCACTACCACTTGGGAGAAGATGATGATCCCGACAATGTAGAGAGAAATCTTAAATGGCTTCACGATATGAAGATACCTATGTTTCTCAAATATGTGATAGTATATGGATTTGCCACATCATGGAAGATCAGCTACTATGCACCAAATACTTTGCGAATACTGGAAAACAAAGAGCGACGAAGCAAAAAACTACCTGAGATAAAAAGTTTTGAATTCTCGCCATTTAAAAAGAATGGCTTAGCACTCTGGAGGGATTATCTACTCCCTTATGGTCTTTTTCAATTTGTAATTCTGCCTTTTCTCTTTATTCCTCTAGGCTGGGGGGCAGTTTTGAATGCTTTTATCATACTTGTTGTAGCAGAGCTGATAGCCAACCTTCACTCCTTCTTGGTCATCGTACCCAACCACACTGCTGATGATATCTATCAGTTTTCTACACCGCACAAAACACAGGGTGAGTACTATCTGAGACAGATCATGGGGAGTGTCAACTACAACACAGGAAGCGATGCTATAGATTTTTCACATGGGTTTTTGAACTATCAGATAGAGCATCATCTTTTTCCAAATATGCCACATAGCTTTTATCAAAAAATGCAGCCAATAGTAAAAGGTATTTGCAAAAAACACAACCTTGAATACAGGCAAGAGTCTGTCTTCAAACGAATCTTGATGACAGTTGATCTCATGGTAGGAAAAACCAAAGTACTGCGTATAGATGGTATATAGATGGAGGCATTGCCGAGGTCGAGTAGCCCAAGAGAACTTCCCTCTTAGACTACCCCAAGGAGATAAACACACAAATAGCTTTATGAGGTTTTTCATAGACAAGGCAATCGTTTGCAGTACTACCCTTATTTCATTGGGGTAGCCTAACTACTCGATTATAGAGATAAGTGACACCATTTTTCTTATTTTTGAGATGAACAATAGACATCTTGAACTCATTTATGAAATTTCCTTCTCTTTGTGAACTTGCAAAGACAGATGTAGTTTATATTGATGTTTGTGCTACAATCAAAGAGGCGATTGACTTGATGCTTCACAATGAGCATCGTAATGTAATTATTCAAGATGAAGATAGCTACCGTATCTTTATGATATCCAAAGTTGTTTACATCAAAAAAAAAGGAATAGATCAAAACTTAACGATACCTTTGGACACAATCAAGATGATAGAGTCCTTGTTGCTATTGCTCAAATGCTTTTAGGCTTACTACGAGGAAATGATGGGTTGGATATTTTTGATATAGATATTATTGCTAAGGTGTTGTATGTTACAATGATTAACTAGATTGACCAAGCTCATTATATAAAGGATGATTAAATGAATCCATTTAATAGATACTACATTGATACTTTCAAGAGTAGGTATATGCAATTTAGCGGTAGAGCATCACGGAGTGAATTTTGGTACTTTGCACTATTTAACTTTATCACTACTATTATTTTATCTATTCTTGATTTGACTTTGGGTCTGAGCTATACATACGAAGTTGTTGTAAACACACTAGCTATGGACGGTATGGAGGCAACTGAATCTACAATAACACAATCTATAGGATATCTAAGTACTTTTTATGGTATAGCAGTATTTCTACCTAGTCTTAGTCTAGCATTTCGTCGTCTACATGATATAGGCAAGAGTGCTTGGTGGCTCTTTATCGTACTTGTGCCTATAGTTGGTCTATTTATACTGCTCTATTTTTATATCAAGCCAAGTCAGCTAAGAAATAATAGATATGGTTATATCCCCGACAATATAGAGAGTAGAAACGCCACAAATTATAGACCAAATAGATATAAACCTCTTAAAATTATAGGTATTGTCCTCATAGTACTTGTCATATCAGTAGGTCTATTGTTCTATTTTATGGGAAGTGCAGTTACGGGACTCTCTCTAGCTATAGTTGACTCTATAGATGAGATCAGCAACCAAAATCCAGTAGATACAAAATCGGCTCCTGATACTCTCCATGTAGATCAGGCAAAGAGAGTTGCCGTAGTCCCTAAAGACAGAGAGCAAAAGAGACAACCGGCTATAAAAACTGCACCTGAAAACAAAAAAGAGGGTAGAGTAGAAGATAAAACTCTTACAAACAGAGAGATAGAGACATTAGAAGATGAACTCAAGATGCTAAAAAAGCAGAGAGAAGTGTTGGTACAGAAGTTGCAGGAGCTGTAAGGTAGCCTAATAGAGCTGTGGCTTTATCCTCAGCCATTAGGTGGAGCTAAAGCACAACTTCCGAAAATCCTGATTTCATTGGCATGGGGGGGGTAGCCTTATCTGGGGTTCCATATCTTTTCAATCCGAATATACTCCCTCAGACATATCAAAACTATAATCAGGCTTGATAACCGGAATCTTTGATAGAGAATCAGGGTCAACCTCTACAGCCTTTAGGTTATAATCTTTTCCCTTATAAAATGTCTTCTCTCTAGCATATTTCTGCTCTCTTTTCATCTGCTCCTCAATCTGCTTTTCTGCTCGGTTTATACTTGCACTCTTGTTGTCTTCTTTCTGTTTTGGCTTATCTGCTTTGATACTGATATTGTTTTCAGAAGCAAGATCCGGTTTTTTGGTATCTTTGCTCTGTGCATTTTGAGCTAGAGCTAGAGAGCTTATCAATAGAGTCGATAGAAGTAGTTTTTTCATAATATCACCTTATTTTAATATTTGTTTTTAATTATAACAAAAATATTGTCTTATCTTCTTTATGAGAGATCACACTTTTTTCAACAAAATCATATTTTTACTGTTGCTCTTGACTATGACCAAGCCTGCCTGCTTAGCCAATACTTCAAATGATCTCATAGAGAAGAATACAACATGGGTTGGATCCAAGCGGTAGTGCCAATGCAAAAACCTCTCTCTGTCATTTAGATAAAAAGCTGTCTGTATGGCTAGATATCCTTGGGGCGTGAGGTGATTTGAAAGCATCTCAAATACCTCTCTAGGGTTGTGGAGATGCTCGAAGACCTCTACAGACATGATAAGATCGTAGGATTGATCTGCATAAGAGTCATCAGGGTGGTATATAGGGTCATAGTAGTCACAGCTTACTCCATCTCTACCAATCATCTGTGACAACAGAGAGCTGACACCGCAACCAAAATCCAAGGCACTCTTGGGTCTAGCTATATCAGGCAGTACAAAATCTATAAATCTCTGAAAATAGGCTTGATACCCTGCATCATTCTCATCATTATTGTGTAGATCATATCGCTCTTTTTGCTCTATGAAGTTAGAGAAATTTTCTGGAGACTTCATGACAAATTGACAAGAGCTGCACTCAAAATAGACTATATGATGTTTGGTATCCTCAAAATATTGGGAGTCACGAGAACAGATAAGACACTTCAATGATTTTCTCCTTTAAGTTTCTTATGTTACTATTTATTTACTAAAGAGATGCCTTATATCAGGAGTATTTTAAAGGAGTTTATTATGATTTTAAGAGAAGGAAGTCAAGGTGAAGCTGTCAAAAGTCTTCAGGAGTCACTCAAGAGACTGGGGTTTAATGTAGGGAAGATAGATGGTGACTTTGGGAGAAAGACGGAAAATGCAGTTATAGCGTTCCAAGAGGTACACAATCTATATGCAGATGGCATAGTAGGACCAAATACTTGGCAAGCTCTCAAAAAGGCACTGTTTATCATACAAGATGAGCAATCCACACCACTCCCAAGCGAAGATCACCACTCTGAGATGATGAAGTGGGTGCGTGTACCGGCTGATAGATATAGAGATGGGTATGATCGCTTTTTCTTGCGTGAAGATGTCGCTCAAGCCTATATGAAAGTTCGTGATATAGTGACAGAAGCTGGCGGTATACTCACTAGTTCAGGAGCTCGTCGCTCACTCAATGCACATGTCAATGCGTCACGCAGTGCTACTTCATTTCACTATACAGGTAGAGCTTTGGATCTGCATGTAGGCAGTGGTATGGAGAATAGAAGCCGTGATCCCTTCCTAGTCTCTCCTGATGGAGATCGCTATTGGCGTGTTTTTGTTAGAGCTGAGGGTGGTCAACAGATGGAGATCGATGCTGTCACCTATGGCTCACGAAAAAATGGCAAAACAGTATCTGGGAGATTTCTCGACCTGACGAAGATATTTGAAGAGCATGGATTTCATCGCATACGAGCACGCCGTTCATTTTTCAGCGGTGGGACTTGGCTAGGTGCTGAGTGGTGGCACTTCCAGTACGAAGAGGGACTTATCAAAGGTACTTCTACTTTCGGTGATGAACTTCTCAAGGTTTACACAGAGAGTCAACTGCGCAATACCCCACCTTGGAGATATAGATCTCGTATCTTTGGAGTGGATTGGCTTTAGGAAGTGTGCAAAAACAAATCTATTGCATAATTTGGATAAACTATAAAAAAAGGAAAAAAATGGAATTAAAATATGTAGGTGCAGAGCCAATCGTTTCAAAAAATGAGGTATCGTTTGATAAAAGCAGACCAGATAGTTATACTTTTCTAAATACAGTTGTTAAACTTTTGGAGGCATTGGATTCTGGTGCTGTAGCAGATGAGAAAACAATATATATTGAGCCAAAAACAATCAAAGATTATAGCGATAGTCAACTGCTTGAGCATCTTCAAAAGCTATGCAGTAACATAGATGATATTTTGGCTGTTCGTGAAGAGAAAACAGATGATATGATAGAAAAGTATATCAATAGAGTCAAAGAAAATGATACTCTTACTCCAGATGAGCGTACAGCTTGGCTTGGTAATATCAATATCATGCGTGACTACTATATGCAATATATTACCAATGAAAATGTCTATCATTATGCACTAGATACATTGGCAGATAAGCTCCACAGTTCACATATCGATCAGATTATATTCCCGCTCGGCAAAAATATTGGTCTTGTAATGAGTCATTTGATTCCTCTGCTTACGGAACACAGACCTCCTTATGATGCTACTATGAGTGTAGAAGAGAGAGATGGTGAAGTAGTTGCTGTATTTGACATGAATCGGTCAAAGCCTTTGAGTTAATTTTTTAGGAGATAAAGTGATGACTACCAAAAAAGAAAAACTCGAAACAGAGGAGCTTATGAAAAGAGCCAGAGAGACTATCGCTGCTCTCAAAAATCCTAATTGTGCCGAGGATGATGTTTTTTTCCAAGCTATGGAGGAGGTTTTGCTCTCTGTAACACCACTCTATCTCTCTGACTCCAAATATAAAAAACATGCTATTGTCAAAAGATTGGTCAAGCCAGATAGAGTTATCAAATTTAAAGTAGAGTGGATAGATGACAACAATGAAGTTCAAGTCAATACAGGATTTAGAGTGCAATTCAACAATGCACTAGGTCCATACAAAGGCGGTCTTCGTTTCCACCCTTCAGTACATGAGGGTATTTTGAAATTTTTAGGTTTTGAGCAGATACTCAAAAATGCATTGACAGGATTGCCTATAGGCGGGGCAAAGGGAGGCAGTGACTTTGATCCTAAAGGCAAAAGTGATTTTGAAGTGATGAAGTTCTGCTCCGCCTTTATGAAAGAGTTGCAGAAATATATCGGTGCTCGCATGGATATCCCTGCCGGTGATATCGGTGTAGGTGCTAGAGAGATAGGATATCTCTTTGGTGAGTATAAAAAGATCACCTCTACCTACGATGGTGTCTTGACAGGAAAACCTTTCTTTTTTGGCGGTTCGCTGATGAGACCGGAAGCGACTGGATATGGAGCCATCTATTTTACAGAGAAGATGCTTGAGACTGAAAACAGAGAGACTCTTAAAGGTAAGATATGTGCCATCAGCGGTTCTGGCAATGTAGCACTTCATGCTATAGAAAAACTATATCATCTTGGTGCGATTCCTGTGACTTGCAGTGACTCGAAAGGTACGGTTCATGACACAAGGGGGGTAGACTTGGAGCTACTCAAAGAGTTGAAGTTCAACCGCCGTGTATCTCTCAAAGAGTATACCAAAAAGCACTCAGAAGCACTCTATATCCCTGTTGATAAGTATCCAGAAGGAGGGCATGCTACTTGGAGTATCCCATGTTTTGCTGCGTTCCCTTGTGCAACACAAAATGAACTTACCCTACTAGATGCCAAAACTTTAGTAAAAAATGGTTGTATCAGTGTTACAGAGGGTGCCAATATGCCTTCTGCTACTGATGCAATCAACTATTTCATTAAGAAAAAAATCTGTTTTGCCCCTGGAAAAGCTGCAAATGCAGGTGGAGTAGTAGTGAGTGGATTTGAGATGAGTCAGAATGCCCAAATGAGAAAGTGGGGCTTCAAAGAGGTTGATGCTAAACTCAAAGATACCATGATAGAGATATGTAATCGTGTATCATATACAGCTAGAGAGTATGGTGTAGAGGGTAACTATGTAGATGGTGCCAATATAGCCGGATTTAAGAAAGTAGCCGATGCTATGGTCGCTGAGGGAGTTTAGCCTAAGAGAGAGGAGATGGGTCAGTGAAAAAAAGTTTTATATATAACAGCATATTGTTGCTAAGTCTCACTCTATTTATCTTGGGTTGTGGCTCTTCCAAGTCCAATACCATCACTTTGATCGGTACTTCGGATCTGCAGGGGACGCTTGAGTCATCAAGGCAGGATTATGAGATCAACGGCAGCAAGGTGGAGATGGAGGGTGGAGGTATCAGTAGAGTTGCCTCTATTTTGAAACAAGCGAAGCATGAAAATCCTCTTGGTACTATCATCGCCTCAAATGGGGATGATCTGATGGGGCGTTATTTTCATACATTTAAAGGCGAGGCGATCTATACTTTGATGAGTCAGAGTGGATATGGGCTTTATGCAGCAGGCAATCATGAGTTCGATAAGGGACCTGAGGTATTTGCTCGTGCTTTGGAGTATGCCAAGTTTGAGATGATCTGCTCTGATCTGCTCGTAGAAAATACTCCATTGGCGGGTAAATGTCTCCCCTACAAGATCATCCAGATGCAGGGTGCCAAGGTAGGGGTCTTCTCTCTTATGACAGAGGATCTGCCTCTAGTCACTTCACCTGGCAAAGTCAAGCTCAAGGCACCAAACTTTAAAATAGCAAAAGAGATGGTTGAGATACTGCGTCGTAAAAAGTGTGATATTATCATCGCCTTGACACATGTAGGTTTAGATCAGGATGAGTTGATAGCTAAAAATGTAACCGGTATCGATGTGATCTTTGGAGGACACTCTCATAAGGTTACCGATAAACTCGTCCGCATCAACGATACACTGATCTTTAATGGTGGAGAGCAGGGGAGTTATGTAGTAAAACTCAATCTTCCCCTAGATAGTCAACATCACATCAAAAAGAGAGAAGCAAAGTTTGATCGTATCCCCGTAGTAGATCCGATCAAGCCTGATAGTAGTGTAGAGGTATCACTTGATGGATATAAAAGTCAACTTCCTGCTACTGTGGTGCTAGGAGAGACTACTGTTCAGTGGAATTTGACAAGTGATGCTCTGAGACGAAACGAATCAAGTGTTGCAGATCTGGTCAATGATCTGCTGCGTGATAAGTTTCGTGTAGATATCGTGATGAATAATGCTGGTGCCTTTAGAGGCAAAAAAGTCTATCCGCCTGGCAATATAACTGATACAATGCTCCATAGCATAGATGAGTTCTCCAACAATGCCTATATACTCAATATCAAAGGGCAATACCTGCGAGAGATATTAGAGCATAGTGCCACACATTATGGTGAGGGGGGATTGATGCAGGTCTCTGGTATACACTATACGATCGATCTAGGCAGAGAGGCACAAGTCGTCATACGCAAGAGTGACGGCAGTTGGGTAGTAGAGCAGCAGGGAGATCGTGTCAGTGAAGTCATGATCCAAGCAGCAGATGGTAGACTCTCTCCTTTGGAAGATGATAGAGTCTATCAAGTTTTGTCAAATGCCTATCTAATCAATCACAATGGGGATGGATACTTCTGGTTCAAGAGGTATGGAGAAGATCAAAAAAATACCTATACAACCTTCTATACTGTGATGACCGGATATCTGGAAAATCACAAGATCTTGGATCCAAAACCACTCGATGGACGACTGAAGATTTTGAATAAATAAAGCCTAATAGGGACTCTCTCCTGTATAGTTGCCTGGAGGATTGTATTGGCAGACGATGATTGTGGCACTCTGGTCGATAGTGGTAGCTTTGCCACACCCGACCTCTGTACTCTCTTCCCATACAAGCTGTGTGTAGTGACCGCAGGCTTGACCTCCTGTGCAGCTGTTGCTAGCATAATCATAAAAGACCTTCTCTTCGTACCAGTTATTGACTGCATCACTATAGTTCGCAACATCAAAAGAGACAAATAGGTTTTCGCCATATTGACTTTGGCTATGCTCTAGTTTGCCGTTGACTGCCAAGAGATCTGCATGTGTTTGTGCAGATAGGGCTATCGATAGACTCCATGATACGGGTGAACCTACGAATACTTCGGCTCTGATCTCATTGCTTCTCTCTATCATTTTGCTGATCTCTTCTGCCTCAGTGATAAACTCATCTGGTGTATCATCAGTTTTGAACTCATCGACAGCCTTATCTATAGCATACTCTACCAGCTGATCGGTTCCGCAACCTACAAAAAACAGTACTATAATAGAAAATATAAAAGTTTTTACTCTAAACATCATTTAACCCCTGTAAAATATTGAAATTTGATTATACCCAAACATTGTCTAGTTTATGGTTACTCTACTGTTACACTCTTTGCCAAGTTTCTAGGCATATCGACATCATTGCCCAGTCTGACAGAGATCTCTAGTGCCAAAATCTGTGTCACTACCATCATCTCAAAAAACTCTAACATAGGGTGAGTTGACTGCTCTGTCAGGATAGAGTCATCTGCAAGTTCAAATGTCTCTGGGGAGATCGCAAGGATGGTGGCATCCCTAGCACTGAGCTCCTCTACATTGCTCTTGATTTTGTCATATAGCACTGTTTTGGGCATAAGTGCGATGGTGAAGAGTTCACTATCTGCTAGAGCTATAGGTCCATGTTTCATCTCTCCGGCAGGGTACCCCTCAGCATGGAGATAAGATATCTCTTTGAGTTTCAATGCCCCCTCCAGTGCCAACGGATAGAAGATATCTCTACCTATAAAGAAGAATCCATGACCATGCAGATAACGCTTGGATAGTCTATGAAGTTTGTTGTGGAGAGTATCTGTGATGAGGAGGGCTTTTGGGGTATGACGCATCGCATCAAGCTCTATGCTCTTCTCCTCTGGGGTGATAGTCTGTCGTCTCTCTGACAGATATAGAGAGAGCATCCATAGCACCATCACCTGTGTAGCAAATGCCTTGGTACTTGCTACACCCTTCTCGATACCTGCTCTTGTCAAGATAGTAGCATCACTCTCTCGTACTATGGATGAGTTATCTACATTACATACAGAGAGACTTTTGAGACCGGCTTGTTTTGCCATCTTTAGAGCCTCTAGTGTATCGGCGGTTTCACCACTTTGTGAAATAGTGATAAAGAGAGTTTGACTATCAAGCAGTGGCTCTCTGTATCTAAATTCACTAGCTATCTCGATATCACAGCGGACTTTGGAGAGTCGCTCAAAGAGATAACTAGATGTCAATGCTGCATGGTAACTGGTGCCGCAAGCACAAATCTTGATCGCGTTGATCCCATCAAAAAAGTTGCTATCTAGCTCATCAAATATAATCTCACTATCATCAACACGCCCTATCATCGTATCACCAATAATGCTGGACTGCTCATAGATCTCTTTCTCCATAAAGAAGCGATAGCCATCTTTTTGTGCCATTGCTTTGTCTGTAGCTAGAGGCTGTTTTTGAAATGATCTGCTCCCATCTCTATCAAAGAGTGTCACTTCTCCATCTTTGGTATATCCATAGTCACCATCTTCAAGATAATAGACCTCTGAAGCTCTGCCAATGATAGGGGTATCAGAAGAGGCAAAATAGATCTCCTCTTTATCAAACCCTATCAACATTGGGGAGCCGTTTTTGGCAAAAAAGATTGTATCTGGAGCAGTTTCGGTGATCAATAGCGTAGCATAAGCTCCCTCTAGCCGTGCAGTAGTTCTCTCAAAAGCTTCAAAGGAGTTAGAGGTAAGGTTGTAATACTTTTCAAAAAGATGAACTATGGTCTCTGTATCAGTTTGACTTAAAAAGACAAATCCATCCTCTTGAAGCTCTCTCTTCAACTCTTGATAGTTTTCGATGATACCATTGTGTACTACATAGCTATACTCTCCTCGGTGAGGGTGTGCATTGAGCTCTGTAGGCTTGCCATGGGTTGCCCAGCGAGTATGTCCGATAGAGATACCAAAGCCATCCGAATGAAAATCTTTGGTTTTGTCTCTGAGATTTTTGAGCTTTCCAATCGCCTTGAAATTACTAAGTTTTTCTTCTTTGATCACTGCTATACCGGCAGAGTCATAACCTCTATACTCTAGCTCTTGCAAGCCATGAAGGAGTATCTCTTTTTTCTCTTTACGACCTATATATCCGACTATTCCACACATATTTAGCTGTCCATCCCTATCTTCTTGATAATATCTTCTATATTATGACAAAAGTTTCCATTCTTTTCGATGAGAAACAGATCTCTCACGCGGTTCTTCTGCGTATGGATTTTTGCAGAGACGATATCTATACCAAGTTTATCAAAAAGTGTAATGATCGATGCGATAAGTCCTTTCTGGTCATGAGTGTGCAGCTGCATCTCGGCATAACTTTTTGCATGTCTGCAATCGATACTAATATCATCTTTTTTGATCTTTGGCATAGGAAGAGAGATCTCTTTGCCGGAGATAAATGACCTCTCTATATAAGACTCTATCAGAGGGATATCCTCCTCTTCAACTATCTCATTGAAATCAAACCGGAAGTATTTGAGTTCATCTGAGAGTTTGCAGATATCCATATTGACAAGATTGAGACGAGATAGTTTGGAGAGGAGATAGCCCAAATGAAAATGACCTCTGCGTGTCACCTCTATAGTGAGAAATTTTTGATTTCTGATAGTGTAGATACTCTGCTGCATATCAAATGCTTCAGTTGCTATCTGAATGATCTTCTCTGGAGGATAGTGCAAAAAGAGAAGATTTGAGGGGACAGAGAGTATCCTCTTTTGAGTGGTTTTTTTGACTCTTTTGAACTGTTCTGAGTTTTTGAGTCTCTCCTCTTTTTTGACACGCTTTGCTGTCTCTGTCAGCATTTGGTTGTGTTTGAGACTCTCTATGGAGTGCTGGTATAGTGTGTGGAGAAGTCTTGCAGTAAAAGTATTGTATGTATCTACGCTCACTCCATTGATATCGGCATATGTCAAGATATAGATCATATCCAACATTTTTTTTGTTTTGAAATGGGATGCAAACTTGAGGATATTTTTCTCATCATAGAGATCTTCTCTCTGGGCTATATTGCTCATAAGGGTGTGATTTTGGATGAGTATGACTCCTTGATCGACTTGGGATCGCTTGTATCCTAAAGTGTTGGCGAAGATCTTGAAAAGTGATGCACCCACCAAGGAGTGATCTCTTCTGCGTCCTTTGCCCGCATCATGAAAAAAAGTCACCAGCTTCAGCATCTCTCTATCCTCTCTGTTTAGCCCATCATAGAGTGACTTGATCAGCGGATCCTGGATATGTTCTAGGTGATAAACAGAGGAAAGCAGATGGATATTGACAGGAAATTGATGGTATCCATCAAACTGAGGCAGATCAATGATCTTTTTGAGGGGAGGGAAGATATAGTTCAAGAGTCTGGCTCTAGATAGTGTATTGAGGGTAGAGTAGGCATGTGGTTGCTGAAAAATCTGCCTAATGACAGGGTAATAACTCTTTGAAATCTTATCTGGCTTATCTGCATGGATGAGCTGCTGGAGCAGTGCCGGTGATGCTTTGTACTCATCTGTTGCCTGAGTGACAAGTAGACGAAGATACTCTTTGAGGTTGCTGTTTTGGTTTGGAAATGCACCAAGAAGGGTTCTATCCTCTATCCCATACTCTTTGACTAGGAGATCTGTCCAGATAGTTGTATATAGATATATGATTCTGAGACTGGAGAGTACCTTTTTTGAGAAACGCATGTAGGCATTTTTGCTATCTTCATACCCCAAATAGGATGCAACACCCGGGATGAGATCGAGACGAAGCCTATCCTCCTTTTTGCCTGCTACCAGATGAAGAGCAGAGCGGACACGAAAAAGAAACTCCAGTGCAATGCGAAAGGCTCTATATTCACTCTCTATGATGATCGATTCGGGCAGTTGACCTATGCGGTCTATATCATAGCGAATCTTTCCTAGCCAGTAGACAAGATTTGCATCCCTGAAACCTCCACGACCCTCCTTGAGGTTTGGTTCCATACTAAATGGATATTTATGGTGCAGTGCATGTTGCGCTTGCAACTTCTGCTCTATGTAAGATTTTGGGTTATCGTATCTCATAGTGTTGAGTATATTTTCTGCTTCAGTCCATAGGTGATGTGACCCCTCAACAAAACGAGACTCTATCAATGCAGTTTTGATTGTGATATCACTCTGTGAAGCCTCTAGCAGCTCATCGACGGTATGGACACGATGCCCTAGCTTGAGACCACAATCCCATATAAGATAGAGGATCTTTTCAATGATCTCTCTGGTATTGTATCCGGGTATCTCTCTATAGACAATAAGAAGATCGATATCAGAGTGTACACAGAGCTGTTCACGACCATAGCTCCCTAGTGCAGATAGTGTTAGAGGGAATGAATTTTTCATAGGTTGATAATCTTTGAACATACCATATAGTGCGATCTTGTAGATAAGCTTGATGATACTATCGATCTTTTTGGTATGTTTGACTAGAAAGTCTTTCCCTCCAGAGGTAGCAAAACTCTCATTTAGGGTTCCAAAATACTCCTTTATCTCATCTTTGAGGAGTTTTGCCATTTCAAAATCTTCAGAGTTTTCATAGAGCAGTAGTTCGATCTTCTCTTTTGTATTCATGCGTATAAGCCCTAAACTTTTAGTGCTATAATAGCATAAAAATTATCCAAAGAAGTAAAAATGAATCATAGTAACTTGATCGATAGAGTCAAAAATGGTATACGCCTAAATCAACAAGAGGGAGAGGAGTTATATGATCTGGATCTCTATAGACTTGGGGAGCTTGCCGACACAATCAGGAGAGAGAAGTATGGCAAGAAAAGTTACTTCAATATCAATCGCCACATCAACCCTACAAATATATGCAAAGATATTTGCAAATTTTGTGCCTACTCTGCAACGAGAAAAAACCCCAACCAATATGCCATGAGCCATGAAGAGATACTCTCTATCGCAAAAAAGTCTGTGGAGAGTGGTGCCAAAGAGGTGCATATAGTCTCTGCCCACAACCCAGAAGTTGGACTTGAGTGGTATATGGGAGCATTTAGAAAAGTCAAAGAGACATACCCGCATCTGCATGTCAAGGCATTGACTGCTGCGGAAGTTGATTTTCTTGCACGAGAGCATGGTATGAGTTATGATGAGGTGTTAGATCTCATGATAGAGAGTGGTGTAGACTCTATGCCTGGAGGGGGAGCAGAGATATTTGATGAGGATGTTCGAGACTTTATCTGTAGAGGAAAGGTGACTTCTGATCAGTGGCTTGATATCCACCGCAAATGGCATCAGCGAGGTCGTATGAGTAATGTGACGATGCTATTTGGTCATGTCGAAGAGAGGAGACACCGTATAGATCATATGCTCCGTCTGCGTGACCTCCAAGATGAGACAGGAGGGTTTAACGCCTTTATCCCTCTAGTCTATCAAAGAGACAATAACTACTTGAGAGTCCAAGAGTACCCTACAGGTCAAGAGATACTCAAGACATATGCCATAAGCCGCATCCTTTTAGACAATATCCCACATATCAAGGCTTACTGGGTGACTGCCTCTATAGGTCTAGCTCTGATAGCTCAAGAGTTTGGAGCCGATGATCTGGATGGTACGATCGAACAAGAGTCTATACAGTCAGCCGCAGGTGCAGCGAGCAGTCAAGGCATGAAGCTAGATGAGTTTATAGGATTGATCAGAAATAGTGGGTTTACCCCTGTTGAGAGAGATAGCCTCTATAGTGAGCTGAAGGTCTATGATAGATAGAGATGCCCTAGAGATATTCTGCTTGCAGGCAGCTTTTTTTCGTAGGTTTGGCAGTGCCAAACGCTATATATGTGATGTGGTGCATTGGGAAACACACCCTTCAGTCACATTTTAACCCTACATTTCTCATAATATATCTCCAGTCAAGATCAAAATGTTTATAGATATAGTTTCTACTATGCGGTATAAGACATTTTGAGCAATCTTGATGAATCTGCTCTCCGTAGATAGCCTCTTCTCCATCTTTTGATTTGATACTACAGCTGCTATATTCTGTATTTTGATCTATCTTTCGAATGCCATCATCATCAAATCTAAAATTGGGACAGGCACATAAGTAGCAGTTCAAATCTTCCACATCATGACACTTCTCGTTTTTGGCATAAAGCGGACAAAAATCTATCTCCTCTCTACAGATATTTTCAAACTCAAAATAGTCTATGATCTGCTCTTTTGTATACTTTTGTTCCAATAACTTGTCAACTATCTGCTTATGTTTTTTGGCATGATTGTCAAACCATATCTTGTAGCCCATCGTCTCTCCTGATATTGAGTCCAAATTGCTCCTAGAGTTGTAATCAAACTGTAATCATCATATTTTATACTTCCCGCATGGAAGCCTAAAATGAGATTTAAAAAAATTGCACTGTCAATATTAGCAGTATCTGCCTTAACTATTTCAGCTCAAGCAAGAGATCAGATCAAAATGGTGGCGAGATTTATCAGGTATAAGGTATAATCAAATATGCAAAAAACAGTGCTCGTAGTAGAAGATGAACAAGATATTTTAGATCTCATAGAGTATACCCTTGCCAAAGATGGGTATGATGTGATCTGTTGCCTGGATACTTCAAATGTAGAGGCTCTTTTGGATGAAGAGAATATCTCTTTGATCTTGATGGATAGGAACTTGCCAAATGTCGAGGGTTCTGTTTTTGTCCAAAATCTTCGCCAAAAAGGGTACTCAAATCCTGTGATTTATCTGACGGCAAAAGATAGAGATGAGGATATACTTGAGGGGTTTGATAGGGGTGGAGATGACTATATAACCAAACCATTCAATCTCAATATCCTGAAAGCGAGAGTAGAAGCTCTCATCAAAAGAACCTCCAAGAGCATAGAGCAGCTAAAAGTGCGAGATATAGTATATACTGCAAAAAACAAGAAGTTTTATATCGATGAAGACGAGATAAGTCTCACACACCTTGAGCATGATCTGCTTCTTGAATTTATCAAAAACAGAGATATTTTACTCAGTCGTGATACTCTACTCAACAATGTCTGGAGAGATCATGGCGATGTAAAACCAAAAACTGTAAATGTCGCCATCAAAAGACTTAAAGAGAAGATTGATCCCAAGAGAGATAAAGATTATATAAAGTCTGTTCATGGCGAGGGGTATATTTTTGAATAAAAAGCGATCTAAAAAAGCAAAATTGCTAAAACTGCATGATATATTTCTTCGTAAATTTTTACTTCTATTTGTAACTATATTTATAACCCTTGGAGTTATATTTTATCTCTGGATAAAAGATATCTATATAGAGCAGGCTAAAATCGATCTGCTTCACAACATAGATATAGTCTCCCTGCAGATCAATACACTGCAAGATGTAGACAATCTTGCAAAAAAGATTAAAAAGAGTATTGGTCTGAGGGTCACTATCATAGCCCAAGATGGCACAGTCTTGGGTGAGAGTGACAAAGAGTTTGTCCATATGGACAATCACTTAAATAGAGCAGAGATCATCCAATCCAAATACCAAGAGTACGGCTCTAGCATCAGGTACTCCAAAACTGTCAACAAAGATATGCTCTATCTAGCTAAAAAGTTCAGAGTAAATGGTCATGACTACTATATAAGGATGGCAAGAGATATTGATCTGATAAATCAGCAGTTTTTATCTCTCTCGTTTAAGGTTGGGTTTCTGTTTTTAATCTTTATGGCAATTGCATTTTATATAGCACTGCAAACAAGCAAAGATGTACAGTATGAGACAAAAAAGATATTAGAGTTTTTGCGACATTTAACCCAACAAAAGAAGCCATCAAGTATCAAATCATCATACTCGATAGAGTTTAACAAGATAACAAAACTGCTAACTACCGTATCCCGAAATTTATCTAAAAAAGATAAACAAAAATCCAAATATACAGCAAAACTCAAACTATCCAATAGACAAAAAGATGATATCATCTCTGCTATATCACATGAGTTCAGAAACCCTATAGCTGTGATAAGCGGCTATACCCAGACACTGCTAGAAGATAAAGATATCAATCCAAACATAAGAGAGAAGTTCCTACATAAGATATCATCAAACTCTACAAAACTTACAAGCATGATAGATAGATTAAGGTTATCTATCAAGCTAGACGAAGGGAAGCAACCATCCAATTTTGAAAATTGCAATATTGCAAAACTTACAAAAGAGATCATAGAGGATCTGAAACTCTCATATCCAAATAGAGATATTAGATTGGAAGCAGATGAGATAGAGATAAAAGTAGATGAGACGATGATAAATATAGCCATATCAAATCTGATTGAAAATGCCCTAAAGTATTCACAAGATGAAGTCATAGTAAAACTTGATGATAGATCTTTAAGCATCACAGATACAGGGATCGGTATCAAGCAGAGCGATATATCTAAAATAACTGACAAATTCTATAGGGTATCTTCAAACGGCTGGAATAACTCTTTGGGGGTTGGATTGGCACTTGTCAAAAATATTCTGGATCTGCACAAATTTAAACTAGAGATCAAAAGTGTTGAAGATGAAGGCTCTGTCTTTAGTGTGATATTCAAATAAAGGTGGGCTTAAATGATGCTCAATATTTCAGGAGGTGAAATAGTAGGATCTCCTTGACAGAAAACAAAATTCATGCTAAAATCAACTTCTCCAACATATGGGGGTGACTTGGTTTCGACTGGAGTAGTCGGGGCTATGTGCATGTCGGACTGAGCAATTCCGTTACGCGGCTCATTTAGCTTAAACGCAAACAACACAGATTACCGTCCAGCTTACGCAGTAGCGTAAGTCATTAACCCCGGTTCGCCGGAGGACTGCCTCGCCTGCAAGTGTCATCTTAACAGGATCTTGAGGTATCATATCTGATGACTATATCTATAGGTTGCCTATCCTATGGACGAACCCTTAGGCTGGTCTTGTGTAGTTTTGGGTGTAGTACGAAGCAAGATGAGATCTATCAACACCATCTAAACATGTAGAGTCATAGTTCTATCTATTTTAGGACACGGGTTCAATTCCCGTCGCCTCCACCAATCACACAATTTGATATAGTCTAATAACATCCATTAAACCTCAATTTAATCACTATCTAAAGCCTTATTGTATGCACACCACGGTACTTAAGTTTTGACTCTATTTTGACTC
>JAYEOM010000059.1:0-43101 GCA_034722955.1 Campylobacterota bacterium
CCTCACTTCATAATGAGTTTAGTTTTTTCTATATAAATAAGTTGAGCTACATTATAATAGAAAGATGTCACATTTTATGTCATATTTTTTTAAAATCTCAACTTTCGCACCTAAAGTTTACCAAAATAACATCTAAGCACCCATAAATCACTCATTTGTTCACTCTTTGAAAATGTATACAACTATAGAGTATGATACGAGATGTTGACTGTTTCATTCCGCTACGCTTCACAAAACAGTCAACTTTAGACCCCTAGCAATAGTGGTTATTTTCGTAGTGTAGCGATAAGCCGTTTGGGTTTGATAAATAGCTCTAGTGCTTCATAGATCTCTTTGCAGAGGATATCTGCACCTAGTAGAGCCTCTTTGCTGCACCCCTCATCACCAAGTATAGCGATGCCTATAGATGCTGACTGGAGCATCATGGTATCGTTGTTTCCATTGCCTAGTGCTACAGACTCTTTGGCTCCTAGAGAGGTGATGAAATCGGCTTTCTCTTGGGTATGGTTATCGCTTGTGAGGCATATGATCTCTGCCCCATATCCCTCAAGCTGTTGATGAACACTGCCGAAGGTGTCAGCAGTGATAACATATAGTTGATACTGCTCTCTGAGTTGATCAAAAAGAGCTTTGATCTGCGGTAGAACCATCCCATCTTTTGCGATGGTTCCATTGTAGTCGCAGACGATATGTTTTATATCTATATCTTTATGATTTGGTATCTCTATCATTGGACTCTCCTGTAGATTTGGATTTTAGTGTAAATTTGCTTAGAGTTATATACTATAAATTTAGAATATGATAAAATACATATTATTAATAGAGTTCTTGCAAAACTTGGAAGTGATGCTTCAGCTTCACCATATGACGAGGCTAAAGCCATCGTTTCCGATAGGTTTTGCAAGATGTCTAATATAGAAGGAGTTTACCTAAATGTCTAAAACAACAATTGAAGTACATTATCATGGTAAACTTACTATTTCAAATAGTATGAGTAGTATCATATTTAAAATCGTATTGAGAGATAAATAGTGAAAAATATAGATGAGACTATAAAGTTTAGCAAAAAGTTAAAGTTACTGTATGTAGAAGATGACTCTCTAGCAAGGGAGTCTATCAAGATGGTACTAGAGGAGTTTTTTTATGATGTTGCTATTGCAACCAATGGTGAAGAGGGGCTGGTTAAGTTTCGAGAGAGTTCTGTAGATTTGATCATTACTGATATCAATATGCCCAAGCTCAATGGTTTAGAGATGATAGAGAAGATTAGAGAAGATGATAAAGATATTCCCATTATGATACTATCAGCATATACAGAGCTTGAATATTTTACTACGGGTATCAAGCTAGGTGTTGATGGGTATTTGCTGAAACCTTTTGACTTGGAGCAGTTTATGAGTACTATGACCAATATTATCAGCAAAATAGAGCTTCAAGAGGTTCAAAATGAGCTGCATAGAAAACATGAATATCTTCAGGCTATTGTCAATGGTGTCAAAGATCCTATCATGGTCATCAAGAGTGACTATACTGTTGAGATAATGAATGAGAGTCTGAGGAGACATCTCAATAGTGATACCGTTGCAGATATCGAACGCCCAAAATGTTATGAGTTGTCTCACCACCGTTCAACGCCTTGTGATGGGAGTGAACATCAATGCCCTCTCCAAGATGTACTAGAGAGTAAAAAGCCGATGACAGTTGTGCATAAACATAAAGATATAGATGATAAAGATTGTTATATTGAGCTGGCAGTAGTACCTCTCTTTGATCTGGAAGAGGAGTGTGTAGGGATTATAGAGTCATCCAGAGATATCACGGCACATCTTGAAGCTCAAGATAAACTGCGGGAACAGAGCAGGATTTTAGATCATCAAGCTAGCCATGATCACTTAACAGGCTTGCCAAACCGTATTCTATTTATGGATAGATTGACTCATGCGATAGAGAGATCTGCAAGAGACCATACAGAGTTTGCACTCTTTTTTATCGATCTGGATCGTTTTAAGCATATAAATGACACACTAGGTCACAAGGTTGGTGATGAAGTTCTGCAGGAAGTTTCAAATCGACTAAATGGTATTATCCGTAAAGAGGACACTTTGGCACGCTTGGGAGGGGATGAGTTTACGATTTTGATGGAGAGGCTCCGCAGTGGAGAGGATGCATCGATATTGGCACAGAAGATTCTTGATCTATTGGCAGAACCTATCTATATCTCAGATCATATCCTATATATATCTAGTAGTATCGGTATCAGTCTCTATCCTCAAGATGATAGTGATGCCAGCAATCTCTTGAAATATGCAGATACTGCAATGTATCAAGCAAAAGATGAGGGGAGAGATAATTTTCAATACTACTCTGCTGAGATGACAGCTATAGTATTTGAGCGTATGGAGATGGAGGGAAATCTGCGTCAAGCGATAAAGAGGGAGGAGTTCCTCATCTACTATCAGCCCCAATTCAATGGTAAAGATGGTAAGATCATCGGATTGGAAGCACTAGTGAGGTGGCAGAGTCCTACTATGGGGCTAGTCTCTCCTGATAGATTTATGAGTGTTGCAGAGGAGACAAGAGTTATTATTACGATTGATCAATGGGTGATGAAGAGAGCGATGAGACAGATAGTCCAATGGTATGATGCAGGATACAGTCCAGGTGTTTTATCGTTGAATATCACGATGCAGCAGCTTTATCAACCATCATTTCCGGATATGCTCACTAAAATGATGAGAGAGACAGGCTTGAAAGCCAAGTGGCTTGAGCTTGAAATCATAGAAAATAAGATCATGACAAATCCTGATGAAGCAGTCTTGATACTTCAGCAGATCAGTGATATGGGTATTGAGTTGGCTATTGATGATTTTGGAACTGGATACTCATCACTATCTTATCTGAAGCGTCTTCCTATCAATAAACTGAAAATAGATAAATCTTTTGTCAAAAATCTACCTAATGATGAAGATGATGCGGGGATAGTTAAAGCAATTATTGCTCTATCTGAAAGTCTAAATCTCAAGGTAATTGCAGAGGGTGTAGAGACAGAAGCACAACAGAAGTTTTTGATCGATAGTGGATGCCAAAATATGCAGGGGTATCTCTATGGCAAGCCTATGCCCTCAGATGAGATGGAGATGATGCTAAAAGAGGGTTCAGTATAGATGCAGATCAGTAGTATTGCAAAAAAATTATCTATTGACTACCACACAAAACTGATAAAGATATTTATTGTATCTACTGGCATAGGGACACTCTCTGCCAATATCATAGCTCCATTGATTGTAGCATATATACTATACCATTTTTTGCCACATACTATGATCTATAGTTGGCTGCTTGTGCATATCATGATCTTTGTTGCCAGAATTCTTATGACCAATAGGCTGGACTACTGTTTGCAAAATGATAATATCAAAGTTGTGAAACTGCTAAAAATCATCTCTATATTAACATCTCTTACAGCTCTTGCGTATGGTTTTATTGTGTGGATCACTGTTTTGCATGCTGTGCCTGATGTCTATATACTTATGGTTGGAACTATCATAATGGCACTTGTAGCCGGATCTATCTCTACGCTAATCTCTCTGTTTCATCTATTTGTAATCTTTGTATTTTTCACTATTGTGCCGGTAATTGCTGCTTTTATATATCATGGTGGAGATATATTTATGATTTTTGCACTGCTGCTGCTTTTTTTCTCTATTGCAATCGTAGGTGCAGGTCATAGACAGTTTTCTACATTGAGGAGTGTTATTGCTCTAGAGGAGAAGAGAGAGATCTCCCTCAAAGGGATCGAACGATTAAATAAAAGTTTGCGATCAAGAGTCAAGCTAGAAGTTGATAAGAATAGAAAAAAGGATGAACAGATTTTTCAGCAGTCTCGTTTAGCTCAAATGGGTGAAATGATCAGTATGATCGCTCATCAGTGGAGACAGCCACTTGCCGCCATCACTGCAACAAGCTCACTGTTGGAGGTTAAAGCAGAGTTGAATCAGGTAGATAGTGCTATAGTGAAGGAGAAAGCAAAAAATATATCAGACTATGCACAGCATCTCAGCAGTACTATAGATGATTTTAGAGATTTTTTCAAGCCCAACAAAGGGAAAAGTGTGACTAGTTACGATCAACTTGTTGACTCTGTGCTAAAAATCATGGAGAGCTCTATAGTAGATCAAAATATAGAACTTCATCTAGAGCTAAACTCTCATAAGCGTTTCAATACCTACTCAAATGAAGTTAAACAGGTTATCTTGAATTTGATCAAGAATGCAGAAGATATACTGTTGGAGAGTAGAGTAGATAGAGCATATATCAAGATATCTACTTATGAAGAGGATGACAGATATATACTAGAGGTTGATGATAATGGAGGCGGTATACCGGAGAGTATTATAGAGAATATTTTTGATCCATACTTTTCAACAAAACTGGACAAAAATGGTACGGGTATCGGATTGTATATGAGCAAGATGATAGTAGAGGAGCATTGTGGTGGAGTATTGAGTGCCAGCAACTCCTCTAAGGGAGCACGGCTTAGAATTATCCTAAAAGATTTAGAGTGATTAAAGTATTGCTCTGACCTGCTTGGGCATATAGTATTTGAACTGTTTGGGGTATACAAAAAAGTCAATTTTGCCTATAGCCTCTTCTAGCTCACTCCAAGCATCAATATCAAAATCAATAGCCACAACACCCAAGGTAGGTATCTTTAGAATATGCTCATCTATTAATGCATTGACAAGGTCACTGATCTGAGGATTGTGACCTACGACCAAAATAGCATCAATCTCATCTCCCTGCATCATAAGTGTCTCTTTGAGTACCTTGGGTGCTGTCAGGTAGAGCTCCTGTAGATAACTCTTGGATCCTCTAAATTCAATCTTCTCTGCCAAGCCATCTGCCGTGATCTGTGTTCTTAGAGAACAGCTTGCAAGAATGAGATCTGGTTTGATGTCGATTAGCTTGAGATAAGAGCCTATGATATTGATATCTTTATAGCCCCTGCGACTAAGTCCTCGTTCAAAATCACTAGCTCCGGACTCTTGCCAGTCTGATTTTGCATGTCTTATAAAATAGATAGTTTTGATCTAAAAGCCTTTGTGTTTATTAGATGCGTCCCAACTCTTGAGACATCGATTCTGATGCTTTAGTCATGATCATTTTTGCCAAGGCTATATTGCCATCATCACGAAAGATAGAGAAGACATTTATCTTTGCAAAATTATCTTTAGATAGTGTACCTGCACTGTTGATCAAAAAGACATGACCATCGATAGTCTTGGCTTCTATAGAAGCAGCTTCACTAAAGCCAACATCCAAAGATGACTCAGAGATCATACGAAAAGCATCATTGAATATACTAGCAGAGTAGGGTATATCTGTCCCTGTTTGGTCATTGTCTACATAGAGTGTCTCACCTGAGTAGTTGAGTACAGCAGAACCTAAGTATCCATTGACAGCACGAAGTCGTTTCATTGATTTATCAAAATCTATCATTGTTATATCCTTATTTGTTGATTTTCGTCATGAAGGCGTTGAATGTTTCAGGACTCTGACCATTTTTTGTCAAGAAATCCATCAAAGCTTTTTCGGATGCTTCGACACCACCACTCTTCTCTATATCTATTAGTTTAGCATAGAGTGTAGAGATAGTCTCTTTTGCACTATCTGTAATACACTTTCGCGTAGAGACATAGTTTCTAAATGACCCATCTGGGTTTTTTGCTACTCTGACTTGAGCAAGTACCCAGTAGTAACTGCCATCTTTGCAGAGATTTTTGACATATGCAGTCACATCTTTGCCATCTTTGATATTGTCCCAAAGATACTTGAATATCACTTTTGGCATATCAGGATGTCGAAGAATAGCATGTGGTTGATCAAGCAACTCTCCCTGTGTGTATCCTGATATCTTCATAAATATAGGGTTGGTATAGGTGATATTGCCTTCTGCATCAGCCTTTGATATGATCATATCTACGCTTGTTACCTCATTTTCGATATCTGTGGGTGCTGGTCTTTCCATTTTTGCCACTCCTAGAGCTAAATTTTTTTGATAGTATATTACAAAAAACTTAATTTTAAATCTATCAGAATTATCCTACATTAAAAAAAGAGAAAATTGATTATAATTTCATATACATAATAAAATTATCTAAAAAGAATAAAGTATGAAAACAATAGATATAGATCAACTTAAAGATCTACTAGATGAGACAACACAAAGATTGGAATCGACTGATAACAATATAGAGATCAATAGTATTGTTGAAAGTCTCATTGTTAGTGTGATGGATTCAGAGTTTGCCTCATTTTGGATTTTTGATGAGAGAACGGCGATACTATTGCGTGAGCGCAGTGATAGCAGTGTAAGAGAGATCTCTATGCTAGGGCAGCGTGGAGTATTGGCCAAGTGTTTTTTGACTATGAGTGAAGGCATATATAACTACCTTGCCAGCGAAAAAGAGTATCTCCCATCAACTGACAATCCTGATGATATCAGGATGAAATCCAAGATCATTGTCCCTCTGATAGATAGTGAACGGCTTATAGGTATCGCAACAGCATGTACCTCTATAGAGAGGATCAAAAAGTTTGATCAGTGCGATATGGATCTTTTCAAAGCGATGGTGCCTTTCTTGATAAATGTTGCCTACTCTATGCATCCTAAGCTGAAAGATGATTATGAAAAAGTTTATCTTGGAAAGCGGCTTCTTGAGGAGTCTAGCAGTGTAGTGGAGAGAGTTGAAGAGTTCCGGCAGGTTAAGAGGAGTACAGAAGATATAGATGATACACTGAGCCTGCTCTCTGCTACTGTACACGATATACGAACACCCGCCAATACACTCTATGGCTTTCTTGAGCTGCTAGAGGATCAGCTAGATAACCCACGACTCCTTCAGTATATCAATAATGCAAAAGAGAGTGCCCAGTTTATCAATGAGTTGACAACCTCTATCTTGGATAGAGTATCCAGCCAGAGAGAGCGTAAAATATCAGAGCCAGTCCAGATAAATCCTACAAAGTTTTTCGCTGATATTGCTGAGATATTTTCTGCCAATATGTCTGACAAGAAGATAGCTTTCAATATATATATAGATCCTATGATGCCCAAGGAGATCAGAGTAGAAGATACTATACTCAAAAGAGTAGTTATGAACCTTATCGGAAATGCTTATAAGTTTACACCAAGCATGAGAACTATCGATTTCAATGTCCAATATGATAGATCAAAAGAGTCTCTCTATATATCTATCGAAGATGAAGGTATCGGTATAACACAAGAGCAGCAGCAGAGTATATTTGAAGCCTTCACACAGGCTCAAGATGATACGAGTGTAAAATATGGCGGTACAGGTCTAGGTCTCTCTATCAGTTCACAATATGTCAAAGATCTAGGAGGTGAGCTAAAGCTCAAGAGTGAACTTGATGCCGGAAGTACTTTTTACTTCAATATACCTGTTGATGTGATTGACTATATAGAACTATTTCAGCCTATAGAGAGCAGCTATCTAGAACTTGGTATTTTATTAAATAGTCAAAATATATTTAGTGCTAAAAACATCACGCGATATGTTAGAGATATGGGGATTTGCAATGATAGGATAACTCCAGTCAAAAAGATCGCAAATTTGCCGAAAAATATCACACACCTTATCTGTTATCAATATCAACTTAATGATGATGTTATTGGGCTAACAGAGAAGAAAAATATAGAACTTTTGGTTGTTGAGGAGAAGTTTTTATCGCTTATCCATAGTGATGCGGATGATAACTATACTGTTATTTCACAGCATGGCTATTATGCTGATAGACTCTATGATCTCATCTCAAATAGAGTACAAACAAAGATATTGATTGTCGATGATGACCCTATCAATATCCAACTGCTCAAAGCTATATTGGAGGATGAGTTTTGTCAAGTAGAGACAGCCATGGATGGAGAGGTAGCCTTAAGTAAGCTAAAGATGGCAGTAGAAGATGAAGAGCCCTATACTATGGTCTACCTCGATAAATATATGCCAAAGATGATGGGTACAGAGGTGATCAGTACATTTCGTACCTTTGAAGAGGAGAGAGGGACAACCCCAATATTTGCTATCTCTGTATCCGGGGATACTGATGGTGGAGATCAGGAGAGACAACACTTCGATATGAATGTCGGCAAACCATTTAACAAAAAAATGATCAAAGAGACACTGCATAGAGTAGTTTAGTAATCAATTTTGATTTTGGAGGGCTCCTTTCAGACTCACATAGGATATCAATATGACAAAAGAACACTAATGGTAAAATAACTACAACACAATGGACTCTCTAAAAACTTTGAGTTCAATGTAGAGCTGAGAGATAGTGATGATATCAACGCCAATTTGTGGAAATTTAATAAACTATTTAGCATAGATACATTCTTTTTTGATAAAGAGTTTACCGAAGATGGTAAAGTGGAATTTGTCGTGAATGTCAAGATAGACTTTATGAGAGAAAGTTAAAAGAGCTACAGAACTTTTCTATATGATAGAGAAGGTGTTAACTAATATCTGCTATCATTGTATCTATTGTACTTGATGTTGTATTCTAAATAAATTGAGGAGAGTGATATGAGAAGAAGAGATTTTATCACTGCTGCAACCATCGGAGCTACAACTTTAGCTTTGACAGGTTGTCGCCGAGCCCAAGAGAGTGGTTCGGTCAACATAAACAGAGGCAAAAAAGTCAAACTCAAATTGGCAACCTCATGGCCTGCTCATTTTCCTATCATGGGGACAGGTGTTGATGAGTTTGCTCTACGCTGTGGTGAGTTGAGTGGAGGAACACTTGAGATCAAAGTATTCCCCAAAAATATACTTGTGCCAGCTCTGCAAGTCTTTGATGCAACATCTGCCTCTCAGATCGATGCATTTCACTCTGGTGTCTACTACTGGAAGGGCAAAAACTCTGCATTCTCTATATTTGGCGGTATGCCACTGGGGTTGACTAGTGAAGAGATGATCACTTGGATGAAATTTGGTGGTGGATATGATCTATGGCGTGAACTATATGCCAAGTTCAATCTCTATCCATTGATAGGAGGTACAACGGGACCTCAGATGGGCGGATGGTTCAAAAAAGAGATCAATACCCTAGATGATCTCAAGGGACTCAAGATGCGTATACCTGGACTTGGTGGAGAGGTTATGCAAAAGTTGGGAGTCAATCCAGTACTCTTGCCTGCCGGAGAGATATACACTTCACTAGAGAGAGGAACCATAGATGCTACTGAGTGGGTCGGTCCCTATCTGGACAAGATGATGGGCTTTGACAAAGCAGCATCCTACTACTACACAGGGTGGCATGAGCCAGGCTCTATCTTAGAAGTCACCTTCAACAAAGCACGATGGGAGAGACTCAGCTCGGAGCATCAAGCTATCATCACTACTGCCACAGAGGAGATGACAAGCAACATGCTCCAAGAGTTCAGATACAAAAATGCAAAAGCCCTACAAGAGCTATCGAAAGATATAAAGATCAAGAGCTTTCCCAAAGAGATCATGGATGCTGCCAAAGTATCTCTCAAAGAGGTGTTGAGTGATGAGAGTACCAAGAGCAAAGATTTCAAAAAAGTCTTAGCGAGCTATGAGGATTTTTATAAGCTCAACAAGCCTTGGGATGATATCTCAGCGAGAAATTTTCTGGAGATTAGGAGCTGATCCTCCCTCCTTTACCCTGCCAGTTTTTATTCCCGATAAAATATAGCAAGAGCAGTATAGAGTTATAAGAGTAATAATGTACAATATAAAAAATACAACCAAGGCTATTTATAATGTTTGCTAGATTTAGAAGAAAACGAATCAACCCTACCCTCAGAAATTTATTGCAAGAGAGACACCTCAGTGTCGATGACTTTATCTATCCACTCTTTGCTAGAGCAGGGGAGGAGATCAAGGATGAAGTGACTTCGATGCCTGGTGTCTATCAGATGAGTATCGATGAGATCATCAAAGAGTGTGATGCACTCAAAGAGTTGGGTATCTACTCTATTATCCTATTTGGTATTCCAGATATCAAAGATAGTGTCGGCTCTGATGCCATGTGTGACCATGGGATCATCGCTACTACTATCCGAGCAGTCAAAGAGGCACACCCCGATATGTTTGTCACTACTGATCTCTGCTTTTGTGAATATACCGATCATGGGCATTGTGGTGTACTCGATCCTATACTAGAAACTGTAGAGAATGATATCACACTTGATAACTTAGCACAACAAGCGATCATACATGCCAAAGCAGGTGCAGATATGATCGCCCCTAGCGGGATGATGGATGGGATGATCACTGCTATACGCAATGGATTGGATAGTGCAGGTTATGAGAGTATCCCCATCATGAGCTACTCTAGCAAATTTGCTTCAGCTTACTATGGGCCATTTCGTGATGTTGCAGAGTCTAGTCCTAGTTTTGGCGATAGACGAAGCTACCAGATGAATCCTGCCAACCGCCAAGAGGCGATACTAGAGAGTATCGAAGATGAGAGAGAGGGGGCTGACATCTTGATGGTTAAGCCGGCTCTAGCCTATCTCGACATCATACGAGATGTCAAAGAGAACACCAATCTGCCCCTAGCCTGCTACAATGTATCAGGTGAATACTCTATGCTCAAGATGGCAGCCAAAGCCGGTGTCATAGAGTATGATAGAGTTATGATGGAGACACTCATGGCATTCAAGCGTGCCGGAGCAGATATCATCATAACTTACCATGCCAAAGAGGCAGCTATACTCTTAGGAGGAGATCACTCATAAGAGAGTGCAAAACTCTTATAAAATGCCATCATCTCCTCTTGGGCCTGCTCTATCCCTATAGGTTCAAACTTCACAGATGAGCCGATAGATACTTGAGCTAGCCAGAAACAATCTATGGGCAAAATAGTACCGATCTTGGGATACCCACCAATCGTCTGCCGCTCCTTGAGTAGAACTATCGGCACTCCATCTTTGGGTATTTGAACCGATCCAAATGCTATCGCTTCGGAGATGATACCTCCTTGAGTCGGGGCGATAGGTGGGCCTTTGAGTCTGTACCCCATCCTGTCACTCTGGAGTGTGACCTCATAGCTAGAGGAGAAAAACTCCTCTCTCTCCTCTAGGCTAAAATACTCCTCCTGGTAACTAAGTAAAATACGCAGTGAGATACTCTCTCTATAGTCAGGTATATAGCTCTCTTTTACTCTAAAGATCGCATGAGTGCTAGAGTGAGGATCAAAAGGCAACAGATCTCCCTTTTGCACTCTTGAGCCGATACCTTCTCTCAGAGTAGTTGAGTAGCTGCCCCGTTTTTTCTCTACGGCAAATCCCCCCTTGACTGACAGATAAACTCTCTCTCCCGATATCCGCCTATCAAATGACAAAATATCCCCTGCTTGGATCATATATGTTTGCCAGATCGGCTGAGGTATACCATTGAGTTTGAACTCCAGATCAGCACCACAGAGTGATATCTGTGTGGGTAAAGTTGCTTTGAGTTTGACTCCTGCCATGATCTCTAGGGCATTGCTGTTTTGATCATTTAGCAGTTTTTGACTCCACCTGTATGCATACTCATCCATCACTCCCGACTGAGCGACTCCTAAATGCATAGAACCAAACCTCCCTAGATCTTGAACTGTCGTAAATATACCACCACTCAATACTTCAAATCCCAATCTCAAACTCCATCATATCCTCACGAACTCTACAGTGTCACCGACACTGAAATGCTCAAAATCATCAAACTCTGTCTGACCAATGATATTCCACCCGCCTGCTGAGTCTTGAGGATAGATCGCTGTTTGACTATCTGCTATGGCTACACTGCCTTTGGGGACTTTGGCTCTAGGCGTGGAGAGTCTGGGAGTTGCTATCTTTTCGTTGACACTAGCTAAAAAAGCAAAACCCACCATAAAACCTATAGCATAGACACGGTAGATCGTTTGAGTATGCAGCAAGATAACCTCTTCAACTGTCAGCTGATTTGACTCTGCTACCCTCTCCAAATCCAAGCCATCATCATAAGATGTCGGTATTTTGATCAGTCTGCTCTCTTTGGTTGTGGTCGTGCTTTGATGAGTTGAGAGTTGCTTTTTGATCGCTTCTTGAATCGATCGATAGTTATAGAGGGAGAGGTCATACTGTATAAGTATTGAGCTATAGGAGGGAACCATATCTATCACCCCATCCAACTGCTTCAGGGTACTGTAGCTATCCTGAACCCTCTCCAAAACATCTCCGGAGATGATCTGCTCAAAATAGAGCATAACCGAATCAACCGAAACTATTTTAATATTCATTTTTTAACTTATGCAGTGATCTGATGAGTTCTACTGCTGTCGCATTATCACCATGCACACAGATAGTATCTGCTTTGAGATAGAGCTTTTTGCCGGAGATAGTCTCTATAGCTCCTTGGTCAAGAAGAAGCTTCACCCGTCTCATCATCTCCTCTCTATCACTGATAATAGCACCCTGTTGAGTGCGTGGCACCAGAAACCCCTCATCTGTATATGCCCTATCTGCAAAGACTTCATAGAGCAGTGATATGCCATACTTTTGAGCTATCTTCTCATAGTGATCATTTTTGGTCGAGGAGAGTATCATCAGCTTGATGGAGGAGTCATACTTTGAGATCGCTTTGGCTATCGCCTTGAAGATCTCCATCTCTTTCATCATGCTGTTATACAACGCTCCGTGAGGTTTGAGGTAGTCTACTTTTGTATCATAACTCTGACACAGTACCTCAAGCGCCCCTAGCTGATAGAGAACAAATGAGACGATCTCTTCACTGCTGCAAACAATCTCACGCCGACCAAACCCTACTAGATCAGGATAAGAGGGGTGTGCCCCGATCTCTACACCATGCTCTTTTGCACTTCTGATACTTCGGTGCATCGTCACGGGGTCTGATGCGTGAAAACCGCAAGCGAGATTTGCCATATCTATATAGGGCATGATCTCTTCATCCATCCCCATCTTGTAGACACCAAAGCTCTCGCCCATGTCGCAGTTGAGTTTTATGAACATTGCTTAACCTGCAAATATCAACAGAACTCAGATAGAGTACCGACCTTGACCGCCTCATAACTCTCTTCACCCACGAGTCTCCTGACGATCTCCAATCCAAAGCAGATGGCAGTACCAGGTCCACGAGATGTCATCACGGTACCATCTATCACTACTCTCTCTTGGTCAGTATACCCCTCATCACGGATCTTCTCTTCAACAGAGGGATAACATGTATAGTTGGTATTGAGTACATCTGCTACATGGAGTGCGTATGGAGCAGCACACATAGCACCTACAAGCTTGCCTCTATCTTTGAACTCTTTGAGTAGACTCTGAACCCTCTGGTTTTCAGCCAAATGGTTGGTGCCATCCCATCCGCCAGGCAGAACAATCATATCAAAATCATCAGTTATTATATTTTTGATAGAGGTATCTGCCTGAATCGTGATGCCATTGGCTCCTGTGACCAAGTCTGTAGCGAACTCACCATCCAGATATGCTGTACGCACCTCTAATCCACCTCTACGCATGATGTCTATCAGAGAGACTGCCTCTATCTCTTCATATCCCTCAGCTAGAGGAATCAATACACTCGCCATATAGAACTCCTTTAAATATTTAAGCTAAGTATACAGAAAAATTTAGATTTATCCAATAGTTTTAATCTCATGATATAATACTTAATTCGGGTTAAAATCAAAAAGGAGTCCTATGACCAGAGAGAAGCCTCTACGCATACTACATTTTAGTGATATTCATATCGATATACAGATTCGCCATATGCATTGGAAAAAGTGGTTTAGCAAACGAGCGATCGGTGCGATCAATCTATTCAGGGGACGATCAAAGTATTTCGACAATGCTCAGATCAAGATGGAAGCCTTGGTGCGATTCAAAGAGGAGAGTGATATCGATCTCGTGATCAATACCGGAGACTATACGGCTCTAGGATTAGAACAAGAGCTAGAGATTGCCAAAGGGCTTGTAGCACCCATGATGCATCCTCCTCAGTGCTATATCACAGTTCCGGGGAACCATGATATATATGTACATGAGGGTTATAGTCATTATAGATTTTCTGAACAGTTTTGCTCAGTTTTGCAAAATGATCTTCCGGAGTATTGTCGTGGCGGACACTGGCCTCTAGTGAGACTAGTAGGAGATGACACAGCCGTAGTTGCAGTCAATAGTTCACGCCCCAATCTGCCCCCTTGGAGATCAAGCGGCTTGATACCGATCGCACAACTTCAAGCTCTAGATGAACTGCTCAAAGATGAACTGCTCAAAGATCGTTTTATCTTCATCATCACACACTATGCACCACGCTTGGCAAATGGTCAGGATGATACCAAACTACACGGACTAGTCAATGCAGATATGCTACTAAGGAGTTGCAAAGAGATAGATTCTGGAGCAATACTCTGTGGTCACATACACAAAGCTTATAGAGTAGAGATAGAGGAGATTAAGATACCTCTATTCTGTGCCGGCAGTGCCACTATGGAGGGTCATGAGGGTGGCTGGATATATGAACTGAAAGAGGGAGACTTGAAGGCTTTTCCTCTCAAATGGAATGGAGAAGCCTACTATATAGAGTCTGCTCTAAATTGACTGGTAGAGGATTTGTATTAACATGACAATAGAGAGACAAGATATAGAAGATTTAAGATATGCCAAATCACTACTTGAGGGTGAAAGCTTTGCAATAAAAGCCACATCTATAATAGGTAAACCGATAGAGTTTGGCTTAGATAGCTTACCAGATGGAGCTAACAATCTCATCTCAACTGCAACAACAAAAGCCTTGAGTGTTTCACTCAAGGCTGCCGTGACAACTATGTCCAAAAAACCATCAACCTCTTCATGGGACAAGTTGCATAAACTAGCTTGTGCAACGACAGGAGGTGCTGGCGGTTTTTTTGGTCTCTCAGCATTGGCTATAGAGCTTCCATGTTCTACAACTATTATGTTAAGATCGATCGCTGATATTGCTCGCTCTGAAGGTGCTCTGATCACTTCTACGGAGATAGAGTTGGAGTGTGTCTCTATATTTGCTCTTGGCGGACCATCCCCAGATGACGATGCAGCTGAAAGTGGTTATTATGCCATAAGAGCGGCTCTCTCTGAAGCTGTAACAAATGCTGCAAATTATATAGCCAAAGAGGGATTAAAAAAAGAGGGTGCCCCTATAATTGTGAAGCTTATAGCAGAGATAGCCTCTAGGTTTAGCGTACAAGTAAGTCAAAAAACTGTTGTGCAGGCTATACCAGTGATAGGTGCTGCTTCTGGAGCTTTGATCAATACGATATTTATCGATCATTTTCAAGATAAAGCACGAGGTCACTTTATAATCAGACGATTAGAGCGTAAATATAGTGTAGAGGCTATCAGAGAAGAGTATAAGAAAATATAGCGGATAAGAGCTAAATCAAACAAGCAGTAAGGCTACCCCAAGGAGCTAACTCTCAAGCTAATTACTTCTTTTTAGCTTTTTTCTTAGCAGCTTTTTTCTTAGCGACTTTCTTTTTCGCAACTTTTTTCTTGGCGGCCTTTTTCTTTGGAGACTTTTTCTTTGGAGACTTTTTCGCAGCTTTTTTCTTAGCTGCCTTTTTTGCTTCTAATCTCTTTTTAGCTTTTTTCTTGAGTTCTTTTGCCATACTAATCCTTTTTGGCTGTGAATTTATTTATTATCTAACTAATAGTAATAAATTATAGGTATTCTACACTTTTTATACAAATATGTCAAGCATATTTCTATATATTGGCAATATTTTATGGTTTTTAGATAGAATTTTAGCTATATACTAAGGCCACCTCAAATAGAAAGAAGTGATATGACATTTATAGATTTCAAAAAGCTACTATTGGATGCAGAGATCACACTGCCAAAGTTTAGTAAGCTAATCGAAGTGAGCGAAAAAAATCTCCAAGCATATAAGAAAAAAGGTACTGTGCCCAACACTATAGCTGTCATCGCAACTTGCTTTGTCAAGCTACATCAAAATGGTGAAGACTATAGGGCTCTTATCACCGCACTCGACCTCCAAGCCAAAACAAAGAAGGGTGCAGGCTTTGCTAAAAAAGAAGATAGTAAAGAGAAAGGGAAAGAGAAGAGAGAGAAGTCTCCATAAATACACTCTTCAAGCGCTCATAAAGAGATAAAAAGGTATCAAGTGAATGTAGTGGTGCTTTAGCTCCACCTGATGGCTGAGGCTAAAGCCACAGCTCCTATTGGACTCTATTTTTTGCTTATTTCATTGGCATTGCGGAGACCGTGGGAACGAGCAAAGTTTCTTTTTTTGATAGATATATTTAATCATATTCAAAATGTAAATGCGTATGATAGTAGACTAAAATCTTGGATGAAACATTTCAATGGAGTATCTACTAAATATCTTGAAAGTTATTTGGGTTGGATGCGTCTACTTGACAAAGATAAATCTATTACTCTTGAACAGTTATTAGGGGTAGTTTCTAGGAGGAATATGGTTTGTCAACCTTTAATGTAGACAGAGCCTCTAATTTTCATAACTATGCTATAATAAAAAAAGGCTCTGTATACATTAGAGAGTGCCATAAATTGTGGCTTTAGAAGAGTGAATTGTACTTTCAACCCTTAATGTATACAGAGCCTAAAACAGAGACAAAAGGAGCTGGTATGGGACTGTTGAAACAAGAGTATCTTCCCTGTTATACATATGATGATTATATTCAGTGGAAGGGGGATTGGGAGCTTGTGGAGGGGATTGCTTATGCGATGTCTCCATCACCTATGTTTACCCATCAAGCACTATCTAGCCTATTTATACAAGCCATAGGTAAAAATTTGAAAGATTGTAAAAGCTGTATGGTAGTCTCTGAAATGGATTATAAGGTAGCTGATGATACTATCTTGCGTCCTGATATTACATTGGTTTGTGGACAAACAACAGGTTCTTATATCAAAAAAAGTCCTGAACTTATAGTAGAGATAGTCTCAAAGAGTAGTGCGACAAGAGATGAAAAAATAAAGTTTTCACTCTACCAAGCAGAAAAAGTCACCTACTATATACTTCTCTATCCCGAAGATCTAAAAGCCAAGATTTATGAGCTACAAAATGGAAAATATGAAAAAGTTATTGATCTGCTAGAGGGAAGTTTAGATTTTGAAAACCTAGAATGCCCTATCAATATTGACTTTGATTTTATCTTTGAGAGGTTTAGATAACATCATAACCATGTATGTTGACCAAAATCCGATTAATCGTTTGGCAGTGCCAAACCTACAAAATACTTTTTCTTTATTCTATTGTGTTCAAACATACTTTCATAAAAATTAGAGGCTGATTGTGCATAGCTGGTATCTGTGATGGACTGGGATGACTTAGAGTACAAATCTACAGGCAGATACCAAAAAAGAGTAGTAACAAATAGTATGAGAAAAATGTTTTTTTGATACATTGCAACCCTCCCTGTTGGGAAGTGAAGCTGGAGAAGATGTCGCAGTGCAAATATTATATCAAAGCACTACAACTCATCATCTATGGTTTGGCTTTATCCTTAAGTCGATTTTTGACTACTAGCTCCTTATACATTTTTGCATATTTTTTATTTCCATTTTTCAAATCTGTAGTGGTTCTAAATACGATAAATGGTAGACCGCCCTCTTCGATATCAAGATAAAACTGCTTTACCACTTGCCATAACTCGTTAACTTCACCAATAGTTTTATTCATCTCCGGCGTATTGGCTGGATAATTCATCCTTATATTGATATTTTTTTCACAAAAATCAACAGAATTTTTCATCATAGCTACAGTATTTTCATCTTTAATCCCTGATTGATAAGCAATATAATATTTTGCGATAGATTCAATCTTTGGACTCAAACCAACTCTATTGACAGGGTCATTGTATCCAATCTGCTTCTTGTATTTTGTAGCAACATAACGAGCCGCCTCACTAACACTTCCCACTAAGTCTAGCACTATTTGTGCATTGTCCATAGTGTATGGTTTTTTTATTATATATTTGAGTTCATCATAGTTCATCTTCATAAAAGAGAGTAGGTTTTTTATTTTTTTGTCTTTAGCGGACTTTACTAGCATTGCATATCTCTTGCTAAAGATTATAAAAGCTCTATTCATCTCTTTTCTTGCCTGTCGTACACCTACATTTTCACCAATAGAGAAGTATGATTTACCTATTGTCTCCGAGGCTATATTGCATTTGTACCCACTAACTATATTTTCATATATTGCCATCTTATCTTCCGTTTCAGATTTCACGATAGATACAAATAGCACTGTTATCATCATAGCCCGCACGACGACTCTTATTATGTTTTTCATCTTTTATCTCCTTAGTTTATTTTAAATTACTACTTTGTAGCTACTATCTTCAGAGCCATTTTATTAGCATTCTCATCGGTATCTTTGCACTTATTGTACATCATAGATGGAGTTGCATTACTATCTATCATAGAAAATGACATAATAATATACTCAAGTATTGTCTCTGTTCTATCCAACCACCCCTTGAACTCTAAATCTTTATAGAAGGGTGATTTTTGTAGAACAGCTATACTTTTTTTATATCTCTCAACACTAATATCCCAATCCTTGGTAGTAGTCGCATCAGACAACCCCCACATCTGCATCATATAGATCATCAATAGATTATGGGATGATGTAGATACTCCTATAGCACTATCTAGTGCAACACTTTCTATTGATGTTGCACTCTTTAGTAGATGCTCTTTCATCAACTCCATCTCTGCAATAATATTGTGTATATTACCATAAACAAATAGTGCCTCTTTTTTCATGGTCTTGCTATCTGGTTCTACTGTAGCACTCAGAAGCTTATCTTTTATTAGTTTCCAAGAAATGCGACTATTTTTTAGTGATTTTTGAATAGTAGCATCATCACTATATCTTTCATTTAAGAGATTTAGAGTAGAGTCATACTCCTCTATATTTCCCTTTAATCTTCCAATAGGATCTTTAAATTTTATCTTTGTACCTATTGCAACATAATTACTAAGCATAGAACCTGCATTAGATACCTGTTTACCCAGTTCAATCAAAGTATCTACATTCTGATCTAGTTTTTTAGCATGTGCCTGCGATGACATAAGTAACACTATTACCAGCAAAGCTAAAACTTTTGTGAATACCCTCATATCTCTACCCTTATTTTTTATATTACAGCATAATTAAAACCTTGAGAAAAAACTCCAACCAAAGTGAAAGCTATGTAAGATTTTAACTACATACAATAATAACCAAACTCAGCACAATCCTAGATAAAAGCACACGCAAATAATTAATATCGTAGGTAAATCCAACGAAAAATAAACCCAAGCTGAAACACCCCAAAGACCCCTATACAAACCTCCAAAAACAAGCTATAATGCCAAAAAACCACCATCGAAATCAACACTACACAATATAATGATTTAGGTGGCAAGACAACTATGGCAGAGATAAAAAGAAGTGCTATACATAGTGACGAGTTTGTCTCTGATTTATTTGAACAATAACGATACAGTAATCCATACAAACTAATTAGCTAACAAGTTGTATCATATTTGGTTGATTAAGGTTTGTTTTAATTTTCGTTGGATTTACTTAGAGATAATAAATATATGATACTATAAGAAAATATATTGGGGAGAGGGTCTATTTTGAAATCTAAATCCAACCAAGGTGAATAAGCAACTAGGCATAGATCTACGATCATCTACTCCTAATCTCCTCATATAGTTTCATCATATCTTTTTCAAAAAGTTTAAACCTCATATCAAGATCTTTTTTTAGGCTGTTCTTCTGAAGCTCATCTAAAAAGGAGTATTTGATACTGTTATAGACATACTCCTTGATACGCTTGTATGAGGGGTGATACCTAGTTGCTAAAAGCATATATTCGTTTGTCAAGTTATTTCTGGATACTCCAGAGTCATCTGTAGATATGATGATAGGTACGCCATAGCTAGAGTAGATCAGATATGGATGATCATCTCCTTTGACTCCCAAGATAAATTCATTACTAGTCAAGTTGATCTCTACAGCAGAGTACCTCTTCATATCTCTGAGCAGATCTATGGAGTTCTGCTCATAAGATATATCAACACCATGTCCAATCCTTTGGGCCTTTGCTATATCTATAGCTTGCTTGATATGAAATATGAGATTTTTTGGTCTGACCATACCTAGTGTTAACTCACCAGCGTGTAGAGCCCTATGAACGGTTGGATATTTTCTTGTAAGATAATTGTACATTCGCATATGCAGAGTATAGTCAGACAGTGAGATAGGATTGTTTTCAGGTGCAACTATATTGACTCCTACTATCAATGGAGATCTATGAGCTGCCAGATAACCAGAAAAGAGATCAGTAAAGACCTGTAAAGGCTCAAACAGACGCACAGCATAAGTCTGATATCTCATCAAAAACTTCTCATTATCGATACCTTGATGACTTTTTTCCAACTTAGATATATAGATATCTACAGAGGTATTGAACTTTTTATTATCTATATATTTTGTGATTATCTCATCAAGTATGAGATCAGTCTCCTTTTGTGATGTGGCACTTCTTAGAAGTTTGTTATATCTATTTTGTTTATGCTTATCAAAATAGTCAGCACTATTGACCCCAACCATACTAAGCATAGTTTCAATGTACATTATATTCTCTTTGATTGCTCTCTGTTTCAGGATATTGAGTCCTAGATTGATATACTCATATGAGACAGTCTCAAAATATAGAAATGTATTGAAGAAATTAACATCTGCTGGTGGTTGTCTATCTATATAGTTACCATAATCTTTACTTGACCATAAAGAGAGTAATTTTCTATGTAGTTTGGCATCACTCATAACCTGCTCAACTGTCAAAAGTTCACAAGTTCCATTTTCATCTTTTTTGATAATCTTAAGAGTACATTTATCTATATGCCACTCTTTTTTCTCTACCCACTCCAGATATGTTTCAGCATATAGAGAACCACAATAGTGATGGTGTATATCTCCCCCCTTTGGCATATTGGTAAAAAACAGATGAAGCAGGGAGCGGTTTAGTCTGTTATGCTCAAACATACTTTCATAAAAATTAGAGGTTGATTGTGCATGACCGGTATCTGTGATTGTTTGGGATGACTTAGAGTACAAATCTACAGGCAGATATCCAAAAAGAGTAGCAGTAAACAGTATGAGAAAAATATTTTTTTGATACATTATAATATCCCCCTTTCTCAAAGTCATTATAGCCAAAAGATTATAATATCATATAGTTGGGAGGGGAACTTGAAGAGGATGCAGTAGTGTAAATATTATATCAAAGCACTGCAACTCATCATCTAAAAACGATAACGGACTCCTAGCTGTCCCAAAGTAATGCTTGTGCCGTCAACTTCTTCATAAGGCAGTGTAGTTAGATATTGGTTGTCGTATGTGCGATCACCGCTATTGAAATACTTACCTAAAAGCTCTATCTCCCATGATGGGGTTAGGGTCCAAATTGCACCTGCCATTACTTGAAATGCAAAAGCGGTATCTCTATCATCAGTTCGCATTGCTACTCCTTGATATGTATGACTTCTCTCTAGATTCACAAGATCAAAACCTACTCCTGCACCTACAAAAGGTCTGATAGAAGAGTCGGTGCTCATGTCGGCATAGATATTTAACATACCATGGACATGTCTTTCACGACCACCGATCTCTCTAGTCTCTGCTGTTCTACTCAAAGTTTCATTGTCCAATCCCAAATAGGTACAACCAAATTCACCTTCAACTCTAATCATATCATTGATATAGTATCCATAGGCAAAGTCAGTACCATACTCTGATTTGAAATGCAACTCAGAGCCTTGCTCTCCTCCTGCTGGCTGACGATACATATCATCAGCCCACCCTGGTCCAAAACGCAATGAGACATAACTTGTAGGTTCTGCGATCACAATAGGCTCTATCTCAGATTTGTTTCCTCCAGCTACTGCAGAGACACTAAATACCAAACAGACTAACCCCAACTTTGTAAATTTTTTTACCATCTTAAACTCCTTTTTTTGATGTTAACTACGATAATTTTTCGATCTCATCTACTGTTGCCTGAAGAGATGCCATATCTGAGACTACAAAATGCGGCTTCTTCGTTGCACGCCGGTTGAGACCTTTGAGTACTCCGCCATGACCAAACTCGATATAACAATCTACCTCATCATCAAACTTAGCGATGGATTGCTTATACAATACAGGAGAGATCAACTGTTTTGGAAGGAGATCTAGGGCTTCTGCTTTTGTACTATATCTATCTGCTGTTACATTTGAGATCACTGGTGCTATAAATTCATCCTGTAGCACTTCAGAAAGCTTATCAGACAAAGGAGTCGTTGCACTCTCAAGGAGTGGACAGTGGCTAGCTACAGACATATTTAGCAGCATTGCTCTTCTAGCTTTTGCCTCTTTGAGAATAGGTTCTAGCTCTACAAGATCTGATTTGATACCTGCTATGACGATCTGACCCTCTGCATTGTAGTTGACAGGCCAAACTTTCATGCCCTGCTCTCTTTGAGCACTACATATCTCTTCAACTACTTCATCACCCAAGCCTAGAGAGACCATCATGCCGACATCCTGCCCCTCGCAAGCCTCTGCCATTAGTTTGCCTCTTAGATTTACCAGCTCTACAGCATCTATCGGATCTATAGCTCCGACACTAGTCAATGCAGAGAATTCACCAAGTGAGTGTCCCAACGCATAGAGGGGCTTGATAGCTAGCTCATTTTCAAAAAGCTTATGTGCTATAGCACTAACCAGCAAAATCGCAGGTTGTGTATACTCTGTCTTCTCTAGATCATCACTCTCTCTAAAGAGTAACTTTTCAAAGTCAATTCCAGTTCGGTCACTTGCTGCTGCTACCATCTCTTTGGCTACATCACTATTTTCAAAAAAATCCTCTCCCATTCCAACGGCTTGAGAACCTTGTCCTGGAAATAGGAATGCACATTTGACAGACATTATTGCTCCTTGGGGTAGCCTTAATATAATTATAGTATCTTATCTAAAAATAGGTGAAAAGGAACTGTGCTATCTAGGATCTATACTACAGCTCGACATCGCATTGACCATTCCCCGTGCTGTCTCCTCTGTACCAACAACAATCTCATAGTTTGGAAACTTATTTTGCAGCTGATCTCTCTCCTGAAAACGATTGACTTTTACGACAATCTTGGCTTCAGGCGCTACCTTGCTGAGCATATCACAAACAAGGTGTATCTTCTCAGCATTATCCATAGCAACTATCACAACCGATGCTGAGTAGATATTGATAGATTCGAGGATACTTTTTTTCCCTGCATTGCCATAGATAACATTTTTTCCCTCTTTTTGTGCCTCTTTGACATTATGCATATTGCTCTCAACTGCGATATACTTTATGCCTCTCATATCTAGTTTTTCACAAATCTTCCGCCCCAAACGACCATATCCCAAAATAATCACTCGGTTTTTCAAATCATCATCTTCTTGGCTATTAGCCTCTATACACTTATCATCACCCAAGATGAGATCAGCTATACAAGAGAGCTTTTTCAATACAAAAGGTGTCAAAATCATAGAGAGGATGATCGTCGCTGTTAATATCTGAGAAATAGCAGGATCTACTAGACTGTTCTTATGTGATAGTTCAAATATAACCAAACCAAATTCACCTAACTGAAAGAGTGCCAGTGAAGTTTTCAGTGCTACTCGCTCTCCTGCCGTCCAACGCAAAATCAGAAAAATAATCGTCATTTTTACAATAGTAAACAGCAGCAGCAGCCCCAGGATCATCATTAGATTTTGAGCGACAATAGAGAAGTCGATCTGCATCCCTACTGATATAAAAAAGATACCCAACAGAAGATCACGAAAAGGGATCAAGTCCGCTTCTACTTGATATTTATAGCGTGTCTCTGCGATGATCATGCCTGCAATAAATGCTCCTAGAGAGTACGAAAAGCCCAAATAGTGTGAAAGTGCAGATGATCCTATGACTAGAAAAAATATAGATCCTATAAATATCTCATCAGAGTTACTCTTGACAACTTCACTAAAAAAAGGATTAAGAATAAATTTACCAAACGCCCATAGAAGAGCAAACAAAATAAGTGCATCGATCACTGTTTCGATCAACACACTACCTAGTGAAACATTTTCACTAGAGAAGATAGAGATCATCAAAAGTATGGGAATCACCATAATATCCTGAAAGATCAAGATACCTAAGGATCGCTTGCCATACTCTTTGTTGATCTCTCTGTTACTATTGAGAATCTTGAGTACGATAGCTGTAGAGGAGAGTGCCAATGCAGCAGCTGTAATGACCGATGCCTTGACCTGCATATCAAAATAGTAATATCCGATCAGATAGAAGACGATCATACTTAAACCAACTTGCAATCCACCATATAGAAAAACCTCTCTTCGCATTTTGACAAGATGGTAAATCGAAAACTCCAAACCAATCGTAAACATTAGAAATACGATCCCAAACTCTGCGATCAAGTGGAGCTCTTCGTAGTGTGTCGCCTCAGAGAGTTGTAAAGTATAGGTGATGATCACACCTGTAGCGATATATCCTATAATAGTAGGGATATGCAGTCGCGTTAATATAAGATTGGTAATCGTAGCAATAAAGATCGTCAATACAATCGTTTCAAGCATCTGTCACTCTCCTGATGAAGTCATAATCATTGGTATTAATATATAGTGAAAATTATAGCAAAGCTTTTAAATATTTTAGATTTAGAAATTGTACAAAAACAAATATACCCAAAAGGAGAAGTTAGATGGGTATATTTGTTTTTGGAAGATTCCTTATAAGAGAAAAGGAGAGGGGAAGTCCCCTCATGAAGTATATTGTTTGATTAGTGTGAGCAGCCACAACTTCCATCATCACAATGTTCACCGCCAACTTGACCTGACGCTATCTCTTCATCTGTAGCAGCCCTCTCTTCTAAAATAGTGACCGTAAACATCAAATCTTTACCAGCCAATGGGTGGTTATAGTCAACCGTTACATCTTCATCAGTGAATGATTTGACAACAACCTGTACCGTTTGGCCACCTTCACCTTGACCATAAAGCATCATACCCTCTACAAGTTCAATACCCTCAAATTGATCTTTTGGGATCGCCTGTACAGCCTCTGGATTGATGTCACCATATGCATCAGCTGCATTAACTATGATATCTCCACTTTCGCCAGTTGCCATACCTACTAGTGCATTTTCCAAACCAGGAATGATTTGACCTGTACCAGTGATAAACTCAAGTGGTTGTGAATCTTTATTTGAATCGACTACCTCTGTAGTACCTGCCTCTTTTACTTCATACTCAATTGCTACGACACAATTCTCTTTTTCAATTGCCATTTGTTCTCCATTATTTTAATTTTGCTATTGTAACCAAGGAAACTTTACACCCACTTACAAAGAGGGATTACTCTCACTTTTTCTTCTTTCGTCGATATTTTCTTTCTGTTTTGTATATCCGCTTAAGGTCTGGTCTAGCATAATGCATATATCGATCTCTAGTCACCAATACCTGCATTCCATTCCAAGCCCAATGAAATAGAGAAGGGATATCCAATTCATGTACATGAATACAGCCATGTGATGTGTGATCTATACTCCCTTTATGGATAGCATGACCCCATCTAGTAAAAAATAGACTATAATTCATATTATTAGTACCATCAGGCTCTGGATATTTTCTTGAAGTATAAAATCGTTTTTTCCACAAGACTTTCCATACACCTGTAGGGGTAAATCCTACCTCTTCTCCTGAAGATATACCACCGCTGAGCCAAACTGTACCATCTCTATCTACCGCATAAAATCTACCGTCACTCTCCTCTTCTCTCACAGATATAAGAATAAAGTCTTTGCCGGTCATATCAATATTTTTTTCACGACCCTGTTTATTGACATAGAGAAATTCTGTTTTTGAGATAGGAGTCAGCTCTCTATCTTTGCCAGAAAGCGAAATAGACAATAGTAATAGTAATATAATTATTTTTTTCATATATCTATCTTTTCTATTTTTTGATTGTTATCCACAATATCAATTATTTAGCTTATTATAACAAAATTTTTTAGATTATTCTTTATAGTTTGTTTAAATTTTTCTTTGCAATTTTAGCACTTTTTTTCTCTGGATAGTCATTGATGATAGTTTTATAAAAAAGTTTTGCTTGTGACTTGTCACCACTTCTATCCAAAGATATAGCTGTGTGAAGCAGTAGTGTATCCATATAACTAGCCTTGTCATAGAGTCCAGCACTTTTTTTGAAATAGTATATTGCATCACTATAGCTCTTTGTGTAGTACGAGATTTCACCAAGATAGTAGTTGCTCGCAGCTGGTTTATAACCTTTTGATGCTGTCATACTAAATCGTTTTTGAGCTTCATCATATTGATGCTTTTGAAATAGTTGTACACCTTCACGATAGATAGTTGTTTGATTTTTTTCTACCTTCGCAGATTTTAGATTTGCTGTATCTTGTGAAGGGACTTTTGCTCTCTTCTCCGAACGCATCTCTGCAGGCTCTCTGCGTGAGATACACTCACTCCTGAGAGCTTTGATCTCTCCCTTGAGGAGTTCAATCTCTCTATCGTTAGTATCTGACTGTTGGGATCTTTGCGATCTTTGTGAATCATTTATCTTAGAGTAGAGATCTTCTATAACTGTAGTCAACCCATCCACTCTCTCGGTGAGTTCACGCACTCTCTGTTTTAGCAGTATAATCTCATCTCTATTACTGTCACTCAATTGTGCAGATACAACTTCTCGTTTACTTAAACCAAAAAGAGAAGATTCTGCTTGAACTATCTCAAAACTCATAAATAGAGTTAAAAGTATAAAAATTCTTTTTAATCTCAAAACTATTTCACAATCTTTAGATCAACGCGTCTATTCTTCTGATAACAGCTATCTGACATATTACGGCACTGAGGATTACTCTCACCATAGCTTACAAGTACTATTTGACTAGAGCTGATACCTTGAGTACTCAAGCTATCTTTGACTGATTTGGCTCGCTTCAGTCCTAGAGCAAAGTTATACTCATCACTTCCAAATTCATCACAGTTACCCTCTATCTTAACTCTGGAGCCTTTAAGTTTCTGTTTTAAAATATCTGCATCAAACGATACAGTATCTTGCATACTAGGTGAAAGTCCATACTTCCCAAAGTCAAAATAGATACTCCTCATTCCATCTGAGCTACTGCCTGCATTGCTACTACTGCCACTACTGCTATTTTCATTGATAGTAACTGTATCTCCTGCGATATTATCGGTTGCAGCAGGTTTTGGTTTTTTCTGACTACATCCACTCAAAAGCAGGAGAGAGATCGCCGAAAATAAGATAATTTTTTTCATCATGTTTTATCCTTATTGTTACCAATCGATTGATTGTACTTTTCTGCCTAGAGGGAAGAGCAGACTCTGATTGCTTGCTAAATTTATATAACCTATAGAACTCTGATTTTTATACTGTTTTATATAGAGTATAACCTTTCCATTGGTTGAAAATCTTGGAAATTGATTGGTTCCTGTTGTTGTTAGGGGTCGTGTACCTGAGCCATCTGCATTTGTCAAGTAGAGATTGAAAGCGTTCATACCAAAACTATTATGACTCTCCCTGCTTGAGTAGACCAATCTGTTGCCATAGGTGTCAAGAGCATTATTATTTCTACCATGAAAAACTACCTGAGAGACTGAGCCGCCACCCGTAGACTTCTTGAATATATTAGCATAACCGAGACGATTAGAGACAAAAGCTACTTGACCGCCATTGCCAAGATACCTGCCACTGACATCGATACCTGCAAAGTGTGTCAACCGTCTAGGAGATCTAGAAGAGGTACTCATCTCATAGATATCAGTCTGTGCATTAGGTGCCATAGTCAAAAGCATCTTGCTGCCATTTTGAGTTACATCAGAGCAGATCAACATACCTTCAGAAGAGATAATTCTTGTTTTTGAACCATTATAAATATTTAAGCGGTAGAGTGTTGGTATGCCTCCATTTAGAGAGGTATAATAGAAACTTTTTTGCTTAGAGTCAGCCCATTTGGGAAAAATATTTAATCCTCCGCTGATCACTATCTTTTGATACTGCATAGTATAATCAGCAAGCACTATTACACTCCGTTTAGGAGCAGTATATCGAGAGAAAACTACATATCTATTTAGCCAATTGACCTCTGGATACTTCAATATACTATTAATATCACTAACAATCTTATGTGCTAAAAATGGGAATTTATTGCTAGATGATATAGCATAATCTTTTGTAGTAATCAAGGAGGCATCAGATGCTTTGAAAAGTTTGACAATAACTTTCAGACCATTGGCTTGTGAGAGTGAATATTTGAGAACAAAATCTTTAGATTTGAGTGAAGGAGGGATACTACTATCCTCCACACTTCCTCTATGGTGTGTTGCATCAGGTAAAAAATGACCACTTATTTTTAGATCAGAGACCAGTGTATTGAAGAATTTATCAGCGACTATAGTAGATGAGCTGCCATCTATTATAGATACTCTGGCTCTCTGCTCAACATCTTTTTCGATTTTAAGTGTTGCATCAACGGCAAATAGATGTAGACTCAAAACAATAAACAACAGATAGCGCATAGCTACTCCTTGGCAATAAATTCAACATTCAACTCATACGGTTTTGTATTTTTATGCGGATCAAATCCAATCTTTTGAAGCTGTTTGATGTATTGTATCAGTCCTGTGTTGAAATCTTCATTATTTGAAGCAGAAAGTAACTTAAATGTAAAACTTCCATCTTTTTCGATCTTAAGCCAAATCTTAACTGTTTCACCTGCAAACTCACTCTGTGAAGGCCAATTTTGAAGTGCAAGTTCTATTTTTGCAAAATAGGCATTCTGAGTACCTCTCTCCTGATCCCTCTTTTTCTCTCTCCTTATAGTCTCATTTTTCAATCTCTTATCTCTACTCTCTATAGTTTTAGCAGGTCTCTTCTCTTTAACACTGTTAAATAGACTATTTACATCTGCTCTGTTAGTTGCTCTGTTATCTTTTTTATCTTTTTTGGATCTTATGTTTTTTGTACTGCTCTTGACTCTTTTATGAGCTCTCTTCGCTTCGGTTTTCAGACTCTGTTTCTCTCTTCTCTTTGGAGTTTTTTTGGAGTTTTTTTTAGATTTTAAGACTTTTTTAAGTGTTGGTGCCTGTTTTGGAGCTCCAGCTAGAGATACCACTATAGAGTCACTACTCTTCTCCACATAATGAGTGCTTTTAGTATCAGGGTGAGTATAAAATGAGTAGAGGAACAGCCCAATAAGTAGAAAATATAAAAAAAAAGCCAGTAGTCCACTTAGCAATTTGATAGGGTTATTCATTATTTGGTGATTAGGGAGACTTTCCTGAATCCAACATGTTTAACACTCTTGAGCAGATACATCACATCTCTATAAGCAAGTCTCTCATCTGCACGGATAAATATATCACTGCTCAGATCAAGATCTCTAGCTTTTAGTGTAAAGTTATCCGGGAAATTGTCTAGGGTATAGGTATCTTTGCCAAAATAGATATTGCGTTTATTATCCATACGGATAGTTATCGTTTTTACTTTTTTAACTCTTTTACTCTTGGAACCCTCTGGGAGTACAATCTGCTCTTTGAAGTTTATAGTAGGTGCGGTAATCATCAAAATCGCCATCAATACCAACATAACATCTACAAGTGGTGTAATATTGAGATCGGGGTCATCATCCCATCTATACATCTATATCATCCCAACATATGCTCTACTCTTCTAGAGCAAGAGAGAGTACTACATCAGACTCAGATTGCAAAAGTGAACTCAACTCATAAGCATATCTCTTGAGGATCAGATGAAAAGTATATGCTACTATTGCCACAGAAATTCCAGCAGCTGTAGCTATCAATGCCTCAGAGATTGCAGGAGCGATTACACTCAGAGTAGCACTTTTTTGATTGCCCAATCTGCTAAATGTCTCTAAGATACCTACAACAGTTCCAAATAGTCCGATAAATGGAGATGTAGAAGCTATGATAGATAGAAGTGTTAAGCCTTTTGTTGAACTTCGTATAGCATCACTAGAGGCTGCACCTAAAATAGCTCTGCTTGGAGTTGTAACACGATTGAGGTAACTATAAATAAGTGAGTGTTTTGAAACAGTATGAGATCTCCCCAAGTATAATAGTCTTAGAGATTCTGTCTCTATATTAATTCTGGCTTTCAATATATAGTATCTATAAAAGAAGATCCAAAATGCAGCGATAAAGTATGCAGAGAGCAGAAGGAGTACAAGTAGTGTAATAGCACTGCTCTCTACAATATAATCAGGCATAATATTTAAAAACCAAATTAGTGAGACTTGCCAATCTGCTCAACCTTGCTCACAGCAGCAGCTATGGCAGCATTGGAAGTCTGAGCACTTTTGAGAAGATCTGTTGCCTCTTCGATCCTCTTAGCAATATCCGAATCACCGGCAGTGAGTGCAATAGCACCATCAACAATACATGTAACCTTAGACTCACTTACTTTTACATAGCCGGAGTTAACAGCTATATCTGTCTTTGACGAATCAGGCATCTCTATAGAGACTACACCCGTAGTCAAAAGCGAGACAAGTGTGGCATGCTCAGGCAATACACCAAACTCACCTTCCGATCCGGGAAGGGTAACCTGCTTCGCTTCACCATCATAAATCGTACCTTTTGGGGTAACGATCTCAAGCTTCATTAAATTCATACAAATCCTTTAGATTTAGGATGCTTTCATCTTATCATTTTTGGCAATTGCCTCTTCTATGTTTCCAACCATATAGAATGAAGCTTCAAGCATATCATCATAGTTTCCTTCTAGAAGACCCTTAAATCCTTTAATAGTATCATCAATTGTTACATAAACACCAGGGCTGCCGGTAAATACTTCTGCAACATGGAATGGTTGAGATAGGAACTTCTCAATCTTTCTAGCTCTCTCAACTACAAGTTTATCATCTTCTGAGAGTTCATCCATACCCAAAATAGCGATAATATCCTGAAGATCTTTATACTTCTGGAGAATCTGCTGTATTCCTCTAGCTACCTCATAATGCTCATCTCCGATGATCTGAGGATCAAGCATTCTTGATGTAGAGTCTAGTGGGTCAACTGCAGGGTAGATACCTTTTTCAGCAATAGATCTGTTAAGTACAGTAGTTGCATCAAGGTGAGCAAAAACTGAAGCAGGTGCAGGGTCAGTCAAGTCATCTGCAGGAACATAAACAGCCTGTACTGAAGTGATGGAGCCTTTAGTAGTTGATGTGATTCTCTCTTGGAGTGAACCCATCTCACTAGCTAGTGTAGGCTGATAACCAACCGCTGAAGGGATACGACCCAATAGTGCTGACATCTCTGAACCAGACTGAGCAAATCTAAAGATATTATCGATAAACATCAATACATCAAGGCCCAGCTCATCACGGAAATACTCTGCCATAGTCAATCCTGTCAGAGCAATTCTATTTCTAGCTCCCGGAGGTTCACTCATCTGACCGTAGCAGAGTGCAACTTTATCTAAGACATTTGACTCTTTCATCTCGAAATAGAGGTCATTACCTTCACGAGTTCTCTCACCAACACCGGCAAAAACTGAGTAACCGCTATGCTTCAGTGCGACATTGTTGATCAACTCCATAATGATAACTGTTTTACCAACACCGGCACCACCGAAGAGTCCAACTTTACCACCCTTGGAGTAAGGAGCAAGAAGATCTACAACTTTGATACCTGTCTCAAAGACTTCAGTTTTAGTACTCTGCTGATCAAAAGAGGGTGCATCTCTGTGGATAGACCAATACTCTTTTGCTTCAAAAGAGCCAGCATCATCAATCGTCTCACCTACAACATTAAAGATCCTACCAAGTACCTCTTCACCAACAGGAACCTTAATAGAACTGCCAGTAGCTTTTACTGCTTGACCTCTAACAACACCTTCACTCATATCCATCGCAATTGTTCTTACTCTGTTATCACCAAGCTGAGCTGCAACTTCCAATACCAATTTAAACTCTTTGCCATCAACCATAAATGTTGTCTCCAACGCTTCATTGATCTCCGGAAGATAGTCTGAAAAATCCACATCGATAACGGGACCCAAGACTTGTACTACTTTACCTGTCATTTCTTCTCCTCTTCTTATTTCATTGATTCCATACCACTGATAATCTCGATGAGTTCAGTAGTAATCGCTTCTTGTCTAGCTTTGTTATATTGTATAGAGAGTGATTTTACCATCTCTTTTGCATTGGTTGTTGCTGCATCCATCGCTTGCATTCGTGCTGCATGCTCTGCTGCTAGTGAATCTATCAATGCATAATACATACTGTATTCTATATATTGTTTCATCAATGCAACTAGTAGTGAGCTATCATCATCAGGCTCAATCTCAAGCTCTGATTTGGACTCTTTGCCTGATGTAACATCAGAGACATCAATTGGCAACACTTGATCCTCTCTTATCTCTTGAGAGATCATATTGACATAACCATTGTGAACCATAATGATTCTATCTGTTTCACCATTGGCATAGGCATCAACTATCTCAGAGATAAATTCAGCAGCCTTCTCATAATCAGGAGCCGAACTCAATCCAATAACTTCTCGCATCATTTCGATATTATTGAACTTATAGTAGTCGATACCTTTACGACCAACACCATTGAGTCTTACTTTGATATCATCAGACTTAAAGCTATCCATTAGTGTGTTAACACGCTTGAGTGTTTGAGAATTAAAACCGCCACAGAGACCTTTGTCTGCTGTGATAAAGATTATATCAACTTTTTTAGGATTTGGATTCTCCATAAAAAAGATGTTATCGTTTGAGTCTGCACCCATGTCTTGAATCTTCTGAGCAATCTCATCGATAACTTCAGTCAACTTATCGGCATAGACTCTAGAACGCTTGGCAAGCTCCTCTGTTCTCTTCAGCTTTGCAGAGGAGACTAGTTTCATTGCACGCGTTGTCTTTTCAGTATTTTTAACACTCTTGATCTTACGCTGTATATCTTTTAAATTAGCCATCAGAGAGCCTTTTTACCCTGCAAATGCGGTTTTGAAATCTTCAAGAGCTTTTGCCAAATCAGCTTCTGTCTCACTGTCGATTTTCTTGCTCTCTCTGATCGCATCAAAGATATTGGAGTATTTTGCTTCCATAAATGGATACAACTCTGCTTCAAATTTAGTAACACTGGCAACATTGATATCATCTAGATACCCTTTGGCACCTGCAAAAATGATAACAACTTGCTTCTCAACAGGTACTGGTTGATAAGGAGGCTGCTTCAACACCTCTACCATTCTCTGACCTCTCTCAAGCTGATTTCTACTATGCTCATCAAGATCTGAAGCGAACTGAGCAAATGCCTGAAGCTCTCTAAAGGAGGCAAGGTCAAGTCTCAATGTACCTGATACCTGCTTCATAGCTTTGATCTGAGCAGCACCACCGACACGAGAAACAGATAGTCCAACATTGATCGCCGGTCTTATACCTGAGTTGAAGAGATCAGTCTCCAAGAAGATTTGACCATCTGTAATAGAGATGACATTGGTTGGGATATATGCCGAAACATCCCCCGCCTGAGTCTCAATAATAGGGAATGCAGTGATAGAACCGGCACCTAAATCATCATTGAGTTTAGCAGCTCTCTCAAGAAGTCTTGAGTGAACATAGAATATATCACCAGGATATGCTTCACGACCCGGAGGTCTTCTAAGGATCAATGACATCTCTCTATATGCTACTGCATGCTTGGATAGGTCATCATAGAAGATAACTGCATGTCTTCCATTGTCTCTAAAGTATTCAGCCATTGTCACACCTGCATAAGGTGCAAGAAATTGAAGTGCTGAAGGATCAGCGGCAGAAGCATTTACAATGATCGTATACTCCATTGCACCATGCTCTTCAAGTTTTTTCACAATTGAAGCAACAGTGGATTGCTTTTGTCCTATTGCAACATAGATACATATAACATCTTGACCTTTTTGGTTGATGATAGTATCTATAGCCAAAGTGGTTTTACCTGTCTGTCTATCACCGATGATCAACTCTCTCTGTCCTCTACCGACCGGCACCAATGCATCAATAGCTTTGATACCTGTCTGTAGTGGCTCATGAACTGATTTACGCGCCATAATACCTGGTGCTTTCTCTTCGATAAATCTAGTCTCTGTAGACTCTATAGCACCTTTTCCATCTATAGGTTCACCAATTGGGTTGACAACTCTTCCGAGCATACCGTCACCTACAGGAGTCTGGAGGAGTTCACCTAAACGCTTAACGCTCATCCCCTCTCTAATACCATCCATAGAGCCAAGGATAACAACCCCCACACTTGCCTCTTCTAGATTCTGTACCAAACCTTTGGTACCATTCTCAAACTCTACGACTTCACCAGCCATTACATTGTTCAAACCATAAACAGTGGTGATACCATCTGCTATACCTACTACTTTTCCTACTTCACTGATATCCACATCGATATCAAAGTTTTCTATTCTCTCTTTGATTATCGAGCTTATCTCATCTGCATTCAATTTAACTGCCACTACTTCTCCTTTCTTTAAATTACTATATTTAGTGTGATTTCATAATGAAATCTATCAACTGCTCTTTAACTCTCTCCTTGGAGAAGTTAACCTCAATACCCAAATCTTCTACATCAACTCTCAAACCATCAAGCTCTGCCTCTGCTTCACTTAACTTGATAGTTGAGCCTGTATATCGCTTGAGAGTATCTTCTAGTTTACTGATATCTCCAGCATCAAGTGCTTCATTGCTCTTGATGACACCTTCATAGGTGTTACTCTCTTTTTGCATCTGAGCATTCAGCATATCATTGATCACAGGGATCAAATTCAATCTTTTATGTTCACCTAACAATTTGATAAAATTTGTAAGTTTTTTATCATCATTGCCTAGTGCAGATAGCAGTGTAGTGACTTTTTCATCTGTAGAGATGATAGGAGCTTCAACTAACTCAATCACTTTTGGATCTTTAAATGAATCTGATAAGCCACTAAAAGCATTCATATAAAGCCCTCTCTCATCATCGCTAGCAACACTCAGGAGAGCATCAACATATCGTTTTGCAATCAACTCTTCAACCATTATGCTACCCTCTTATCAATCAAATCAATAACTTTTTTCTCATCAAGAGGTATATCACTAGTAGTGATATTATTACTCAATACATCACTAATGGCTTCTCTAATGACGCGTCTCTCTTCGAGCGTGGATTTCTCTTCATACTGTTTTTCAAGTGCTTTCAACTCATTGTCAGAGTTGCTAGAGATCTTTGCAGCAAGGATAACAGCCTCTTTCTCTGCTGTCTCTAGAATCTCATCTGCCTTCTTCTTGCTCTCCTCTAAATTGAGCTCTGCCTCTCTCTTCTTATCTTTAGAGGCTTGAAGTTTTGCTTCAATCTCTTTGAGTTGATCTGATATATCTTTTTGCCGACCCGTAAAAAAATCCTTTATAGGCTTAGCAAGAAGATAGTAGAGTAGACCAATGAAGATCAAAAAGTTAAATATTCTAGGTATAAAGTCTGTCTCTCTTCCTGTTTGAGCAAAATAACGACTCTCTTCAGCATGACCGGATGATGCCAAAATAATAGTTGGAACTACCAATAGAGCCAATATGCTTATCTTTTTTATCATTTTATCTCTCTCCTCCCTATAACTTACTAAATTTGGCTTTTAAGCTCTCTTTGAAGAGAGGCATTTGAGAGAGAAGGCTATTTCTTAATACCTCTTTTTCACTCTCTAAATTCTCAACAAAAGAGAGATACGATTTATCCAATTGAGCCCGTTTACTCTCAGCTTTACCCTCAGCTACTGCTCTAGACTCATCTACAGCCTTTTGTCTAATCCCAGCAGCCTCCAATCTTGCCTCATCCAAGATCTCCTCAGCTTTAGCATAAAGTGCATCAGTATTTCCAGATAAACTTTTTGCAGCATTTAAATCTTTGGCTATAGAGCTATCTCTATCATCCATAAACTTTATCAATGGTTTATAAAGCATTCGATTTAAAACTACAAGAAGTGTTAGAAACAGTACTAATACAAATAACATTAATGATACATGTATGTCAAGCATTCAAACTCCTCATAAAATTTGTATTTATTTTATCATTTTAGCTTTGAAGGGTTGATTAAAATTAAGATTTTTTTATAATTTCCATAAAAAATTGCAACTGAGTTTCATCTTCGAAGAGAATCTCAAGTTTATTTGATTTGATTGAGTGTTTGAAAGGGAGTATTTTTGCCAAATCACTTCTATACTCCTCTATCCAAGCACTATCAGCAGCAGATACTTTTGAAGATTTTTTCTTCTTATGCTTATACTGCTTTACTATCTTTTCAGCTTCACGAACACTCAACTTCTGTCCAACTATTGTATCTGCGATCAACTTCTGTTTCTCTACTTCCAATCCCACTAATATCTTGGCATGTCCTTGTGAAATTTTTCCTTCAAGCATCTTTTTCTGAACATAATCACTCAGAGATAGCAGACGCATTGTATTTGTGATTTGCGGTCTGCTTTTGTGTATAACTACAGATAACTCTTCATGTGTGATATTGTGAACCTCTATCAGCTCAGCATAGGAGTGTGCCAACTCTATGGCATTGAGATCTTCCCTCTGGATATTCTCCATAAGTGCCAACTCTCTAAGTTTGACACTGTCTATATCTACATCAGCAACAATCGCCTTGATCTTATCTATTTTTGCAAGTCTGTGTGCACGCAGACGGCGTTCACCGGCTATCAACAGATAGCCATCCTCTTTCTCTATGACTACTATTGGCTGCAGCAATCCATGTGCTACGATTGATTCGCTGAGCTCCTGAAGAGCCTGCTCATCAAAGTGTTTTCGCGGTTGATAGGGGTTAGGAACGATTTTATCTATATTCAGCTCTTCCATCTGATCGATCAATGTCTCTCTATTTAAGGCTTGACTCTCTTCCATCTGCTCTTCATATACCTGTCCTACCTCTTCAAGTATCGCTCCCAATCCTTTGCCCAATGCCATTTTCACCCTTTGATAATCACATTTGCAAGATTCTTGTATGCTACACTTCCTTTAGAGCTGCTAGCATAGTAGGTAACAGGCTGACCAAAACTAGGACTCTCGGCTACTTTTACATTTCTTGGTACAACAATACACTCTTTATTTTTTTTAGAGTGAAAGAGTTTATCTTTGAAATGGTGTGAAAGATCTGCCAAAACCTGCTTGGATAGATTGTTCTGATTTGAATACATGGTTGGAAGGAAACCTTTGATTTTCAACTTTGGATTGATTGTTTTTTTGAGCAGACTAACAGTATTTAAAAGTTGAGCCAAACCCTCTAAAGCAAAAAATTCACACTGTATTGGGATAATAACAGAGTCTGAAGCACTCAGAGCATTGATAGTAATGGGTCCTAGTGCCGGAGGTGAATCGATAATAATATAGTCATATCTGTTTTTTACCTCTTGTATCTTTTTTTTCAGAATCAACTCTCTATTTGTCTTTTTAGGATTGTAAAACTCCTTCTCTATCCCTACCAATCCCATATTGGATGGTGCCAAAGATAGCCCATCAATATCAGTTTTCAAAATCACTTCGCGGAGCCTCTTAATCCCCAAGAGTACATGGTAAATATGAAATTCATAATCACCACGACTATACCCCAAGCTTGTAGTAGCATTGGATTGCGGATCTGCATCTATTAGCAATACTCGTTTGCCTTTATCAGCTAAAGAGGCTGCGAGATTGACAGCTGTAGTAGTTTTGCCTACACCGCCTTTTTGGTTAGCTATACTGATTACTTCACTCATCGTAGACTAAATACTCTCTTTCCCTCTATGAGTAATGAACCATCCTCACATAGAAGTGCGTTTTGAAGGCTTTTTTGATAGTTTTCAATATGAACAGAAAACTCTCTACTTCGCACAAATTCTATCTGATATTCTCTAAATATCTGCTTCCATTCTGGAAACTTTTCAACTGCTTGCAGGTACTTTTTCAGAAGATTTTTTGCTGAGATATCGCTATGGAGTACTCTGAAGCTCTTTTTAGAACTTTGAAGGTTGATCCCAATTCCACACACTAGAGTATTGTTAACTTTTTTTGTGATAGTGCCACCCACTTTTTTATCTTCTAGATAGAGATCGTTTGGCCACTTAAGCCAAACCCCCTCCCCTTCCAAGAGCAACAGCTTTTTCATAATAAATGAGAAATATATAGAGGCAGACCCCAAGGATAGATCTTTTGGCAACTGGTCAATATCTACAGCAAAAGAGAGAAAAAAGTTTCCATCTCCTCCGATCCAGCTACTGTCTCTACTGCCGATGCCATCACTCTGCTCTGTTGAGATCACAGCAACAGGAGCAGTCAATCTGCCACTCTCTATCTCCTCAATCAGATACTTTTGCGTTGAGGGGAGTGTATCAAATGAGTAGATCTCCAATCTTGAGTCCCCTTCCTAGTAGATAGGATTTGGCATCCATAGCTTTTTTGGATGCCGGCTGCAGTGTCAATATTCGTACTGAACCTATATCGCACCCCACTACAATACTCTTCTCTTCTATATCAAGAATTTCAGCACTCTGATATCTATTGTCTATATCTGCTATCGTCATATCTACAATCTTCAAACCTTGAGCAGTATATACTCCAGGCCACCCCTCAAAAGCACGATATCGATTGTATAGAGCTTCAGCATCTGTAAATGATATCTCTCCATCACTTTTACGAATTTTTGTACAATAACTAGCAGTTGCTCTGGTTTGGCGTATAGGCTCAATAGTTTCAAAGTTTCGGATAGTATCAAGTGTCAAGATAGAAGCCTCTTCGCTCAATTCTCTCATCAGCCCTTGAAGACGCATCTCTTCCGGAATCCCAAAATAGGTATACCCTAGTATAGGACCGCTATCTAGACCCTCCTCCATCAGCATCGATGTTACACCACTATATCTATCTCCATTGAGCAGGGATTGCTGTACTGGACTAGCTCCTCTATAGTTTGGCAGAAGTGATGCATGGAGGTTGATACATGGAGCAATATCCAAAATACTCTTGGGAAGCATCTGCCCAAAGGCTGCCACCACAATAAAGTCTGGTTTGGATATTTTGATCCTCTCGCTGATACCTGATTGTCTCAATCTCTCTGGTTGCAGTACCTCTATTCCATTTAGTAGTGCCAACTCTTTGACTGGCGGTGCCGTCAAAATCCTTTTTCTTCCTACTGGTCTATCAGGCTGAGTCAGAACTAAAGAGACCTCTATATCTTTAGCATCGAGCAGGGTTTGCAGTATTATCTGGGCATACTGCGGTGTTCCCATATAGACAATATTTTTTTTCATGATATCTCTCTTCTGTGTTAGATAATAGAGCTGTAGAGTTTTATCAGCGAATCGATCATCTTTTCTCTTTTGAAGAGATCTTGAAATCGCTGCGTCGCATTATCTGAAAAGAGTTGATAGAGCTCTCTGTCACTGCATATCTTTTTAATGGCTTGGGCTAATACTTTGGGGTCTCTTGGTTCAACTTGCAATCCAGTTACACCCTCTTGATTGACCCAGTTCATACCAGAACCCTCTATATTGCTCAACACAATCGGTTTGCCAAATGCCATAGCCTCTATCAGAACAACGCCAAACGCTTCTGCTTTAGTTACCGAGGGGAGACAGAAGAGTGTAGCAGCATCAAAATAGGCATACTTCTCCTCTTCACTGATATACCCAAGCATTTTAACTCTCTCTTGTAGATGGTGATTCTCTATAGAGGCTGTGAGACTCTCCTCTTCAGGACCGGTACCTCCTATCAAAATAATATAATCATCATCAAGATAATTGGCTGCCTCTACGAGGTTGTCAAAACCTTTATATGTGACCAATCTTCCTAATGCAAGGATGATCTTCCTGTTGCTATATTTTGATCTGATCTCTTCTCGCTTTTTGTTATCAACTTGAAGAGACTTATCCTCTATACCGATAGGCACTACCTCCATCTTCTCCAGATAGTTTTGGATATCCGGTGAGTGTTTACCGTATGTCTCTGACGCAAGTATCACTCTGTCTGCACGCTTGAGTACCCAGTTTTGCAAAGGGAGAAAAAGTTTAGCTAAAAATTGCTGTCTCACGATGTCCGATTGCCAATGTATCACAAGTTTAGTTTTGGGACGCACGATAAAAAGTGCCAAAAATGCCATAGGATCGGGATGGTGAACATCAATCACATCATAATCTTTATGTCTCTTCCACAGCTGCACGATCATATTGGGACTCATAGATGTAGAGCTGAGGATACCATAAGATGCTGTACGATAAACTGTATAGTTGCCAAAAAAACTCTCTTCATTGAAAAGCTTGGTATTAGAGCAGAGGACATCACACTCTACGCCTTTATCATTGAGACCTTCAGTGATCTCAAACATTGCGCGTTCCATTCCACCAAAGGTGGGATAATAAAATTTACCAAACTGTAAAATCTTCATGTAAGCACAACCCTCTAAGGCTAAATTAAGAGTGTATTATAGTAGATATAGAATGAAAATCATATTAAATTCTGTTTTTAAAAGCGATTGATTCAAAAACTTCGAGATGTTTTTGGGCAGAAATCTCCCAAGTAAACTGTTTGACACGCTCTACACCTCTACTGATCAACTCTCTGCAGAGATTATCATCTTCGACCAATAGTTGCATCGCATCTGCTATAGATCTGGTAGAGAGAGGATCAACAAGCAGTGCAGCATCTCCAGCAACTTCCGGCATAGAGGTTGTATTGGATGTTATGACAGGTGTTTTAGAAGCAAATCCCTCTATGATCGGCAGACCGAACCCTTCATAGAGTGATGGATATACGATCGCTTTGGCTGACTGCATCAATGTCAAGACCTCATCCTGCGGAAGATATGAGAGCCAAATACCATCACCTGATTTGATCATCTCATCTATCTCACTCTTCAGCTCATCCGAACCCCATCCATCCTGACCTACAAGAATAAGCATAGTCTCTCTTTTGATACTCTCTGGGAGTACTCTATGGGCTTGAATCAAGCGTACAATATTTTTTCTTGGCTGCAGCGTACCAACAAAAAGAAAAAAATCCCTATCTATACTATATTCTTGTGTCAGCTCTCGCTTGGACTCAGGTGATCTTCGTATAAAAAACTGCCGATCAACACCCAGAGGAACTACGGAGATATTATCACTATCTATATCCAGATACTCTATGATATCTCTTTTGCTCTGTTGGGATATGGTTATGATATGCGTAGCAGACTCTACAGCTTTTTTGAAAGTATAGTTTTTACTCTTTCTCAGCGTAGGAGATGCCCACTCAGGATGAACAAAAGGGATAATATCCATAACCGTTGCAACAACAGGAGTATTTTTCAAAAAAGGGATATGATGATCTGGAGCAAAAAAGAGGTCTATTTTTTTCTCATAAGCTGACATCTCACCCCAAGCTCTGCCAGATAGAGCAGATATAGCACTATGCAGAGGATAAGAGAGTGGTGCCTGGTCAACCTCTGCCCCCAGCAGATCTTCCATCAATAGCTCCGAGTCACCACTAAAACTCAATGGGCAGAGAGTGTTTGATCCGTTACGGAGGGCACTCCACATTGCTATAGTGTAGACACCTATCCCATCATATTTGCCATGTGCAACTCTTTGAGATAGAAAGGTTACACCAAAGCCTAACCGCAACTGTACTTCTCTCTAAGTGTATCCGCAATAGTATACTGAGGTCGGTACTCTATCAGCTCATCGAGATGCACTGTAGATCCTTTGAGTATATATATCTCATTTTCTCTTACAAATGCAGGATTTACAGTCACATTGATCTTGTAGCCTGCTATCTCATTCATATCATCGATGATTTGCATCAGAGGTATAGCTCTTCCTGTACAGATATTGACAGTCTCCGATGAGGCATGACAGAGCATAAGCTCTTCATAGATGTGACAAATGTCTCGAACATCATTGAACTCTCTAGCTACATCTAGATTGCCCAACTCAATCTCTCTTTTACCCTCTCTGTAGTGACTAGTGATCTTTGGGATAAGAAAACTGCTATCTTGTCCAGATCCCGTGTAGTTAAATGGTCGCATCAATATAATATCAAGACGATCAAAAAAGTTGGCAGCCATATACTCCATAGCTAGTTTACTGCACCCATAATGGTTTACCGGTTTTGGAGACATCGATTCGTCGAGTGTCTCTTTGCCTTGATTTCCATAGATAGTTGCAGAGCTTGCCATGAGTATCTTTTTGGGTTTCACGCCATTGTCAACCAAAGATTGCAAAAGATTTTCACTCCCGATGACATTGACATCATAGATCATAGATGCATGATTTTGAGTCACATGAGCCAACCCTGCTATATGTATGACATAGTTTGGCTTGACACTCTCTACTACTCTATCGATCTGTGCTTTATCTGTAATATCACACATAAAGTACCGCTCATTAGTAGGTATACCAATAACTGTACCATAAACATCATATCCATGCTCTTTTAAATGCTTCTCTAGATGTACTCCAGTAAAACCATCGATCCCTGTAATTAATACTCGCATAGTAACCTTTTCTAAAAATTATTATTCTCTTTTGATATTATACTTTATTTGCCTTTAGTGACTTCTAACTCAATATGGTGAGAGGATTATCAAAGCCAAAATATAGATATTTATTGATAATATATCATCATATAATATAAGGATGTATGATATGAAAAAGTTATTATTACTAATAGGACTATCTATTTTTGGCTTGGAAGCCCAAAATATACTTGCACTCCAATACAAAGGAGTCAAGGCAAGCCACGATGATGGCTATGACTCCATACAGAAGATCACTATTGAGAGAGATATAGATCCGCTATGCCTATCTATACCGATCAACAACTCTATATTGTGGGAGGATCTATATGCTAGTCGTGAAGTGCCACAAAGATGCAAAGCTACATTTGTGAAGACTCTAGGACAGATACAGCCACTCACACTGCA
>JAYEOM010000060.1:0-14728 GCA_034722955.1 Campylobacterota bacterium
CCCTATGCTCTATACTATCCATATGGGTAGATTTGTTTTGTACACTTCCTTATGAAAAGATGTATAGTGAATCCCTGACACTCTCTATATCAAATGTCTCTACACTATCTTGATATGCTATATCATCCAGCTCTATACTATACTCATGCTCCATATCACTTTTTAGATCTGTCAATATATCCAGTTTGTGCATCTGCACAAATGTATCTTTGGTAGCTTCAAGAAGAGTATCTATATCACAGGCATGAGTCCCAAATGAGTCATGTATAGTGGCAAAAGAGTCTGTACCTTTTTTTTGTGACTCCAGAACAGTTAAAAACAGATGAGTGGCATCTAGCGAGTGGATAAAGTTGGGGGATATGCCTTTGGTCTGTTCTGTGTGATCTATCTTGTCTGTAGGTATTCTGATCTGTATAGAGTATTTTTTGCCATTGTATTTTGTGGATATCTTATCTATCTTGGTCTTGAACTCTTCTTGTATCACCTCTAGTCCTATGATGGGTGTCTTCCATCTCAACTCTCTGTTTTGTTTTGCTGACTTATTGGCTATCTTCTTCATCCACTCTTTATAGGTGCTCGATGATGATAGCTCTTGGCTCATAGCCTCCCCTATCTTGTCCCTTAGATATATAGAGATAGCATCTGTAGTCGCTTCATCCCATTGCAGTTTTTCTTGCAGATTGTCATTCAAATAATCTTTTATCTGTGATAGTTTTGCATCGGCTCCTGCCCCATAAACTTCTGTCATGACATTTTTCTTGGTCAAATCCCTGCTAATCTCCAGATAGATTTCATCTATATATTTTTTCTCTATCCTTATCTCCGTTTTATCTTTTTTGATGATATATCCACTATCTCTATCTATCAGCTCTTTTGTCTTGATGGCAACATCTTTATAGATATCATTAGGTGTTTCTTGATCTTTTGATGGCAAAACATTGACTTTTGATGCTCCCTTTTTGTCTCGCAGGAGTGCAGTGATATGCTGGAAGCCATTGTTTGAGCCATCCATAGCTATAGGCAGAGCTGACTTGAAGTTGTCAGGATCTTCGATAAATCCTCTATACTCATAAGCAAATGCTAGAAAGCCATAGGGTTTATCTGCCTTCCGCAAAAATGTACTATCAAATCTATCTCTGTTTGCAAAAATTCCAAGAATATCATCTTTGTGTATATCTATCCAATTGACCCTGTCATCAAAAGATATCTTGTCCTCGCCATAGAGATTTGCTCCGTGGATCTTGAACCACCTCTCACCACTCTCTCCTAGAGGCTTCTTGATAGCAAATCTCAGCAGTGCTTTTGCCAAATCGTCTCCTTGGGGATTGAGTAGTGGCTGTGCAGGGTATGTTCTGCCTCTGAAGTCTACCTGCCATACGAAGTATATCTCATCATATTTTGCATATTTTTTGGCTTTTTCGATAGTGAGTTTATCGATATTGATTTCACATTCGAGTGTACCAATGCCAGTCAGCACCTCCTGATGTGCCTCTCTCGCTCTTTTTTGTTCCTGATATTTCTCTAGGATATTTTCGTCTATCTTCTCCTCGGAAAACCCCATCTCTTCGAGCAGCTCTTTTTGTCCTTGAAGTTTTGTCTTTATCTCTTTGAGGGAGCTGTATCTTTTTTCTTTCTCTTTTTTCAGCTCTTTTATCCTCTCTTTTGCTTGCTCTTTCAGCAGCTTTAGATGACTCTCTATATCATCGATCAGATCACTGTTTATCTGCCATTTGGTATCTTGTATTATATTGATGGCCTTGAGCAGTTTGGGGCTAAATGTCTCCCTGCGACTCTCTACATTTTGTCCGTCTCTTTTGGTCTTTGATTTCATTATAGATAGGTCGTATTTTGGCGAGCTATCCAAATCCCTGAGAAACCCTCCATCATCTATAGTCGTCCATGGAGTCGGGGGAACAATCATAGGTTCAAATGATGGTGGTGTATATTTGAGTATCGCATTGTATATGTTTCGGCTCTCTTTTTCAAATGCTTTGCTAAATTTATAGTTCAGAAAGCCCCCATCTTTTTCGTACTCTTCTAAGATACCCAAATTTATCAATTCGGCAAAGAGCTCTATGGCTACATCTATCTCTGTATCGTTTTCCCAAGCCTCTATCTTGAGCTTGTCTCTTTTGAATCTAAAGGCGACATGTTCAAAGAGAGACTCTGCTATAGTATTGGTGATCCCTTGCCTGCTTGTAGAGTTGTCATCTTCGCTATGTAGATCTTTGACTAGTAAACCAGATAGAGTCTGGAGTGTTATCCATGCCACTTCACCACTGCTGAGCAGTATGGTGGCTAGAGACATAACCTGCTCTTTCTGCTTGAGCCCCAGCTCCTCTATACTGCTCTGTAGATCTACATTTTTATCTTTGAGTATTTCAAAAGTTCTCTTGATGACAGATGCTTCGACTCTACCCTCTCTTTTGACTTTTTTAGGATTGAGACCGTAGATGGATTTGTCATTTACCTTGTCTTGCAATCCTATGGCAATATTTTTGGCTTTTTCTTTGAGATTGTAGTCTGGCAAACTCTCCTCGCCATACAGTTTGCATATCTCGCTTTTGTATCTATCGCTGATAAATATCTTCTCTATTACTTTGGGCATCTTTTTATTTCTCAGGGTACAGATCTCATCTGAGAGTCTCTTGAGATATATTTTGCTGAAGGTATCTTTGGTTGATCGTTTTTGATTTTTTGATTTTTTGTCAATGATCTTTTGCATTTTCTCTTCAAAATCTTCGATAGTCTGTGATTGTAGTTTTAGCTGTTTTTCTCGCAGATTCATTGCTTTACCTTTTTGATAGTTTGCACATATAGACAAAAGAGTCTCGTCTTAGATTTTAGATTATATCTATATTTAGTTGAGATTTCTAAAGTTTGCACATATAGACAAAAGGTTTCAAAGCTTTGCGTCAAAATATAATACAAAGGAGAGTCAATGCTATGTGAATTAGTATGCATTATAGTTAAAGAGATAGAAGAGAACCTTTAACATAAAAAAATACTGCCTGTGATGGCTAGAGATACTCGAAACAAAGAGTACTCATCATATTTAATACCACAAAAAGGATCCAAATGATACCGATTCCAGTATGTATACAGATTGTGACTGTTGTTGCAACAGCTGTAGCAGGGAAAAAGTTGTTGTCGGATAAAAAGTAAGGCTTATGCCTTTATGTGTAGCTTGAGATAGCTATCTACCATTTATTACAAAAGGAGCTTAAATGCTGAAATTAGAAAAACTCACAACCGTTGTGCTGCCTCCGGTTCTATGGGTGTAGTGTGTTTGCAGAGATAGTGTGTTGCCTGAGATGGCTAGAGATACTCAAACCAAAGAGTACTCAAAATTTTTTTCAAAAGGATTGCAGTGAGAGTATCGTATCACGCGGGTGAGAGGTTTTTACAGAGGGTATTCAAGTTTAGAGACTATACCAAAAAGCAGGTTTTAAATGCTATGAAATTGATAGAGAGAGATATATCCCATATCGAGTATCGCCATTCAAACTTTGTACTGCCCTCTTTTCCCAACTACAGATGTATCGTAGCGGACAATACTTTAGTGACCATCGTACCCAAATGATGAGTCTATGCGTAGCTTGAAATAGCTATTTTTTTTGCATTTTCAAGATCTCATCTCTAAACTCCAATATTTCACTTTTGCTGAAACTATGCTCATCAAAACCAAAAAATCCAAACCCACCCCCATAGTAGGCTTTTTGCTCCTCTACTATATGTCGAAACATTGTGACTATCTTCTCTATACCATCTCCATAGTAGTTGAGTTTGCTGTCGTTGTAGATCAGTATATTTTTACCATAGAGTCTGTCGGCTATAGGTGAAAACTTATCTGTGAATGCCTTGACTACTGTAGTATTTCCCTCTTTTTTTTGCATTTTTATAGATTCTATCGCCAATTGCTCATCTTTTTTGGTAACTCCTTGGGCTTTTCTATCTTTTTTGCGTATCTCATCTATCTCGTTTTGGCTTGCACCAAACTCTCTCATAGCTGGTATGTATCCGCTGTCATTGAGGGCTATGAGCATCTCCTGCCTGCTCAGTTGTACCCCTAGCGTATCAGCTACCTGTTCCAGTGAACTCTTGTTTTTTTGTTTCTCATTGTGGTGGTCTATAGTTAGATAGTTTGCCGGTAGTTCTATATCTTCTATGAGTTCTATACCTATATATAGATAGTTGTTTTTGAGTCGGTCGCTATAGCTACCGAGCTTTGCCCCCCATGATAGAGAGTGATCATAGTAGACTTGAGCATATCTATCTAGCAGCTTTTTGATAGTTCTCATCTCCAGGTCATATCCGCCGAGTAGAAAAACTCTCTTTTTTAGTTGGAAAAATGGTGATATCTTTTTGTGAAATTTCTTTGTACCAAAGGTATGGGCATTGTATATCTCTATACTATTTGTGATCGCTCTGAGTTTTGCATTTTTGCCAAACAGTGTTTTGGGTTTTTGTATTTTGTGGCTATTGTCAGGATATATATTGATGATCATATTTTTGCTGTCATCACCGAAGTATCCCAGCAGGGAGTCGCTCTTGTAGATGATATCCTGAGCTGATATATTGTCTCCGAGTTTGCACTCTATGGTATAGATATGGTTCTCCTTGATAGCCAGTATATCAAACTCGTTGAATATCTCTATATCATAGGGATCATCCTCTGCAGAGTCAAAGAGCAGTACCGCACCCACTTTAATATCGTCAAAATCGTAACACAAAAGGCTAAGATAGGTAAACTCCTCAAACAGCGTACCAAAATAACTGATATTTCTCAATGCCCTGTAGTCACTCCCTATCATACCTAGATCTATAAGAGCCTCTATCTGCCCAGGGTATGCAGAGGCTATCGCCTGTAGTCTGTTCTGGTGCAGGTATCTCCTGATCCTAAAGAGGATATTGAAGTCGCCAAAGAGCAGCAGCAGTGACTTTTTTTTGCTCAATATCTTCGCTTTATCTATCTCATTGGTGAGTTGATAACCCAGAGAGAGTACAAAGTCATCTACCATCATGTTGTGGGTGATAGTGTGACTGCCAAATCCACTCTCATCTATCAGATTGTAGCTATTTTCGAACTTGTCATAGGCTACTATCTTGCCCCCATTGTGTAGGATAGACCCAGAGAGTACGACTAGCAGTGCGGTATCTGCATTGGTGGCATTGAGATAGAGTTCTGTAGTATCGATACCATTGATATGGTTTTGGATGGAGAGCATATCTGCCTTGGAGTCCTCGTCTACCTCTATGAGCTCCACCTCTTGTGCTAGTGATACTATCCATCTCTGTATCTTGAGTGCATAGTGCTTCTCTTTGTCGTCGTAGATGAGTATATGTTTGGTTGTTCTATCTATAAATTCAAAGATGATGGGTACAAGCTCGTGGAGGTCTCTGCTGATGATAGTGATGAGTGTCATATCGCTACTTTTTAATTTAATTTTATCCAAAAGTGCTATCATAAGAGCTAAAGGATTTGTATGCCACAAGATATATATAGTTGCCATACTTTTATGTTGCCATTTATCATAGAGTGCTATGATCACAAGAGAGAGATCATCGAAGCCAAAAGCTGGCAATATAAGGAACACAAAGACAACTATAATGAGATAGCATATTTTCATAGCTTCTTCAAAGATAGTATGTTTACCAAAGATAAGGATGCAAACTCTTCATTTTATACCAAAGATGAGTATAGGGATAGTCAGTTTGTCATCAGCAGATCAAAAGAGTATGAATTAAATCTTAAAAGTGTAAACCTTAGAGTGTTTAAGACAGGTGTAGGGATATTATCTTTTCATATAGAAAATAGATCATATTCAGATATCAAAGATATCCTGGAAATCAATGACTATGGCAGGAGAATCTATCCCGAATATTTAGATGAAAAACTCCAATGCACTCTTGTCCCAAACTATATTCGATTAAAAGATATAAAAGAAGATTTTAGATACGATCAACAACCCACAAAAATAAAACTCTCAAAAATCATAACAGAGTTTCTACCAGAAGAGAAAATAAGAACAGCCATAGATGATAGAATGTTCGTTATAAGTTTTTACAAAAACAGTAGTTTTTCAAATGATCTGAAAAGAGATTATATGAAAAATAGTAAGTGGTATGAGTATATTTTCATAGATGGAAATGGTCTCAATGTCCAAAATCGTGAAATGCAAAACAATCTAGTCAAAAAAGCCACCTATCCCAGATGGCAGGGCTATGGTACTATGTATGGTATCAGCAGATACTCTTTTGTATGTGTGGCAGATGAGAGTGAGTTTATCAGAGAGACTGTTGAGGTGCATATGCAGACGATCTATTTTCAGATGTTTTCTCTACTCTTGATGCTGAGGGCTACTATATTGAAGTTCTCCAAAGAGGTGAGTGATATAGCTAAAGAGATAGACACTAAAGGCACAGATATTAAAGTCGAAGATCTATACAAACGATATATACAGTTCGTAAATAGCTTCTACTTCAGAGAGATAACAGCCAAAGACCAAGGTCTAGAGCTATATGATCAAGCTAGAGAGATACTGAGGATAGATAGTGACATCAAAGACTTGGACAATGAGATAGGGGAATTGCATAGATATGTCTCAATGATAGAGGGCAATGAGAATACCAAAAAAATGGATAGATTGCAATATTGGGGTTTTCCTCTGCTCTTTTTGTCTCTTATCACTGGTTTTTTTGGTATGAATATATTCCCACAAGGCTTTTTAGACACCATATCCAATTGGCTTAAAGCGTTATTTTAAGGAAAAAAAATGAACAAAAGTAAATTTAAGGCAGAGTTCACACTGAAACAGCACACCCCAATCATCCATTTCCAGAGTGGTCAGAACGGAGCAACGCTGAGGGCTACAGAGTTGAAACCGAAGTTTGACAGGTTTTTATTGCACAATGTTGAAGATATCCCATTCATCAAAAATGCCAATGGACACAAATCATTGGATTATAAAGTAACTATTGCAATAAATGGGCAAGGGGTTAAAGGCACTCCCAACAACTTTTTGTATTTTGCCAATAATTCAGCTCAAGGAGATGAATTTAAATACACTATCAAAAGTCAGAGTGTTATCGTTACTTTCTTTTCATACAGAACTGATTTGATAGAATCAATAAATAGATATTTTAATGATTTTTTACTGATTACAAACTTTGGATCCAGAAGTACAAAAGGGTATGGTAGTTTTGGTAAAAGTATAGAGAATGCTGAAACTGTATTAAGAAAATATTATCCAATTGTCTTCAAGATAACAAATGTTGGCGACATAAGTAAATGGGAAGTTAAAGTTGACACTATTCACAAAAAATTAAAATCTGGAATCAATTTCATACAATATCATAAATCTTTACTTTTCCAATACATGTGTACCCAAAACATTAGATGGGAAAAGAGAAATATCAAAGAGAAGTTTTCAGTTTTAGCAACAGGAAAGCCCCCGATAGACTGCGATACAAGAGGTCAATATAGATATATCAGAGCGATGTTGGGAACTGCCGGTATCAATGAATATGACAGAGGTAACAAAACTGTAACGATAGATGGTGGAGAGATAGAGAGGTTTGCCTCTCCAATTATTTATAAAATTATTGGAAACAGCATATATCTTCTAGGAGATAAAAGTTATGAAAAGATAATGGGTAAACCTTTTATTTTTCAGTATAAACAAAGCAGTTTCACCATTAATACACCATCCAAAAGTGAATTTGATTTGCATAAATTTTTAAAGTTTGTAGAGAAAAATGACAATATAATCAGTGAGGTAAAATAGATGACCTACATAGCACTAACCATAGGACCGATATACAAGACACTGGCAAATGCCAAGAATCCCAAAGAGCTTTTTGCAAGTAGCTATATCTTTAGCTATATTATGAGAAATATCATCAAAGAGTTCAAGAGTAGAGAGTTTGTCATCCCCTATATAAAAGATGACTCTATCTTTGATGAGAGCAGTAAAGTGGGTCTTTTTCACGACAGATTTATTTTTAAGTCACAAGAGCAAGAGAGTGATATCTATAAACTAAAAAGAGTCATTGAAAATATCTCAAAAGATACAGCATCCAAGCTAGGGTTGAATCATAAAGATGTAGAAGAGTATCTACAGATAAATTATTTGGCAAAAGAGATAGGTGATGAAAATCCCATAGAAGCACTCAGCCCCTATCTAGATACAAAAGAGCTTTTTTATCAACTCTCTTCTAGTGATAGCTTTATCTCATCTCTTAGCAGAAAAAAGGGAGACAGAGATAATTTTCTTACAGCCAATAAAAATATCATAGATGATTTGAAGAAGCTTTCGTATCATAAATACTACTGTGTCGTGCATGCCGATGGTGACAAGATGGGCGAAGCTATCAAAGATAAAGCCAATATAGAAAATATCTCCAAAAGTCTTTTTGGTTACTGTATGGAGTCAAACCATCTCATACGAGAGTTTGGAGGTCAAACCATCTTTGCAGGGGGTGATGACTTGATGTTTATAGCACCTACGATCTCAAGAGATAGAACAAAAACTATTTTTGACTTATGCGAAGATATATCACAAAGTTTCAACATAGATAAGGCAACACTGAGTTTTGGTATCAGTATAAACTATATAAAATATCCACTCTATGAAGCAGTAGAAAACTCAAGAGAGTTACTTTTTGACAAAGCAAAAAATGAGCAGAGAAACAACATAGCCTTCAATATCACAAAACACAGCGGTCAAAGCTTCAGTACTGTGATACACAAAGGTGATGATGAAATTTACAGTAAATTTTTAGCTTTTACCTCAAGTGTAAATGACAAAGACAATATCGGTAACTTCCTAGACTCAATACATCACAAGATAGCTACATATGAAACCACATTGTCAAATATCAAAAATGACAAAACCAAACTAACAAACTTTTTTGTTAACTACTTCAATAAAGATGAGCATAAAAATAACAAAGAGTTTTTTGATCATTTAGTGGATTTCATCTATGTAGCAACCATAGAACAAGTCTATACAACACTTAGATTTATCAAGTTTATTCAAGGAGATAAGTCATGATAGATATTGAAAAAATAAAAAAAGATATTCCTGTAATGCTGAAATCTTTAGATATAAACAAAATCATCCTTTTTGGCAGTTATGCTTATGGAACCCCTCACAAAGACAGTGATTTGGATATCTGTATAGTTGAAGAAAAGGTAGTGTCAAAAATGCAAGAAAAGAGAGAGATCAGAAAACTTCTTGGCGAGATAGATATGCCAATGGATATTATTCTAGTAGATGAAGATTACTATCAAACTCATAGTGATAAAAATTGGATAAATACTGCCCTATATGATGCCAGACAAAAAGGAGAGATTTTATATGAAAAAGAATGATATAAAAAATAGTGCCGATCTATTTTTGTATAAAGCAATAATTGATTTCAATACTGCAAAAGCTATTTTTAAAAGCTTTGAAAATGATGATATTGAGATATATATAGAAAAAATATATTTTGATTTGCAGCAAAGCAGTGAAAAGCTTCTCAAAAACCTTCTATCCAAAAATGGTGTAGATGTTCCAAAGATTCACGATATAAAGCAATTAATAAGAGTTTGTGAAAAAAACAATATCAATCTTATGAGTAGAGTAGAGGTATTGATAGATTTGAGTGATTATGCAGTGGAAGGTCGCTATGACATTATCTGTGATGATATATCAAATAGTGATCTCTATTTTGAATTGGTAGAACAGTTTATAATATTTGTAAAAGGAGACAAAGCATGAGATATCTAGTCACGCTTACACCACTAGAGCCTTTTCTGTTCGGAGGAGATACGACTTTTGGCAAGAAGGGCGATGAGGAGAAAGGCACCTATCTGGTCAAATCACGGCAATTCCCTCAACAGAGTGCAGTTTTGGGGATGCTCAAAAAAGAGATCATGACCCAGTCAGGAGTTTTGACACGCAAAGTGAGAGGTGAATGGGTAGATAAGCAGAAGAAAAAAGAGGCAGAAGCTCTAGTAGGAGTTGAAAAATTTGATATAGGCTCTGAAGGTTTACAGGATTTTGGTATTATCAAATCTCTTGGTTCGATCTTTTTGATACAGGAGCAAAAACAATATATCAAAAAAGTAGATATTGATTCTTATACTTACAAAGATGGCTTACTAGAAAGCTATAATCCAGAAATAGATATTTATGATAATTTTGTAGAGACAAAAACAAGTGAAAAATTATCATCAGGCGATATCTTCAAACCCATAGAGCAGACAGGCAACAAGACAGGAGGAGAGGATGACTCACTCTTCAAAAAAACCTCCTATCTACTAAAATATGATTTCAAGTTTGCATTTTATCTTGAGTGCGAGTATGAGTTGAGAGACTCCATCATCCATCTAGGAGCAGACAGAAGCAGCTTCAAGCTGGAGATCAGAGAGGATAATGACAGTTTGGAGTATAGTGATGAAAATGGCTATTTGACACTCATGAGCGATGCCTATATCACTCTACCTATCAAAGAACATTGTGTTTTTGCTATTACTAGTGAGATAAGTTTCCAGAGCTTACAGAACAAAAAGCATGCGACCAAGAGTAATGCATTTCAAAAAAGTACAAAAATATTTCTCTATGAGAAAGGTTCAGTTTTTATAAACCCATCGGATGAACTAGTAAAAAACCTAAACAATAAAAACTGCCAACGGATCGGTTACAATAAACACACTTACGAAAAAGGACAAAATAGATGAAAACAGAACTATACACCATAGAGACACTCAGCAACCTCCATGTAGGAGCAGGGGATATCAACTTTGATGTCATAGACAACCAAGTGCAGAGAGATGCCATCACCAACCTGCCCAATATCAATAGCAGTAGTCTAAAGGGTGCCTTTAGAGAGCATTTCACACAGTATGATAGTGATGGCAAAAAGCTGGATGATACACTGATGGTCAAGTATATCTTTGGAGGTGCCAATGATGATGAGAACTCTCATGCTACAGGAGCCTATAGTTTCTTTGAGGCACAGCTACTTACTCGACCAGTACGAAGCGATGCCAAGCCATACTTCAACGCTACAAGCCCCTCAGTCATCAAGAGTCTGTTAGATACGATAGAAAATTTCGATATAGAGTTTAATAAAGAATTAACACAAGCACTTACAAACCTTTCAAAGTTGAATCCTCAAAAAAATAATCCTATTATCTTTGAAGATATTCCAAAGACCAGACTCGAAGATGATCCAGCCAAATATCAAAACTTTGATGTCTCGAAACTTACAGAATTTTTAGGTGTTGATCTTGCACTCTTTGCAGATAGTGATTTCGCAGAATTAGACCTGCCTGTACTAGCTAGAAATGCACTCGAAAATGGAGTGAGCCAAAACCTCTGGTATGAAGAGGTCGTACCCAAAAAGTCCAAGTTTTTCTTCTGCATCGGCAAACCAAATATAGACAATACAGACCCAAAAGATTATGATCAGAAGATCAAAGGGTTTGAAAACAGATTTGGCACAGAGGGTCACAAAGTACAGTTGGGAGCCAACAAATCCATAGGGTATGGATTTAGTCTGGTCAAAAAGGTATCGTTATGAGCAAGAAGAGCATAGAGAGGTATATACCCAAGGCGATAAAGGTGTTGGATGCTACTTTTGATGACGGTGTTATCCCATCAGCTTACAATGGATATATATCTTCATTTGGTGCGAGTGTGATGCAGAGTGGACTGCTACCTACGCTAGCACTATTTGAAAATACCAATGCCTCCACAAAGGAGAACAAAGAGTATCTATCGTATCTCATAGTCAATATCCTAAGAGACAACAGAGATGATGTTTCACTCCTGAGAGAGGTATTGGTTAGAGAAGAGCGTGGAGAGAGTCGCAACCATCTCAAAGAGCAGATACTAGATATATCTATAGCCATCAAGTTAAGTATCAGAACTTTCAAGCTCAAAAAAGGTGATAAAGATGAGTAATCCAAATCTAGGTTGGCTCTTTTATAAGGATTATTTCACCGCTATAAGAGACTGGACCAATCCAAAAGCAAATGAAAAGGATATATCCAGAAAAGTAGATGAGTTGATAAAAAAAACTCCAACCATAAAAGAGACAGAGATACTAGGCTCTACACACTTCAAAGCTACCACTACTTATCCAGGACTGCTGCTAGGCAGCGGCAATGCACATGAATTGCCAGGTATTGAAGGTCAAGCCATATTGGGCTTTCACTTCGACTACACCAGCGGATTGCCCATCATCCAAGGCTCATCTATCAAGGGAGTGCTGAGAAGTGCGTTCAGACATTGGGAATATATAGCAGAGATCGGGGGTGAGACTTTAGTCTCACTGATAGATGTAGAGAACTTGGAAAGAGAGATATTTGACAACGGTGATATATTTTTCGATGCACAGATCATCAGTGGCGGCAGGATACTAGGCGATGACTACATCACACCACACGGTGACGATCTACTCAAGAATCCCATACCCCTGAGATTTATCAAAGTCCTGCCCAATGTGACATTTAGGTTTGATTTTGAGTTGAGTGACGGGATTTTGGAAAAGGATAAAAAAATCATACTCTTTACTAAAATAATAGAAGATTTAGGAGTAGGAGCAAAAACCAATGTAGGGTATGGGAAGTTTGATATAGAGGATATGGAGCAACAGATAAAAAAGGAGCAACAAAAACTCAAGAGAGAAGAGGCGGAGAGTAGAGTAACTAGTGCTAATGATGACTACAGTAAAGCCATCGCACTAATAGATGCCACTATAAAATTGGACAATAAGCTTTTTAAAAATTTACGAGATGAAGTTGAACTAGATAGCCATGAAAAGAGCAAGGTCAAAGAACATTTTGATAGCAAATTTGAGGGTGATAGTAAATTTAAAAACAGGATACACAAGATATTAACTTAATATTTTGCTCAAGAAAGGTATTTTGTCATTGGGAGAAAACACACTTTATGTATGTTATAATACATACTATTTATCAGAAGGAGAGCAAAAGTGACCATACGAAAAAACTTTACTATGTCAGACTCTGTTGTGATGGATTTGGAATATCTCGCTAAAAAATTGCACAAAAAACAGTCTCAAGTGATACAAGAGCTTATAGTCCATAAAATGAAAGAGTTTGAAAAAGAAAAAAAACTAGATATGCTGGAGAAGATATCGGGAATATTTACGGGCAAGATACCTGAAGACATATCGATACAATCCATAAAGTCAGATAGTGAAAATTAGAAGGATTTTTTTTGATGCCAATATTTTCAACGATATATTTGATGAAAACAGAGTCCATCATAACTCTAGCAAAGAGTCTTTGCTCTATGCTCTGCAAAATGATATAAGATGCTGTACCAGTTGTGATATAGTTACCAATATCTACTACATAACTGCCAAATACACTTCAAAAAATCAAGCATTGGATGCCCTTGACTACCTAAAAGAGATAGTGGAGATCATCCCTTTTTCTTACGAAGAACTCACCATTGCGATAGATCTGATGAAGAGAGACGGTGAGTATAAGGATATGGAGGATACTATACAGTATATTTTAGCTATAGAGCAGCATTGTGACTTGATCATCTCAAATGATAAACGATTTGTCTCTAAAGAGATAGAGTGCGTAAGCAGTGATGATTTTGCAAATTCTCGCAGATAGAAAAGTCAATGTATACAAAACCTCTCTCCTACATCACCCTCCCGTCAGCTCTCAAGGATGCCTACGAGGAGATCAGCAAGCTCTCCAGTGGACTTGATGAGGTGAGCTATGCAGAGTTCGAGAGGGAGCTTGGCAAAAATATAGCACAACTATCACAAAGACTCCAAAGCGGACTCTACTCCCCAGAACCACTCAAAAAGATAGAGATAGACAAGCCAAACTCTGATGAGAAGCGCCCCATAGCCCTATCTGCCATCAAAGACAAGATAGTCCAGAGAGTGCTATATAAAAATCTAAATCCATACTTTGACAAGCTCTTCTCTGACAAATCCTACGCCTACAGACCTGACAAATCTACCATAAAAGCGATCAATAGAACTACGGATTTCCTGAACAAAAAGAGACTGCATATCGTCAAGACCGATATCGACGATTTTTTTGAAACTATAGACCATGATATACTTCTAGAGATACTCGATACTCATATCTCAGACAAAAGCATCACGCGGCTCATATCACTCTTTGTGCAGGTGGGAGGGTTTCAAAACTTTGACTATAGTAGCCATCTGCAGGGCATCCATCAGGGGGATATACTCTCCCCGCTCCTCTCCAATATCTATCTGGATGTTATGGATAGATTTCTAGAGAAGCATGATATCGCTTTTGTGAGATATGCCGATGACTTTGTAATGCTCTTTAAGAGCAAAAATGAAGCCTATGGTACCCTCAAAGAGTTGAGAAAATTTCTCAAAACCATAAAGCTGACTCTCAACAAAGAGAAGACCAGCGTCACACATATCAGTGATGGTTTTGACTTTTTAGGTATAGAGTTCAAAGGCAGAAACAGGCATATCCAAAACGAAAGACTCCAAAGATCCGTATCCAAGATAGCCCAACTCTCCAAGACAAAGCTGGGATTTGCAGCGTTTACCAAAGAGCTAAACAGCTATCTACTGTCGCTCAAAAACTACTATCTCAAGATACTCACACCCAATGCCCCACAACACAAGCTACTCCAGGATGCCCTCATAGCTACCCTATCACACAAAGTTTATCTCTCCAAAAAGTCAAAAGAGATCA